>DATCSE010000266.1:0-26611 GCA_036568605.1 Burkholderiaceae bacterium | reverse complement strand
GATCCGCGAGCTGCTGCAGCGTGCGTTCGACGGCGTGCGGCCGGACTGACAGGGACTCACGATGCAAACCACCGTCCGGGCTGACGCAAACCACCGTTCGGGCTGACGCGGACCACCGTTCGGGCTGACGCGGACCACCGTTCGGGCTGAGCCTGTCGAAGCCCCGCGTGTCACAGGCGCTTCGACAGGCTCAGCGCGAACGGCCCTCGCGAAAGGCGCTTCGACAGGCTCAGCGCGAACGGGCTTGGGCTTGGGCTTGGGCTTGGGCTTGGGCCCGGCGCATCACGACAGCCGCTTGACCCCCGGCAACTCGCACGCGTAGATCGCGTTGCGCAGCGCCGCAATCGCCTCGTAACGCGTGAACGTGCGGCGCCACGCAAGCACGACGCGGCGCGTCGGCACCGGCTTCGTGAACGGGATGTACTTGACGTGCGGCTGCGGGTCCTTCGGCACGCTGAGCTGCGGCACGACGGTCACGCCCATGCCCGAGGCGACCATGTACTTGATCGTCTCGAGCGACGAGCCTTCGAAGCTCTTGCGGATGCCGTCGGCATCGCTCGAGAAGCGTGCGTACTCGGGGCAGACCTCGAGCACGTGATCGCGGAAGCAGTGCCCGGTGCCCAGCAGCAGCATGGTCTCGTTCTTCAGCTCCTCGGCGGTCAGGCTCTTGCGCTTGGCGAGCGGGTGCAGGGTCGGCACCGCGGCCATGAACGGCTCGTCGTAGAGCTGCGCGACCGCGAGCCCGGTGTCGGGGAACGGCTCGGCCATGATCGCGCAGTCGAGCTCGCCGGTGCGCAGCATCTCGAGCAGCTTGACGGTGAAGTTTTCCTGCAGCATCAGCGGCATCTGCGGCACGCGCTCGATCGCCTGCTTGACCAGGTCGGGCAGCAGGTACGGGCCTATCGTGTAGATCACGCCCAAGCGCAGCGGGCCGGAGACCGGATCCTTGCCGCGCTTGGCGATCTCCTTGATCGCCGCCGCCTGCTCGATCACCTGCTGCGCCTGGCGCACGATGTCCTCGCCCAGCGGCGTCACGCTGACCTCACTCGCGCCGCGCTCGAAAATCTTCACGTCCAGCTCTTCCTCGAGCTTCTTGATCGAGACGCTGAGCGTGGGCTGCGAGACGAAGCACGCTTCGGCCGCGCGGCCGAAGTGACGTTCGCGCGCGACGGCGACGATGTAGCGAAGCTCGGTCAGTGTCATGTCTCGTGTTGTATCGAAGCGTGCGCGGAAGAATAGCCGAGGCGCGTGCGATGCTGCGCGCCCAAGGGCATCGCGCGCCGATACCCCACGTCGCGGCGCTTGCCGCCGCCGGCCAGGCTCGCGGATTCTTCGCGCCGCGGCAATGTCGCCGCGCCTCGAAGGTCCTGTATGAGTACGTCGCGTCCAGGCTTGCCCCGCTCCTTTCCGGCTACCCATCGCGGTCTGCTGGCCGCGCTGGTCGTGAGCACGAGCGTGCTGAGCGCCTGCTACATCGTGCCGATCGATCCGCGCACCGGCCAACCGTATCCGACCGTGGTCTCGCGCGATCCATCAGCCCCGGGCGGCGGCTCGGCCGTGCTGGCCGCGGCACCGGCGCAGCCGACGACGCTGACGGTGCGCCTGTACCCGGTCAACGAACAGGCCAACGCGGGCGGCATGCTGAGCGCGACGGTCGTCGACAACAACGCCGGCCACGGCAGCTTCAGCGTCACCTACCGCGGCGACATCCTGGTGGGCGAATCGACCCGCGTCGATGCGGGTTACGTGGGCTTCGGCCGCATCCACGACGAGGTGCTGGGCCGCCCCATCGGCAGCGTGCAACGCAGCTACAGCGGCCGGCGCGGCGTCGCCAACGCCTATGGCGCCAAGGGCGTGAACGCGCAGTGCGAGTACCTGATCAGCGGTCCGGGCATGGGCACGGGTGCCTGCCTGTTCTCGGATGGCGCGAAGTACCAGATGCACTTCGCCGGCTGAGAGCGCTACTTGGCCGCGCGCTTGAGCGCCTCGATCTTGGACAGGCCGACACCGTCGATCACCGACTTCAGCGCCGCGATGTCGACCTTGTCCCCTTCGGCCTCGACGACCAGGCCGTTGGCGAGCAGCACGGTGTATTCGGCGCGGCTGCCGTCCTTCATCTGCTTCTCGTGCACGGTGCGCTCGCCGCTCTTGTAGGTCTTCTCGATCTCGCTGGGCGTCTCGCGATCCGAGGTGACGTTGGCCCACGCGGCCATCGCGGCGACCCCGCCGAGCCCGCCCAGGTCGGTGAGCGACAGCCGCACGCGCTTGTCGCCGGCCGCGTACGCGGCTTTGGCCGACGAGCCGCCGATGCCGGCGACGTTGCCGCCGCCCGACTCGATGGACTCGCGCTTCAGCTCGCCGATCGCCTCGGGCAGCAAGGCCTTCAGATCGGCGGCCGCAATCGGCGCCGCATTCGTGCCGGTCATCGCGCTGATCACCGCACCGGCGGCCTTGCCGGCCGCGGCCGGGTCGCCGGACTTGCTGGCCTCTTCCATCTTCTTGGCCATCTCCTCCATCTTCGCGGTGTCGATCTTCACTTCGCCGCCGGGCGTCGAGATCGTCACGTTGGTGTCCTGCCCACCGACGCCGCTGAAGCCGGTGCGCATCCCGCTGCTCGGCATCAGCACCGCCATCACCGCGCCCAGGATCACCGCGGCCACGATGCCGCAGACGACCACGACCGCGGTGTACGCGCCGGCCTTCTCGGGCGGGCATCTCATCATCACCGGCAGCCCGGTGTAGATCAGGTAGATCGAATACAGCCCGGCCAGCAGCCCGAGGATGGACAGCGACGGGATCAGCCCGAAGATGCCGCCGACGAAGCCCGCGGTGCTGCCGTACGCGACCAGCTTGAGAGCGTTGATCTGGCTCTTCGTGCCGTTGAACGTGGGCGCGAGCGCATCGACGATCAGCGCGATCACGAACACCATCACGAGGTACAGCACGAAGGTGACCACCATCTGCACCAGGCCGCTGACGATCGGCATGCGCACCGAATAGCCGAATGCGCCGGCGCCGATCAACGACAGGCCGATGAACGACGCGATCGCCGGGATCGCGGCGAGATAGACCACGTAGTTGCTGTAGATCGATGCCGTGTCGCCGCCCTCGCCGGCGATGATGGGCCACGTTTCCTTGGGCTTGAGCAGGATGTCTTGAACGCGTTGAATCAAGGACATGGAAGGCTCTCCGTTTGTGTTGGATTCGGGGCCGGGCTCCTGGCCCGCCCATCGACGTTGCCGCGGGTAGCGGCACGCCATTCTGAGCGGGATGAGGGCACGCGTCACTCCCACGCTTCCCGGCCGGCATGGCCTTGCGTTCGCGCGCTTGCCTCGCTTAGGCCTTGAGGTATTCGGTGCGCTCGCCGAGCCAGCGCGCCAAGTGCGCCCGGGCTGCGCGCGGATGGTCGGCCAGCAGGCGCTGTGCGACGACGCGCGCCTGCCGCACCAGCGGTTCGTCGAGCGCCAGATCGGCGAAACGCAGCAGCGGCGCGCCCGACTGGCGTGCGCCGAAAAATTCGCCCGGGCCGCGGATCTCGAGGTCGCGGCGCGCGATCTCGAAGCCGTCGGCGGTATCCAGCATCGCCTTGAGCCGCGCCTTCGCGGTGTCGGACAGCGGCGTGCTGTACATCAGCACGCAGACGCTGGCCGTGCTGCCGCGCCCGACCCGGCCGCGCAGCTGATGCAGCTGCGAGAGCCCGAAGCGCTCGGCATGCTCGATCACCATCAGCGATGCGTTCGGCACGTCGACGCCGACTTCGATCACCGTCGTCGAGACCAGCACCGCCATCTGCCCGCCGCCGAACAGCGCCATCACCGCTGCCTTCTCGGCCGCCGGCATGCGGCCGTGCAGCAGGCCCACCTTGTGACCGCTCAGCGCCTCGCTCAAATGCTGGTGCGTGGCCGTCGCGTTCTGCAAGTCCACATGCTCGCTCTCCTCGACCAGCGGGCACACCCAGTACACCTGCCGCCGCTGTTCGACCTCGTCGCGAATGCGCGCGATCACCGCATCGCGCTTGCTGTCGGCGAAGAGTTTCGTGACGACCGGCGTGCGGCCCGGCGGCAACTCGTCGATGGTGCTGATGTCCAGATCGGCGAACAGCGTCATCGCGAGCGTGCGTGGAATGGGTGTCGCACTCATCATCAGAAGATGCGGCTCGAGCTTCGTCGGCGCCGCGGCATCGACCAGCTTGTCGCGCAACGCCAGTCGCTGCTGAACGCCGAAGCGATGCTGCTCGTCGATGATCGCGAGGCCCAGCTTCGCGAAGCGCACCTGTTCCTGGATCACCGCGTGCGTGCCGACGACCAGCATCGCTTCGCCCGATTCGATCTGCGCGAGCATCGTCTGCCGCGCCTTGCCCTTGCGGCTGCCGGTCAGCCATGCGACCGTGATGCCCAGCGGCTCGAGCCAGCCGACCAGTTTGCGCAGGTGCTGCTCGGCAAGGATCTCGGTCGGCGCCATCAGTGCGCATTGCCAGCCGTTGCCGATCGCGATCGCGGCGGCCAGCGCGGCGACCACCGTCTTGCCCGAGCCGACATCGCCTTGCAGCAGGCGGTTCATCGGCGTCGCCCGTTCGAGATCAGCCGCGATCTCGTCGCCGACGCGGCGCTGCGCCGCGGTCAGCGCAAACGGCAATGCGGCGAGCAGCCGCTCGTGCAGCCCGCCGCGGTGCAGCGCAAAGCGCGGCGCGCGCTGCTTCTCGCGATCGAGCTTGGCCTGCAGCTGCGAGAGCTGCTGCGCGAGCAGCTCGTCGAACTTGAGGCGCAGCCACGCCGGGTGGCTTCGGTCCTCGAGCGCGGCCAGGCTCACGCTGGGCGCGGGATGGTGCAGGTAGTCGAGCGCGGCGCGCAAGTCCCACAGCGGCATCGTCAGCACCTCGGGCGGCAGCTGCTCCGACAGGTCGGCGCGTGTCAGCGCCGCGTCGATCGCCTTGCGCAGATAGGCCTGCGGCAGCTGCGCGCTGGTCGGGTAGACCGGCGTCAACGCGGTCGGCAGCGCCGGCAGCGAGATGCCCTCGTCGACCGCCTTGAAGCTCGGGTGCACCATCTCGAGCCCGAGGAATCCGCCGCGCACCTCGCCGCGCACGCGCACCCGCCGGCCGACCGCGAGGCTCTTCTGGTGCGACGGATAGAAGTGCAGGAAGCGCAGCACCAGGTCGTCCCGCCCGTCGTGGATGCGCACGACGAGCTGGCGCCGCGCGCGGATCTGCACGTGGCAATCGATGACGACGCCTTCGACCTGCGCGACATCGCCGTCGCGCAGCGTGCCGATCGCGACGACACGCGTCTCGTCCTCGTAGCGCATCGGCAGGTGCAGCGCCAGGTCGATCGAGCGGACCAGGCCGAGCTTCTCGAGCGCGCGCTGCGGGGCGGATTTCGGCGAGGCTGCGCGGGTCGTGCTCGAAGAAGCCGCCGTGTTCGTCATGGGAGAATTCTGCCTCCGCCGTTGGCACGGGCCGGTCCAGCCCTCAACCTCGATGTCCCCTCTTTCTTCCCACGCGACCCCTTACACGCTGAGCGACTTCGACTTCGCCCTGCCGCCCGAGCTGATCGCGCAGCATCCGGCGAGCGAGCGCAGCGCGTCGCGGCTGCTCGATGGGCGGGGTGACTCGCCGATCGACCGCGCGTTTCGCGAACTGCCGGCGCTGTTGAGTGCCGGCGATCTGCTGGTCTTCAACGACACGCGGGTGATCAAAGCGCGGCTGCTCGGCGTCAAGGCCGGCAGCGGCGGTGCGGTCGAGGCGTTGGTCGAGCGGGTGTTGCCCGAACGCGAGGTGCTGGCGCACCTGCGCGCGAGCAAGTCGCCCAAGCCCGGCAGCATGATCCGCTTCGCCGACGCGTTCGAGGCCGAGGTGCTGGGCCGCGACGGCCCGCAGGACTCGCTGTTCCGGCTGCGCTTCCCAAACGATCCGCTGGCGCTGCTCGAGATGCATGGCCATGTGCCGCTGCCTCCTTACATCACGCACGCCGACACCGCGGACGACGAGGCGCGCTACCAGACCGTGTTCGCGGCGAAGCCCGGTGCCGTGGCGGCGCCGACCGCGGCGCTGCATTTCGATGCCGGCGTGCTCGCGGCGTTGGCGGCGCGCGGCATCGCGACCGCCCATGTCACGCTGCATGTGGGCGCCGGCACGTTCCAGCCGGTGCGCAGCGAGGATCTGTCGCAGCACCGCATGCACAGCGAGTGGTTCGAGGTCGGCGAGGCGACGGTCGAGGCCATGGCGCGGACGCGTGCCGCCGGAGGGCGCATCGTCGCGGTCGGCACGACGACGCTGCGTGCACTCGAATCGGCCGCGTTGGCCAGCGGCATGCCGACAGCGGGCGCGCGCGAGACCGACATCTTCATCACGCCGGGCTTCGAGTTCCGCGCCGTCGATGTGCTGGTCACCAATTTCCATCTGCCGAAGAGCACGCTCTTGATGCTGGTCAGCGCATTCGCCGGCTATGAGCGCATCCGCACGCTGTACGCGCACGCGGTGCGCGAGCGTTATCGCTTCTTCAGCTACGGTGACGCGATGCTGCTTCAGCGCGCGGCGCTGTGACGGCGCAGCCACTCGGCGAACGCGGCTTCGTCGAGATCGCCGGCGGCGAGCGCCAGCATGGTCAAGACGCAGTCGGCATCTTCGGCCAGCAGTTCGCCGCCGTTCAGCGCCAGAAACAATTCGACCGCGACGAAAGCGGTGCGCTTGTTTCCATCGACGAACGGATGGTTGCGTGCCAGGCCATACCCGTAAGCGGCCGCCAGAGCGGCGACATCCGGTTCGCCGTACGCAGCCAGGTGCCGAGGCCGAGCCAGCGCTGATTCGAGCAACCCGGGGTCGCGAATGCCCAATGCACCGCCGTGCTCGGCCAATTGCTCCTCGTGAACCGCCAGGACCACCGCGGTCTGTATCCAGACGCAGCGGTCATTGCCGGCTACTCTCATTTCGCGAGCTCGTGCAGAACCTTGCGGCGGCGCTTCATGATGTTGCGCGCCGCCTCCATTTGCGACGAGAACTCGGGGTCGTGAGGCGTCAAGCGGACGCCGTCGGGGCTCTCGGTCACATACAAGGTGTCGCCCTTCTCGACCTTCAGCCGCGCGAGCAATTCCTTCGGCAGGATCACGCCGACCGAGTTGCCGATTTGGGTGAGCTTGAGCGCTTGCATGGCGGGGCCCGACGAGAAGTTATAACGAGCGTTATACTACGCATCTTTCGCCACGCCCGCAAGCCGGTACGTCGCCCGATGAAATTCGATCTTCTCTCCACCGACGGCCACGCCCGCCGCGGAACGCTGACGCTGGCCCACGGCTCCGTGCAGACGCCGGTCTTCATGCCGGTCGGCACCTACGGCACCGTCAAGGGCGTGATGCCGTCGGCGCTGGAGGCGATGGGCGCGCAGATCATCCTCGGCAACACGTTCCACCTGTGGCTGCGGCCCGGGCTCGATGTGCTGCAACGCTTCGGCGGCCTGCATCGGTTCGAGGGCTGGCAGCGGCCCATCCTGACCGACAGCGGCGGCTTCCAGGTCTGGTCGCTGGGCGAGATGCGCAAGATCAGCGAGGAAGGCGTCAAGTTCGCGTCGCCGGTCAACGGCGAAAAGCTGTTCCTGACGCCCGAGATCAGCATGCAGATCCAGCGCGTGCTGAACAGCGACATCGTGATGCAGTTCGACGAGTGCACGCCGTACGAGACCAAGGGTCACGTCACGACTGAAAAGGAAGCGCGCGTCTCGATGGAGCTGAGCCTGCGCTGGGCCCGGCGCTGCCTGGAGGAGTTCAACCGCCTCGAGAACCCGAACGCGTTGTTCGGCATCGTGCAAGGCGGCATGTACGAAAACTTGCGCGAGGCCTCGCTGGCGGCGCTGGTCGAACTCGACCTGCCGGGTTATGCAATCGGCGGCGTCAGCGTCGGCGAGCCCAAGGCCGAGATGCAGCGCATCGTCGCGCATACGCCGCACCGGCTGCCGGCGCACAAGCCGCGCTACCTGATGGGTGTCGGCACGCCCGAGGATCTGGTCGAGGGCGTCGCAGCCGGCGTCGACATGTTCGACTGCGTGATGCCCACCCGCAATGCGCGTAACGGCCATCTGTTCACGCGCTTCGGCGACCTGAAGATCCGCAATGCGCGCCACCGCAGCGACGAGCGCCCGCTCGACCCGACCTGCACCTGCTCGACCTGCACGAACTTCTCGCGCGCCTACCTGCACCACCTGGACCGCTGCGGCGAGATGCTCGGCCCGATGCTCGCGAGCGTGCACAACCTGCACTACTACGTGAACCTGATGCGCGAGGTGCGCGAGGCGCTCGACGCCGGCACGTTCGCTGCGTACGCCCGGCGCTTTGCCGAGGATCGCAAACGCGGCGTCGACGACAGCAGCGGCAGCGCGCCCGCGTCTTAGGACATTGCGCCGCGGCTCACCAGAACGCCCAGCGTCCGGTCGCGATCACCCACACGCCGAGCGCAGCGTTGGTCACCGCGTGCGCGATGACGGCGACCCACAGCTTGCCGGTGCGCACATAGAGCGCGGCGTACGCCAGCCCGGCGATCACCGCTGCGAGCCACAGCGTGTGCGCAAGCGTGAACACGAAGGTGCTCAGCACGACCGCCTTCACGCCGACCTGCTGCGGCGGCACGGCCTCGAACTGCGGGCTGCGGATCCAGCGCATCAGGAACGAGCGCCAGAACAGCTCCTCCATCACCGGCACCACCAGCGCGGCGCCGATCCAGCGCAGCGCGACCAACGGCCAGACCCGCTGCCCGTTCGCATCGACGGGCACGAACGCGGCGCTCGCGTCGCCCAGCTGCATCCACGGTGCGTCGAGGCGAATCCAGAGCGCGAACACGACGAGGCCGACGACGACCGCCAGCGCCAGCTCGCCACCGCTCGGCCAGGTCTGCCGGACCAGCTCGCCGTACTCGCGCCAGTACCACGCGAGCAGCGCGGCGATCGCGAGCATCGTGACGCCGTAGAGCCAACGCGGATCGAAGCCCCAGGTGCCGTCGCCCGGCACGAAGCCGCGCAGCGCGAGCAGCACCATGAAAACCGCGAACGGAACGATGCGCGCCTGCGCGGCGCGGTTCGGCATCCAGGCCATCGGCCGACTACGAGGCCAGCAGCGCGCCGACCCGATCGCGCAACATGCTCGGCGTCACCGCGGCGGGCGGCACTGCGTCACCCGCGATCAGGCCCACCGAGCTGAACATCCCGCGCCGGAACGGCTTGCTCATCGCGCTGCCGTCCTTGCGCGAGAAGAACGAGCCCCACAGGTTCTGCAACGCGAGCGGCACGACCGGCACCGGGTTCGATTCGAGCAGCTTCATCACCCCGCCCTTGAACTCGCCGAGCTCGCCGTTGCGGGTGATGCCCCCCTCGGGAAAGATGCACAGCAGGTCGCCTTCGTCCAGCACCTGGCGCGCCCTCGCGAACGCCTGCTCGTAGGTTGCGGCGTTCTCGCGCTGCGGCGCGATCGGGATCGCCTTGGCGAGCTTGAAGAACCAGCCCAGCACCGGCAGCTTGAAGATCTGGTGGTCCATGATGAAGCGGATCGGCCGCGGGCTCGCCGCCATCATCAGCACCGGGTCGATGAAGCTGACGTGGTTGCAGACCAGGATCGCCGCGCCGCTGGCCGGAATGTGCTCGTCGCCGCGCACCTTGAAGCGGTAGATCAGACGCGTGAGCACGAACGCGACGAAACGCAGCAGGTATTCCGGCACCAGCATGAAGATGTAGAACGCGACCACCGCGTTCAGCACGCCGATCGCGAGGAACACCTGCGGAATCGTCAGCCCGGCCTTCAGCAGCACGCCGACGATCACCGCGCTCGCGATCATGAACAGCGCGTTCAGGATGTTGTTCGCGGCGATGATGCGCGCCCGGTGGCTGGCCTGCGAGCGCAGCTGGATCAGCGCATACATCGGCACGCTGTACAGACCCGCGAACAGCGACAGCAGCGCGAGGTCGACGATCACGCGCCAGTGCCGGCTCTGCGCGACGAACTCGGCCGCGCCCAGGCTGGCCGACGGCGGCAGGCCGCGGGCGGCGAAGTACAGGTCGATCGCGAACACGCTCATCCCGATCGCGCCCAACGGCACGAGGCCGATCTCGACGTGCCGCTTGCTCAGCACCTCGCACAGCAGCGAGCCCACGCCGATGCCGATCGAGAACACGACCAGCAGCAGCGACGCGACCTGCTCGTTACCGTGCAGCACCTCTTTCGCGAACGCCGGGAACAGGCTCAGGAACACCGCGCCGAAGAACCACATCCACGAGATCCCCAGCAGCGAGCGGAACACGACGATGTTGCCGTGTGCGAGCTTCAGGTTGCGCCAGGTCTCGCTGACCGGGTTCCAGTTGATCACAAGGTTCGGGTCGATCGACGGCGAGCTCGGCACGAACTGCGCGGTGGTGCGGCCGATCAGCGCAACCGCGAGGCAGGCGATCGCGACGTAGTGAGGCCCGACGCCTGGAACCGAGACCAGCAGCCCGCCCGCGACCTGCCCGAGCAGGATCGCGACGAATGTGCCCATCTCGACCATGCCGTTGCCGCCGGTCAGCTCGCGCTCGTTCAGGTGCTGCGGCAGGTACGCGTATTTCACCGGGCCGAAGATCGTCGAGTGCAATCCCATCAGGAACACGCAGGCGAGCAGCGCGTAGACGTCGGTCGCCCAGAAGCCGTAGGCCGCGATCGCCATGATGACGATCTCGAGGTTCTTCACGAAGCGGATCACGCGGGTCTTGTCGTACTTGTCCGTGGCCTGTCCGGCGGTCGCCGAGAACAGCAGGAACGGCAGGATGAACAGCGCGCCGATCACGAGCCCGGCCAGCGACGGCGGCAGCCACGCAAGCTCGAGCTGGTAGGTCACCATCACGGTGAACGCGAACTTGAACAGGTTGTCGTTGCCGGCCCCGAGGAACTGCGTCCAGAAGAACGGCGCGAAGCGGCGCTGGCTGAGCAACGCAAACTGGTTCGGGTGCGCGTGTGCGGAGTCGCTCATGGTGTCTCGTGCTGCTGCTGACGTGGATGAACGGGGATCAGCGGATGACCTGAACTGTGCCGCCGAGGCCGCTGCGATTCAACCATGCGAACACCGAGTCGACCGTGACAGTCTCGATCCGGTCCGTGAATCGTTTCTCGTTCGGGTGATCGTCGAACGCGATGTTCGCCGCGGTCATGCGCGCGCCCAGGCGCTTGAATGCGGAAAGGTGCAGCGTCGTCGGCGTGTAGCCCTTGAGCTTGAGCCAGGCCTGCGCCTGCTCGCGGGTGCGCACGGCCGGCTCCTCCACCATCGCGAGCGTCTCGAGTGCCCATTGGTTCGACTGCTGGTAGGTCTGCGCCCATGGGTACGCGACCATGCTGTAGGCGGGCGTGTTCAGCGTCGCGACGCGCGCGTTGTCGCGCAGCGCCGGCAGCAGATGGGCCTGGACCTCGGGCGCCGGCACCACCGCCGCGGCTTCGTAGCGATCCAGATCATCGAGGAAGAACTCGGCCAGCCCCTGGCGATACAGCGCCGCATGCGCCGTGCCGCAGTGGTTCAGCTTGTGCACGACATGCCAGGCCGCGCCGTCGCGGTACGCGAACCCGAAATGCGAGTAACGCAGGCCGTACTCGCTGAGGTTCTGCCCCGCTCGCGCCAGCACGACGACTTGCGCGCCGCTGGCATCGAGGCTGGCCGCGGTGCGTTCGGCCAGCGCCAGCGCGCGGGCGACGTTGTCGGCGCGCGGCGGCTTGTTCTCGCATGCGCGGCCGGCGTGGGCCGCGCACGCCGCCGCCGCGAGCGCTACGCCGACCAGCATGCGCGGGTGAGCGAGCAGCGTCGGGTTCATCGCGTGATCCGTTCGTTGTACAGCAGCGCCGCGCCGATCTGGTTCGGGATGAACGCGATCGCCTGGCCGGCCGCCGAGAGCACCCAGCCGGCGCTGATCGCCGTCACGGTGACGACGGTGCCCGCGGCGATCGACAAGCCGGCGGCCGCTTCCGCGCTGAGCCTCACGCTGGCACGTGCGCCATCCGACGCACGTTCGACGATCAGCACCGTCGCCTCGGCCGACGCCGTGACCGCGACGACCGCCAGCACCGCGCCGCCCGACACCAGCAACACCTCGGGCGCCGCCACGGACATCGCGATCGGCAGCGCCGAGAGCGTCGAAACGGCGCTGGCTGCGGCCGGATCGCCGTGGGCCTCGGCATGGCCGGCGATTGCCAGCGCCAGCCATGCCGCGCACAGCGGGCGGCGCAGGACGTTGTTCGACTTCGTCATGAGCATGACAACTCCTTGATCAGCGGATGAACGAATCGCGTGAGCCGCGTCATTCGCGCTCTGCGCGAATCTGCGCGAGCAGCGCCTCGTGCGCGTCACGCAGCGTCTTCGCGAGCGTGAAGACCGACGACATCAGAAACAGCCAGCTCACGCCGAGAAACGCCTTGTAGGTCGGGTTGATCGCCATGGCCCACAGACCCCACGCGGTCAGCGTCATCGCGAGCGCGAAGCCGCCCCAGACGACCAGGCCCCACATCGGCGTGTCGGTCCGGCGCACCTCGTTGTCCCGCACATACTTGGCGAGTGCGAACGCGGTGCACAGGCAGAACAGGTAGCCCATGAACATGAACGCGCGGTCCAGGTCGGTGCCGGGCAGATAAGCCAGGCCGGTGCCGCACAGCGTGGCGGACACACCGAACGAGATCCAGACCTGGGCCTTCCAGGCCTTGGTGTCTTGGCGGATCGACGACGACGAGCGTTGCATGAGTGGCCTCTGGGGCAGGAAGTGAAGGTGGCGGCATGATCGGATCCCACGGCTTCGGTATCAACCCCTCCTGAGAGGGTGGCGACCCGGCATGACGTTCGGTATCGTCATGCGGTACTTTTCGAAGGAACCGCCATGAGCACCACCCAAGACCTCGTCACCGCGCTGAAAGCCGAGCTGAAGGCCGCCGGCATCACGTACGCCGACCTCGCCGCGCAGCTCGGCATGGCCGAGTCGAGCATCAAGCGCGTGTTCGCGAAGGCGGACATGCCGCTGTCGCGTGTCGACGAAGTGCTGCGGGTGCTGAAGATGGATTTCGCCGAGCTGGCGCGCAAGGTCGCCGACGCGCAGCCGCTGCGCCGCGAGCTGACGCTCGAGCAGGAGGCGGCCGTCGTCGCCGACCGCAAGCTGCTGCTGCTCGCAATCTGCTGCGTCAGCCAGTGGACCTTCGAGCAGATGATCGCGACCTACGCGATCAGCGAGGCGGATTGCGTGAAGTACCTGCTGCGGCTGGACAGGCTTGGCATCATCGAGCTGCGCCCGCTGAATCGCTATCGATTGAAGATCGCGAAGGGCTTTCGCTGGCACCCGAACGGTCCGGTGATGAAGTACTTCCGCGAGCACGTGGTCGACGACTATTTCAGCAGCGGCTTCGACGGCGACGGCGAGACGCTGCTGCTGGTGCACGGCCAGATCAGCGCGGGCCAGGCGGCGGCGTTCGTCGAACGGCTGCAGCGCGTCGGGCAGGACTTCGCGCAGCAGCACCTCGCCGATCAGAAGCTCAGCGTCGATCGCAAGGCGCAGTACACGCTGGTCGTCGGAATGCGGACCTGGTTGTTCACGGCGTTCCGCGACTTGAAGCGCGAGCCGGATGGGCCGGCCATCGCCTCGACCGCGGCCGCAGCCGCGCGGCGCTGAGCCGCAGCCGTGTCAGTGCGAGCGGGGCTCGCGCAGCGGCCCCAGCACCGCGTCGTTGTCCTCGCCCAGCGTCGGCGCGCGGCGCGTGATCGCGCCGGGCGTCAGGCTCAGCTTCGGCACGATGCCCGGCACGTCGAGCGCGAGGCCATCGGCTGCGGTGACACGTTCGATCATGCCGCGTGCCCGGTAGTGCGGGTCTTCGGCAATGTCTTTCGCGGTGTAGATGCGCCCGGCGGGCACGTTCGCGGCGTTCAGCGCCTCGAGCACCGAGGCAACGCTCAGCGGCGCGGTCCACGCGCCGATCGCCGCATCGATTTCGGCGACCCGCGCGACCCGCCCGGCATTGCCGGCGAGCCCCGGATCAGCCGCCAGATCATCGCGGCCGATCGCCTTCATCAACCGCTTGAAGATCGAATCGCCGTTGCCCGCGACCAGCACCCAGCCGTCGGCACATGCGTACGCGTTGCTCGGCGCGATGCCCGGCAGCGCCGAGCCGGCAGCTTGGCGCACTGCGCCGAACGCGCTGTATTCGGGCAGTAGGCTTTCCATGCAGTTGAACACCGCCTCGTAGAGCGCGACATCGACGACCTGCCCGCGCCCCTTCGGTGCGTCGGCGGTGATGCTGGCGTGCCGGTGCTGCAACGCCATCAGGACGCCGATGACGCCGTGCAGCGACGCCAGCGTGTCACCGATGCTGACGCCGACGCGCACTGGCACACGGCCCGGCTCGCCGGTCAGATGGCGCAACCCGCCCATCGCTTCGGCGACGACGCCGAAGCCGGGCCGGTCACGGTACGGCCCGGTCTGCCCGTAGCCGCTGATGCGCAGCATGATCAGCCCGGGATTGCGTGCCGACAGCGAGGCGTAGTCCAGGCCCCAGTCTTCCATCACGCCGGGCTTGAAGTTCTCGATCAGGATGTCGGCCTCGTCGACCAGCAGGCGCACGAGGTCGCGCGAGGCCGCGTCTTTCAGATCGAGCACGACGCTCTTCTTGTTGCGCGACTGCACCTGCCACCAGACGCTGGTGCCGTTGTGCAGCAGCCGCCACTGGCGCAGCGGGTCGCCGCCGGCCGGCGGTTCGATCTTGATCACTTCGGCACCGAAGTCGGCGAGCGTCTTGGCGGCGAACGGACCGGCGATCAACTGGCCGAGTTCGACGACCTTGATCCCGGCCAGCGGGCCGGCCGCAGGAGCAGTGGCTTGAGCAGGCATGACGGCGATGGTAGTGTGGCGCGGCCCATCGAGGCAGCACGAGGAGGAACTCGCATGCACCGTATCGCCATCACCGCGGCGCTGTGGCTGTCATCCGCGACCCTGGCCTTCGCGGCCGAGCGCGCGATCGACAAGGAAGTGGTCGTTCCCGCGCCGATTCAAGCGGTCTGGCAGAGCTGGACCACGAAGGCCGGCATCGAATCGTTCTTCGCGCCGGAGGCCGAGATCGAAGCCCGGGTCGGCGGCGCGTTCCACATCCACATCAACCCGTACGCCGAACCGGGCTTGAAGGGCGCCGACGACATGCGTTTCATGGCGCTGCAACCGCCGACGATGCTGAGCTTCGACTGGAACGCGCCGCCGTCCATCCCGGAGATCCGCAAGCAGCGCACCTTCGTGATCGTCCGGCTTGCCGAGGTCGACGGCGGCAAGGGCACCCGCGTGACGCTGCATCACACCGGCTGGGGCGACGGCGGCGAATGGGACCAGGCGTATGCCTATTTCGACCGGGCCTGGGGCAACGTGCTCGCGAACCTGAGGACGCGCCACGAGAACGGCAAACCGAACGACTGGACCGAGTGGCTTGCACGCATGAAGCAGGCGAGCGCCAAGCCGGCAGCTGCGAAATAGCGCTGTGGCGTCGAGCGCGGCCGTTCAGACCGCGTGCTGCTCGAGCAGATAGCTCGCGCCGTCGTACTGCCCGAGCACATCGGTGAGGAACGGCAGCACCTCCAGCAGTTCGTCGTGCAACGTGTACGGCGGGTTGATCACGAACATGCCGCTGCCCGCCAGACCGAACCCCATCGCATCGGGCTGCTGCACGGTCAGCCGCGCATGCAGCCAGCCCTTGGGCGCGAGCGCTTCGAGCCGCTTCGGCAGCTGCGCCGCCTCGAGCTTGCTGACCTGCGGATACCAGACGAGATACACCCCTTCGGCGAAGCGAGCCAGCGCCTCGCGCAGCGCGCCCACCACGCGCCCATAGTCGGCGTGCCCTTCGTAGCTCGGATCGATCAGCACGACGCCGCGCCGGCTCGACGGCGGCACCTGGCCCTTGAGGCCGTCGAAACCGTCCTGGTCGTGCACCTCGATACCGCGCTGCGCCCCCAGGTAGGACGCGAGGATGCGGTGGTCGGTGGGGTGCAATTCGAACAGCCGCAGCTGGTCCTGCGGCCGCAGCAGCATCTGCGCGAACGCCGGCGAGCCCGGGTACTGGGTCAGCTTGCCGTCGGGGTTGAACTGGCGGACCAGGTCGATGTAGTCGGCCACCGCCGCGGGCAGATCGTCGCGCGACCACAGCCGCGCAATGCCCTGCTCGAACTCGCCCTTCTTCTGCGCATAGCGGCCCTCGAGCGAATAGCCGCCGGCGCCGGCATGCGTGTCGACGACGCGATAGCCCTTGTCCTTGCCGTTCAGGTAACGCAGCACACGGGTCAGCACGACGTGCTTGAGCACATCGGCGTGATTGCCGGCGTGAAACGCGTGTCGGTAGGCGAGCATGGGCGGCGATTCAGGAGACCGAAGAGGAAGGCGTAGCGCGCACTGTATCCTGCCGCGCTGCGCGATCCCGGCGGTCCCGCATGTCGAGCGCCTGACGCAGACCGAGTCGAAGAGCCCCTTCAGGGGGAGCGCCGTCAGGTGCTCCAGGGGCGGGCCATCTATGCCGGAATGCGGAGCACCTGGCCGGGATAGATCTTGTCCGGGTTGCTCAGCATCGGCTTGTTCGCCTCGAAGATCTTCATGTAGGCGTTCGCGTTGCCGTACTGGCTCTTCGCGATCGCCGACAGCGTGTCGCCCTTGACGACCGTGTACCAGCGCGACGCGTCGGCCGGCTGCTTGACCGTCATCTCGTCGTTGACCTTCGAGACGCCGTGAACGTTGCCGCAGCACAGCACGACCTTCTCGCGGGTCGCCTGGTCGGCCGCGACGCCGGCCACCGTGACGGCGCCGCTCGCGCCGTCGAACGAGACCTTCAGATCGTCGACGGGGAGGTTCTGCGTGTTGATGTAGGTCACGATCGCGGCCGCGGCGGCCTCGTTCGCCTGCTGCGACTGCGCCTGCAGCGCGGCGTTGTCCGGGGCAGTCTCGGCCTGCTGGGCCGCGGCTTCGGCCTCCTTGTGCCCGAACAACTTCTCGCCGGCGTCCTTGATGAAACTGATGAAGCTCATCGCGAGTTCCTTCCTGTTGCGTGGTGACGAATCCGGCGCGCCGCGGGTCGAGCGCGAAAGGTGGCGCGCGTCGTGGGCAATGTAGCGCCGGGGCGTGACAGCCCGTGCGTGCATCGGCGCCTTGTGTAACAAGCAGCATGCAACGCGATAACAGCGTCGGCACACGGCCACGGCAACGCCAACCAATTCCCGCCGTCCGACGGATCCGGCCGTGCGAGTCTGCGCGGGCAACCGCGCCGCCGTTCAGCCGGCCGGCACGCGGTAGCCGCGCTGCGCGGCCACGACGCGCCGGCCCTTCGCCCCGCTGATCCACGTGACGAAGATCTTGCCGGCCGGATGGTTGACGCGGAACGCGCGCATCACATGCACCGGCTCGGTCAGCAACGGGTCGCCTTCCACCAGCACCGCGAGCGGTGCGCCCCCGCGCGCGGCCCAGGCACCGCGCTCGACCAGCGCGTACGCATTGGCCGCGCGTGCCTGCGCGATGACCGTCGACACCGAGCCGGCGTTCCGGTACCAGGGCCCGGCCGGCGCGATCTTCGCAGCGCGCCACAGCGCCTGCTCGGCGACATGGGTGCCGGAGCCGTCACCGGCCGAGAAGAAGCTCACGTCGCCCGGCGCAGCCGCCTGCGCCGCATCGCGGATCCGCGCCAGCGCCGCCGCGGCATCGCGTGTGCCTGTAATGCCCGCCGGGTCGGGCGTCCTGCCGCGCGCCGGCGGCCCGACGATCACGAATTCGCCGGCCGCGATCGCCTGCCTATCGTGGACCAGGCCCTGCTGGTCGAGCCGGGTCTCGGCATCGGCAGCGTTCGCCAGCGCGGCATCGAGCTCGCCACGCTCGAGCGCTTCGAGCAGCGGCAGGGCCGGCATCGTCACCAGCTTGACCGCAATGCCGGTGTCGCGGCCGAAGCCCTGCTGCAGCGCCTTCGCAAAGCCCGAGTCGGCCAGCGTCGTGTCGATCCCGAGTCGCAATGGATCGGACAGCGAGCGCCGCTGCTGAGCCCCAGCCGCAAGCGGCACGCCCGCGCCCACCAGCAGCGCTCCACACGACGACAACGAGACAACAAAGAAACGGCGGCGCAACATCATGCGCGCGATTATTGCGGCCCTTACCGGACGGCCGCATGGCACGCATGAAGTCATGCCGGAATCGCATGACACCCCGCAGGCCGGTGGTTACCCCGTGATTACACTGGAACGACAATCGGTTGACGAGGTCCATGCTGGGTCGATCCGATTGTCTGGGTCACCGGGCCACGAACCCTCGTTGTAACCAGTTTGCATGCGGCCATGACGCCTTCCGTCGTGAGCGGCATTCGGCAAATCCCCGCGAAGTCCTGCGTGGCACGCCCGGCGATTTACCCAATTCCGCTTCTTGACTTCGTGATTGGACCTGCCATGAATCGTCCCGTGATGGAAGGCGTGCGCCTGAACGTGCCCGCCGCGGTGAAACACGCCAAGCTGATCGCCTGGGTCGCCGAGATGGCGGCGCTGACCGAAGCGACGGATGTCTACTGGTGCGACGGATCGGACGCCGAATACGACCGGCTGTGTGCCCAGCTGGTCGAGGCGGGCACCTTCAAGAAGCTCAACCCGGAGCTGCGCCCGAACAGCTATCTGGCATGGAGTGATCCCGGCGACGTCGCGCGCGTCGAGGACCGCACCTTCATCTGCAGCGAGAAGAAGGAAGACGCCGGCCCGACCAACCACTGGATGGCGCCGGCCGAGATGCGCGCGATCCTGCACACCGGCGCGAACGCGCTGTTCCGCGGCTGCATGCGCGGCCGCACGATGTACGTGGTGCCGTTCTCGATGGGGCCGCTGGGCTCGCCGATCGCGCACATCGGCGTCGAGCTGTCCGACAGCCCGTACGTGGCGGTCAACATGAAGATCATGACCCGCATGGGCGCCAAGGTGCTCGATGTGCTGGGCAGCGACGGCCACTTCGTGCCGTGCATGCACACGGTCGGCGTCCCGCTCGAGCCGGGGCAGAAGGACGTGGCGTGGCCGTGCAATGCGACCAAGTACATCGTCCACTATCCCGAGACGCAGGAGATCTGGAGCTACGGCTCGGGATACGGCGGCAACGCGCTGCTCGGCAAGAAGTGCTTCGCGCTGCGCATCGCATCGACGATGGGCCGCGAGCAAGGCTGGCTCGCCGAGCACATGCTGATCCTGGGCGTGACGTCGCCCGAGGGCCGGAAGCACCACGTCGCGGCCGCGTTCCCGAGCGCCTGCGGCAAGACCAACTTCGCGATGCTGATCCCGCCGGCGGGGCTGACCGGCTGGAAGGTCACGACGATCGGCGACGACATCGCCTGGATCAAGCCCGGCGCCGATGGCCGCCTCTACGCGATCAACCCCGAGGCCGGTTATTTCGGCGTCGCCCCCGGCACCAACAACCTGACCAACCCGAACTGCATGGCGAGCCTGAAGCGCGACGTCATCTTCACGAACGTCGCGCTGACCGACGACGGCGACGTCTGGTGGGAGGGCATGACCGAGACCCCGCCCGCGCATCTGATCGATTGGCAGGGCAAGGACTGGACGCCTGCGATCGCGAAAGAAACCGGCGCGAAGGCCGCGCACCCCAACTCGCGCTTCACGGTGGCCGCCATCCACAACCCGGCGCTGGACCCCGAGTGGGACAACCCGGCCGGCGTCGCGATCGACGCGTTCATCTTCGGCGGCCGCCGCTCGACCACCGTGCCGCTGGTGACCGAGGCGCGCAACTGGGTCGAAGGCGTCTACATGGCCGCGACGATGGGCTCCGAAACCACGGCCGCGATGGTCGGCGGCAACGGCGCGGTGCGCCGCGACCCGTTCGCGATGCTGCCGTTCGCCGGCTACAACATGAGCGACTACTTCCAGCACTGGCTGGACGTAGGCGCCAAGCTGCAGGCCGCCGGTTCGAAGCTGCCGAAGATCTACTGCGTCAACTGGTTCCGCAAAGGCCCGGACGGCAAGTTCGTCTGGCCCGGCTACGGCGAGAACATGCGGGTGCTGCAGTGGATGATCGGACGCCTCGAAGGCACGGCCAGCGGCAGCGAAAACGTGTTCGGCACGACGCCGCGCTATGACGATCTGAACTGGAACGGCCTGAACTTCACGGCCGAGCAGTACCAGCAGGTCACCAGCATCGACCCGGCCGCCTGGCGCACCGAGCTGCAGTTGCACGGCGAGCTGTTCGAGCAGCTCGCCTACCACCTGCCGGCCGAGATGGCCGCGACCAAGGCGCGCATCGAGGAGCGGCTCGCGGCCTGATCGGGGCGTCGAAGGGGCAAGAAAAAGGCCGGCGAGATGCCGGCCTTATTTCGTTGACGCGGAACGTCGCGCCGCCGGTCATCCCGGGGCGGCGCGCTGTCATCACTCGTCGTGGCCTTCGTGGCGCGCCGCGGCGGCGAACAGGTCGGCGGCGAAGCCCGGGTCGGTCTTCGCGTAGCTGCGAGCCATCTCGCGCACGGCCTCGGCTTCGCGTCCGATCTTGTCGGCTTCGCTGATCTGGGGCGCTTCGCGGCGCAGCAGGTTGCCCAGCGTTGCCGGAACGGCAGCGCCCAGCGCGGCCATCAGCAGGTTCGTGAAACGGCTGCGCTGGATTTCGTAATGCAGGGTGGTCGTGGTCATGATGTCGCTTTCAAAAGACGGGGTGTTCGGGGGTGGCGTTCAGCCTTCGGAGATCCGCTGGGCTGCTTGGCGCATGTGCTGCGCGAGCGCCGGGTCGGTGATCTCGTATTGGTCGGCAAGGTCGACAAGTTGCTGCCGCGCGCGCAGCTGACCGGTGCGCTCGAGCGCGCGCCAGATCTTGCGGGCGATCGCCGCAACGCGCGACGGCGCGGCGGCATGGGTCGGCGCTTGCCCCAGCTGGGAGGCCATCGCGTCGCGAAGCAACGGAAGCGCGGACAGGGTGCTCATGGCGAAACTCCTTGGTGCCTGCTGCACACTCGGGTAGGTGTTGCGGTGCAGCATGGGCGCTAGATTAGGGTTTACCCCAGCACTTCACCACTCACCCTTGTGAATCGCCGATATTCGGGAGACTTATGTCTCCACCGCTGAATTTCCGCACGCTGGACCTCAATCTGCTGCGCGTGTTCGACGTCGTGATGGCCGAGCGCAACCTGACGCGCGCCGCCGAGCACTTGGCGCTGACGCAGCCGGCGGTCAGCAATGCCTTGAAAAGGCTGCGCGACGCCGTAGGCGAGGACTTGCTCACAAGAGCTTCGCATGGCGTCGTGCCGACGCCGCGCGCCGAGGCGCTGTGGCCCGAAGTGCGCGCCGCGCTCGGCCGGCTGCGCACCGCGCTGGCGCCCGGCGAGTTCGATCCACGAGCCGAACCGGTCACATTCCGGGTCGCGATGGCGGACGCAACCGTGGCATTGTTCATGCCGCCGCTTGTTGCGCAAATCGAACAGACCGGCGCGCTGGCCAACCTGCGCATCCTGCCGCTGACCGTGCGCGACCCGACCTCGCAGCTCGAGCGCGGTGACGCCGACCTCGCGGTCGGCTTCTTTCCGGATACCGTGGCCGCGCTGCTCGCCCAGGGCGACGACGCGCTGCTGCGCCGGCAGCGGCTCAACGAAGGCGAGTACACCTGCGTGATGCGGCGCGATCATCCGCTCGCGCGCGAGCCGCTGACCGTCGAGGCGTACTGCAACGCCCACCACCTGCTGGTCAGCGTTTCAGGCCGCTCCCGCGGCTTGGCCGACCAGGCGCTCGCCGCGCTGAACCGCAAGCGCCGCATCGTGCTGACGGTCAACCAGTATTTCGCGGCCGGCCGCGTCGTCGCGAACAGCGATCTGCTGACCGTGCTGCCGGCCTACTTCATCGACGCGACCGGATACCGCGACCAGCTGGTGAGCCGCGCGCTGCCGTTCCCGCTGCCGGGCCTGCAGCTCGAGATGCTCTGGCACATGCGCAACGACCGCTCCAGCGCGCACCAGTGGCTGCGCGCACGGCTGCTCGAAGCGGTCGCGACGGTCGGCGGCTGATCCGCGCGAGGCACGGCCCGGCGGCTCGAAAGGCCGACCGATCGCGAGCGGATTCATCGCGAAGGTTGACGGCGCCGCCGAGTTCCCGCATGCTCGCCAAAGTGGTCTAGACCACTTCGCACTTCCACTCCAGCGTAAAGCGGCTCGCGCATGAACTCCTCCACCGACCCGAACACCCTCGCCGACGCGGCCCTGCACGGCGCCCGCTCCGCCCCCGGCCGCGTCGTGCGCGCGCCTCGCGGCAGCACGCTGCACTGCAAGTCGTGGCTGACCGAAGCGGCGTACCGGATGCTGCAGAACAACCTCGACCCCGACGTCGCCGAGCGCCCCGAGGAACTGGTGGTCTATGGCGGCATCGGACGCGCGGCGCGCGACTGGGCCTCGTTCGACAAGATCCTCGAATGCCTGCGCGAGCTGGGCGACGACGAATCGCTGCTGGTCCAGTCCGGCAAACCGGTCGGCATCTTCAAGACCCACGCCGACGCGCCGCGCGTGCTGCTCGCGAACTCGAACCTCGTGCCGAAGTGGGCCACCTGGGAGCACTTCCACGAGCTCGACCGCAAGGGCTTGTTCATGTTCGGCCAGATGACCGCCGGCTCGTGGATCTACATCGGCACGCAAGGCATCGTGCAGGGCACCTACGAGACCTTTGCCGAAGCGGGCCGCCAGCACTACGGCGGCGACCTTGCCGGCAAGTGGATCCTGACCGCCGGTCTGGGCGGCATGGGCGGCGCCCAGCCGCTGGCCGCGAGCTTTGCCGGCGCGGTGTCGCTGAACATCGAGTGCCAGCAGTCCAGCCTGGACTTCCGGCTGCGCACGCGCTACCTCGACAAGCAGGCACGCGACCTCGACGACGCGATCGCGCTGGTCCGCGAGCACACGGCAAAGCGCGAGGCCGTCTCGATCGGCCTGCTCGGCAACGCCGCCGACATCGTGCCCGAGCTGCTGCGCCGGGTGCGCGCCGGCACCGCGCCGCGGCCCGATCTGGTCACCGATCAGACTTCGGCCCACGACCTGATCAACGGCTATCTTCCATCGGGCTGGACTGTCGAACAGTGGCGCGCCGCACAGGCCGATTCGGCACAGCACGCCGCGCTGAAGAAAGCGGCCGCGCAATCATGCAAGGCGCATGTGCAGGCCATGCTCGATTTCCACGCGATGGGCGTGCCGGTCGTCGACTACGGCAACAACATCCGCCAGGTCGCCTTCGACGAAGGCGTCAAGAACGCGTTCGACTTCCCCGGCTTCGTGCCGGCCTACATCCGCCCGCTGTTCTGCGAAGGCAAGGGCCCGTTCCGCTGGGTCGCGTTGTCGGGCGATCCGGAAGACATCCGCAAGACCGATCGCAAGATCAAGGAGCTGTTCCCGCACAACCAGCACGTGCACCGCTGGCTGGACATGGCCGGCGAGCGTATCGCATTCCAGGGCCTGCCGGCGCGCATCTGCTGGCTGGCGCTGGGCGAGCGCCATCTGGCCGGCCTCGCGTTCAACGAGATGGTGCGGACCGGCCAGCTGAAGGCGCCGATCGTGATCGGCCGCGACCACCTCGACACCGGCTCGGTTGCCAGCCCGAACCGCGAAACCGAGGGCATGCGCGACGGCACCGACGCCGTCTCCGACTGGCCGCTGCTGAACGCACTGCTGAACACCGCCGGCGGCGCGACCTGGGTCTCGCTGCATCACGGTGGCGGCGTCGGCATGGGCTACTCGCAGCACGCCGGCATGGTGATCGTCGCCGACGGCAGCGACGCCGCCGCGAAGCGGCTCGCCCGTGTGCTGGTCAACGACAGCGGCTCCGGCGTGATGCGCCATGCCGACGCCGGTTACGAGCTCGCGCTGCAGACCGCGCGCGAGCAAGGCCTGGTGCTGCCGATGATCCCGCGCTGATCTTGCAGCCGCATCCCTCGGCCCCCGAAACGATCGCGATCGCCGCGCTCGCGCCGCAGCCGTGGAAGAACGGCGCGGGGCTCACGCGCGAGATCGCGCTGCAGCGTGACGCCGCCGCGTCCGGCCACGGCGTCATCGACTTCGACTGGCGCGTCAGCCTGGCCGAGATCGCGAACGACGCGCCGTTCTCGGCCTATCCGGGCATCGACCGCTGCATCACGCTGCTGCACGGCGCCGGCATGCGCCTCGCGAGCAGCGACACCGCGCTGGACCATGACCTTTGCGTGCGCCTGCAGCCGTTTCATTTCGCCGGTGAGCTCGCGCTGCAAGCGCACCTGCACGGCGGCGCATGCCATGACTTCAACGTGATGACGCGCCGCGGCGCGTGGCGCGCCGAGGTCGTCGCCATCCGTGGCAGCAGCGAGCTCGCCGATGCCGATGCGACGCTGCTGCTGGCCGTCGACGGCACCTGGACGATAGAGGCCGGCGCGACCGACCATGACGCGGCCTGGACGCTGCGCGCCGATCACGCGCTGCTGTGGCGCCGCCCGCGCGGCACGCTGTGGGCGACGACCCCGGCCGCACCGCATGAAGCGGCACTGCTGCTCGTGCGGCTGTGCCAGCATCGCCGATGACGACGATGAACGCGACCGACAACAACACCACGCTGTTCGCCGAACACGCCTTGCTGCCGCACGGCTGGGCCCGCGATGTGCGGCTTGCATGGGACCACGATGGCACGCTGGCGGAAGTCCGCCCCGGCGCCGAGGCGATACCGGGCGAGGCGCACGCCGCTGGCCCTGTCGTGGCCGGCATGCCGAACCTGCACTCGCACGCGTTCCAGCGCGCCTTCGCCGGCCTGACCGAATACCGCAGCCACAACGCGGCCGACAGCTTTTGGACCTGGCGCGACACGATGTACCGCTTCGCGCTCGCGGTCTCGCCCGACCAGCTCGAGGCGATCGCGACGCAGCTCTACATCGAGATGCTGCGCGCCGGCTACACCTCGGTCTGCGAGTTCCACTACCTGCATCACGACAGCAGCGGCGCACCGTATGCCGACCCGGCCGAGATGGCGCTGCGCCTGATCGCCGCCGCCGAGACCGCCGGCATCGGGCTGACGCTGCTGCCGGTGCTGTACCAGCACGCGGGTTTCGGCGGCCTGCCGCCGCGGGCCGACCAGCGCCGCTTCATCAACAGCGTCGACGCGTTCCTTGCGATCGTGCAGCGCTGCATCGCGCGCGGCGTGCGCACCGGCATCGCGCCGCATTCGCTGCGCGCGGTCGGGCAGACTGCGCTGCGCGCCGCGCTCGACGGCTTGAATACGCTGGACGCCAGCGCCCCGGTCCACCTCCACATCGCCGAGCAGCAGGCCGAGGTCGACGATTGCCTCGCGTGGTCCGGCGCGCGGCCGGTGCAATGGCTGCTGGACCACGCCCCGGTCGACTCGCGCTGGTGCCTGGTGCACGCCACGCACATGACGGCCGACGAGTCGCGCGGGGCGGCCGGGTGCGGCGCAGTCGCCGGGCTGTGCCCGAGCACCGAAGCAAACCTCGGCGACGGCGTGTTCGATGCACCGGCGTTCCTGGATGCCGGCGGCCGCTTCGGCATCGGCTCGGACAGCCATGTCAGCGTCAGCGCCGTCGACGAACTGCGCCTGCTCGAATACAGCCAGCGCCTCGTGCGCCGGCAGCGCAACGTGCTCGCCAGTCCCAAGCAGGCCGATGTCGCGCAGCGGCTGTGGCTCGCCGCAGCGGCGGGCGGCGCGCAGGCATCGGGCCAACCCGCAGGCGCGCTCGCGGTAGGCCGGCGGGCGGACTTCGTCGTGCTCGAGACCGACGCCGCCGGTGCCGGGCTGACCGCCCCGCAACAGCTCGCGCATGCGGTGTTCGCCGTGCAAGGCACGCCGGCCGTTCGCGACGTCTGGGTCGCCGGCCGGCAGCGCATCGCCGGCGGTGCACACCCCGCCGCCGCGCGCGCGCAGGTGTCGTTCGCGGTCGCCCGCTCGCAGCTGCTGGCCGCCGCCTGAGGTCCGCATCGCATGGACTCTCACCACGTCACCGACTTCTACGACCGCCTCGCGCCGTACTACCACCTGCTCTACGGCGACTGGGACACGGCCGTCGACAGGCAAGGCACATCGCTGGCGCGCCTGCTGGCCGCGCACGGCGTCGCCCCGGGTCAACCGGTGCTCGACGCCGCCTGCGGAATCGGCACCCAGACCCTGGGGCTGATCCAGCACGGCTACCGGCTCACGGCCTCCGACGCCTCGGCCGCCGCGGTCCAGCGCCTGCAGCACGAGCTCGCGCAGCGCGGCTTCCAGGGCCAGGCGCAAGTCGACGATCTGCGCACGCTCGGCCACGTGCCGCCCGGCTCGATGGCCGCGGTACTGGCCTGCGACAACAGCGTGCCGCACCTGTTGAGCGATGCCGAGCTGCTGCAGTGCTTCCGCGCGTGCCTTCGCAGCCTGCGGCCGGACGGCATCGCGGTGTACTCGGTTCGCGACTATGCGGCGATCCCGCGTGTCGATCCGGACGTCCGGCCGTACGGAATCCGGCGCGTCGGCGACGAGCGTTTTCTCGCCGTGCAAGTCTGGGAATGGGACGGCGATCGCTACGACTTGCGCCTGTACCTGACGACCGAGCAGGCCGACGGCCGATGCTCGACCGAAGTGCTGCGCAGCCGCTACTACGCCGTCACGACGGAGCGGCTGCTGGCGCTG
>DATCSE010000265.1:0-6366 GCA_036568605.1 Burkholderiaceae bacterium | reverse complement strand
CCGCGGCTCGGGGATGGCCACCACGCCGTTCAGCGCATCGCGCAACACCGCGATGCTCTGCGGCCGCTCGAGCGGCCGCACGCCCAGCGTCCAGCCGACCGCGGCCAGCATGTTCGGCGAGATGCCCGGCACCTGGCGCTGCGCGACCGGCTCGGCATCGGGCTGCACCGCACGCGCGGTCGCCGGTGCCGGCGGCATGCCGAACAGCAGGTAGTGCATCACCGCGCCCAGCGCATAGATGTCGGTCCACGGCCCCTGGCGCATGGACGACATCTCGGCGTACTGCTCGATCGGCGCGTAGCTGGGTTTCAGGATCGCGGTCAGCGACTGCGTGCGGTCGCTGATCACGTGGCGTGCGGCGCCGAAGTCCAGCAGGATGGGCGGGCCGGACGGCGGCAGCAGGATGTTGTCCGGCGCGATGTCGCGATGGAACACGCCCTCGCGGTGCAGCAGTTCGAGCGCGCCCAGCAGCGGGTCGATCACGCCGCGGATCCACGCTTCGTCGGGCGCGCGATCCATGCCGCGGCGCGCATCGCGCAAGGTCATGCCGCGCAGGAACGGCATCACCATGTACGCGGTGCCGTTGTCCTCCCAGAAGCGGTAGACCTTGACCAGCGACGGATGGTCGAAGCGCGCGAGCAGCCGCGCTTCGTTGACGAACGAGCGCAGCCCGATCGCATAGGTCTCGGCGAACGCGGCCGAGCGCACCGTGATGTGCGAGCCGTCGCTGCGCGCGGCCAGCGCGGCCGGCATGTATTCCTTCAGCGCGACCTGGCGCTCGAGCGAATGGTCCTGCGCGAGATAGACGATGCCGAAGCCGCCGACGCCGACGACCCGCAGGACCTCGAACTCGCCGAAACGCGTGCCGATCGGCAGCGCGTCGTGCTCGATCACGACGTTGGCCGGCACAGCGGACGACGGCGACTGCGGAGGTATCGATGAGGACGTAGGCGTGCTCATGAAAGCGGCGAGCCCGGCGGGCGGGGGTCGCAAGCTTACCCCACGGGCCATGCGCTCCGTGTCCACCGTTCTAGGGTCATCAAGGCCATTGCGGCGCGCCCGCGACAGGCCGTGTCGCGTTTCACGTTTAGACTTCGCGCCCATGTCGTTCCGCTCGTTCGCGCTGCGCACCCTGCTCGCCCGTGGCGTGCTGGCGCTGCTGCTCGTGTTCGGGCAGCAGCATGCGACGCTGCACTGGCTGACCCACGCGGTCGATGCAGTCGACAGCGCGGCCGCGCAGAAGGCGGCCAAGCACGGCTCGGACGACATCTGCGACGAGTGCGCCGGGCTGATCGCCTTCGGCGCGATGGCGGTCGGCGCGCCGCCGACGCTGGTGCTGCCGCCGGCCGACCGCGCCGTCGCCATCGCCACGCCGGCCGCCGCGCCGCAACGCGCGCCGCGGCTCGCATTCCGCTCGCGCGCGCCGCCCGTCCTGTCCTGATCGGCGCTCCGGCATCGCCGCGGTTCGCGACTGACGCGCACCGGCACGGCGCCATGCCGCGCTGACGCCGTCCCCCGACATCGCACCGGCCGCTCGGCGACGAGCCGCCGCTCCCTTGCATTCCTCAGGACGATCATGGACACACGTTCCTTCCACGTCAGCGCCGCCGCAGGCCTGGCGCTGGCTCTCGCGGGCGGCGATGCGCTCGCCCAATCCAGCACGGCCGCGCCAGCGGCCGCGGCCGCCGCATCGGCACCGTCGGCCGGCGCAACGCCGGTCAAGCAACTCACGGAGGTCGAGGTCACCGGCAAGCGCGCCAAGCTCGACGCCGCGCGCAGCTCGCTCTCGCCCGACACCGGCAGCACGATCTACCGCTTCGACTCGGCCGACATCGCCGCGCTGCCGCTCGGCGACGCGACGCCGCTGAACCAGGTCGTGCTGCGCGCGCCCGGCGTCGTCGGTGACTCGTACGGCCAGCTGCATGTGCGCGGCGATCACGCGAACCTGCAGTACCGCATCAACGGCATCGTGATCCCCGAGTCGATCAGCGGCTTCGGCCAGGCGCTGGACACGCGCTTCGCCCAGAACATCAACGTGCTCACCGGCGCGCTGCCGGCGCAGTACGGCTACCGCACGGCCGGCGTCGTCGACATCCAGACCAAGGGCGCCGAGCTCGCGAACGGCGGCAGCGTCGACTTGATGTTCGGCACGCGCGGGCATCGCGAGATCAGCGCGAACGTCGGCGGCACGCAGGGCAACCTCAGCTACTTCGTGACCGGCTCGTACCTGGGCAACGACATCGGCATCGAGAACCCGACGCCCGAGAAGAACGCGCTGCACGACCAGACCCGCCAGGGCAAGGGCTTCGCATACCTGAGCTACCTGCTCGGCGAGGAAAGCCGCGTGAACCTGATGCTGGGCAGCGCCAACAACCGCTTCCAGATCCCCAACGTGCCGGGCCAGACGCCGGACTTCACGCTGGACACGATGACCGTGCCCGCGTCGTCCGACCTGGATGCGAACCAGCGCGAGAAGAACAGCTTCCAGGTGCTGTCGTTCCAGTCGACCTTCGGCGCCGGCGTCGACTACCAGGTCTCGCTGCTGCACCGCTACTCCGACGTGCACTACGAGCCCGACCCGGCCGGCGACCTCGCGTACTTCGGCGTCGCCGCCGACGTGCTGCGCAAGAACGAGACCACCGGGCTGCAGTTCGACCTGAGCACCGCGCTCGGCGCGAACCACACGCTGCGCGCCGGCGTCTACGCGCAGCGCGAGCGCGCCGGCGTCGCCAACAGCTCGCAGGTGTTCCCGGCCGACGCCGACGGCAATCAGACCAGCGGCACGCCGGTCACCATCGTCGACAACGCGAAGATCACCGGGCACCTGTACGGCGTGTACGTGCAGGACGAATGGCAGCCGACCAAGGCGCTGACGGTCAACTACGGGCTGCGCTACGACCAGGTCTCGACGGTCACCGACGAGTCGCAGCTCAGCCCGCGCCTCGGCCTGGTCTACCAGCTCGGCACCGACACGCGGCTGCATGCCGGCTACGCGCGCTACTTCACGCCGCCGCCGACCGAGAAGATCGACACGACCTCGGTGCAGAAATTCCTCGGCACGACCAACGCGCTGCCGTCGGACGCGAACACCGCGGTGCGCTCGGAGCGCTCGGACTACTTCGACCTCGGCATTTCGCACTCGCTCACGCCGCGCCTGACGCTGGGCGCCGATGCCTACTACCGCAAGGTGCGGCATCTGCAGGACGAAGGCCAGTTCGGCAACGCGCTGATCTACTCGGCGTTCAACTTCGAGCGCGGCCGGATCTACGGGCTCGAGCTGTCGGCCTCGTACAAGGACGAGAAGCTGTCGGGCTACCTGAACGTCGGCATCTCGCGCGCGATGGGCAAGGGCATCGAAACCGGACAGTTCAACTTCGACGAGGACGAGCTCGCCTACATCGCGCAGAACTGGGTGCACCTGGACCACGACCAGACGGTCGCCGCGTCCGCCGGGCTGAGCTACAAGCTCGACGAGGCGACGACGCTGGGCACCGACGTGCTGTACGGCAGCGGCCTGCGGCGCGGCTTCGCGAACACCGAGCATTTGCCGAGCTACACGACGGTCAACGCGTCGGCCTCGCGGACCTTCCAGACCGCGTCGCTGGGCAAGTTCGACGTGCGGCTCTCCGCGATCAACCTGTTCGACCGCGTCTACGAGCTGCGCGACGGCAGCGGCATCGGCGTCGGCGCCCCGCAGTTCGGCGCGCGGCGCAGCCTCTACGTGGCGTTCAGCAAGCCGTTCTCGTTCTGACGGCGACGGACCCGAGTCCTGCGGCGCGCGTGCCTCCGCTGCCGCAGGATTTCGAATCCGGTTCGCAGATCGAGGCCGTCGTTCCGCAATTTTTTTGAAGGGTCCCATCAACTTGGTCGAAGGCCGGCCGCGCGGGCTGCCCATAGAGTCCGCGCCCATGCCCACCCCGCGCTACACCCACACCGCGATCGCGTTGCATTGGCTGATCGCCGTGGCGCTGCTCGGCACGTTCTGCGTCGGCCTCTACATGACCGGCCTGCCGCTGTCGCCGCAGCGCCTGAAGCTCTACAACTGGCACAAGTGGGCCGGGATCACGATCCTCGCGCTGTCCATCGCGCGCCTGGCGTGGCGCCTGACGCACCGGCCGCCGGCCGACGTGCCGATGGCGCCGTGGCAGCAACGCGCCGCGCAATGGACCCATCGCGCGCTGTACGGGCTGTTCTTCGCCGTGCCGCTGGCCGGCTGGGCCTACAGCTCGGCGGCCGGCTTCCCGATCGTCGTCTTCGGCGTGCTGCCGTTGCCGAACCTCGTGCCGGCCGACAAGGCGCTCGCCGAGATCATCAAGCCGCTGCACTGGACGCTGGCCTATGCGCTGGGCCTGGTCGTCGTGGCCCACATCGCGGCGGCGCTGAAACACCACTTCGTCGATCGCGACGGGCTGCTGACCCGCATGTGGCCGCAGCGCACCTGAATTTCCGAAAGCCTCACCCACGATGAAGACTTACCTGACTATCGCCGCAGCTTCGCTGCTGGCGGCCGCGGCCGGATCGGCCTGCGCCCAGCAGATCGTGCCGGCGCAAAGCGAGATCGCGTTCACCAGCAAGCAGATGGGCGTGCCGGTCGACGGCAAGTTCAAGAAGTTCGACGCCCAGGTCGCGTTCGATCCGAAGAAGCCGGAGGCCGCGAAGATCGCCTTCACGATCGACCTGGGCAGCGTCTCGCTGGGCGTCGCCGAGACCGAGGCCGAGCTCGCGAAGCCCGACTGGTTCGACAGCAAGAAATTCCCGCAGGCGACCTTCCAGAGCGCCGGCGCCAAAGCGGCCGGGCCCGGCAAGTACGAGGTCGCCGGCAAGCTGACGATCAAGGGCACGAGCCAGAACGTCGTCGTCCCGGTGAGCCTCGCGCAGAGCGGCGCGGCGACGACCGTCAGCGGCACGTTCACGATCAAGCGGCTGGACTTCAAGATCGGCGACGGCGACTGGAAGGACACGTCCATGGTCGCCAACGACGTGCAGGTCAAGTTCAAGCTGGCGCTGAGCGGCGTCGCGCCGATCTGAGCGCGCGTTTCCCCCATCCCGTTTCCATCGCGTTTCCCACGTCCAACCCTACGACAACCGAACCATGAAAAAGACCCTCGTCGCCGCCCTCCTCGCCGCTGCCGCCGGCTTCGCGCAGGCCGACATCGCCACCTACAGCATCGACCCGACCCACACCTTCGTGACCTTCGAGGCGACCCACTTCGGCACCTCGACGCTGCGCGGCCGCTTCGACAAGAAGGAAGGCACGGTCAGCTTCGACAAGGCCGGCAAGAGCGGCAAGGCCGACATCACGATCGACCTGGGCTCGGTGTCGACCGGCGTCGCGCCGCTGGACACGCACCTGAAGAGCAAGGACTTCTTCAACGTGAACGACGGCGGCGGCAGCGCCAAGTTCGTGGGCGAGAAGTTCAGCTTCAACGGCGACAAGGTCGCCGAGGTGGTGGGCTCGCTGACGCTGCTCGGCAAGACGCTGCCGGTGACGCTGAAGGCGACCAACTTCAACTGCTACAACAACCCGATGCTCAAGCGCGAGGTCTGCGGCGGCGATTTCGAGACCACGATCGCGCGCAGCCAGTGGGGCATGAACTACGGGCTGACCTACGGCCTGCCCGACAGCATCCACCTGCTGGTCCAGGTCGAGGCCGTCAAGCAGTAAGGCATCTTGCTGGAGGCGGTGCGCGTCAGTCGCCGCCGCAACCGCCTCCGCCGCCGTCCCCTCCCCCGTCTCCTCCTCCGTCACCACCGCCATCGCTGCTGCTGCCGTCGCTGCCTGATCCGCAGGACGATCCGCAGCCGAAGCTGTCTCCGCAGTGCGTGCCGCCGCGGTCTGCGCCGAGCAGCGTGCAGTCGGGCACATAGACGTACCCGCCGGCGATCGCGAGCGATCCGTCGAGCGCGAACAGCAGCGGCAGCCGGTTCGGCTTGCGCGGATCGATCGCTTCTTCCTTGCAGCTCCAGTACCAGGCGCGGCGCAACCCGGCGAACTGCCGCGTCGCGCGGCTGGCCTGCGACTCGGACGGCAGCGCCTCGGCCGGCGTGTGGTGCAGCATGCGGCCATAGGCCTTGCGGCAGAACGCCTCGTAGCCGCGCGTGTGCAGGATGAACTCGTGCCACAGCGTGTCGACCACCTTGGACGGCATCGCGACGAAACGTCCGCCGGCCTGCGCGCACGCAAGGAAGAACTGGCGCAGCCCGCGCTCGACGTCGCGCAGCGCCGCATCGTCGAGCTGCGGATGCGCGGCGCGCACCTTGTCGCGCAGGAACGCCGGGAACGGATGCGTGCGGATCACGCGGCAGGCATGTGCCGTGACCCAACGCCCATGCGCGATGCCGACGACGACCAGCACGAAAGTCGCG
>DATCSE010000264.1:0-6943 GCA_036568605.1 Burkholderiaceae bacterium | reverse complement strand
CCCGCCGATCGGCTCGCGCCCGAGCATGAACGGGTTGACCTTGATCTCGCGCGTGTTGCCGGCGACCGTCTCGCGCACCAGCCACTGGCCGAGGTCTTCGGGCGCGACGCCGCGGCCGGAGCCCTCGCTGACCACCTGCGTGTCGAACGGCGCTCCATTCACGCTGACCGCGCCGTCGCGAAAGCTGACACGGTCGCCCGGCACGCCGACCAGGCGCTTGACGAGAAACTCCGAGACGTTGCGCGGGTCGCGGAACACGACCACGTCGCCGCGCTGCGGCCGGCCGGTCTCGATCGCGGTGTTCGTGAACGGCAGCCGCGGTCCGTACGCGAGGTGATTGATCAGCAGATAGTCACCGACGCGCAAGGTCGGCTCCATCGAGCCCGACGGCACCTTGGGCCAGTCGGCCAGCGCGATCCGGCAGGTGAACATCAGCGCGACGACGACGAACAGCTCGGCACCGAAGCTGACCCACAGCGGCTTCGTCTCGGGAGAGCGGCCACCGAGGCGGCGCAGGCGCAGCCGCCAGGCCAGCCAGCAGACACCGGTCGCCAGCGACGCGAGCGCAAGGATCTCGTTGATCGAAAAGCCGATCTGGACGTCGTTCATGCGGCGGCCCGGGAGCGGAAAGCGCGGATTATCGGGTCAGCCGCAAAGGCACACGCGACACGCGGCCGGCCTGTCGTTGCAAGCTTGGCATCAGGCCGATTTCGTGCGCGCCGCGAGCAGCGGCGCGATCAGGTCGCGCGCGACCGGACCGTTCCATTCGAGCTCGCCGAGCACCGACAGGCGCGGCACGCCGGTCCGGTCGATCAGCACCGTGGTCGGGAAGACGCGCGAGGTCCAATCGCCGGCCGCGTTGCCATCACGGTCCAGCAGGATGGGCAGCGAGAACGGCAGCGCCTCCAGGAAGCGCTTGACCGTGGGCTGCGACTCCTTGTAGTTGACCGCGAGGATGGTCAGCCCGTCGCGCTCGTGCTTCGCCGCGAGCAGCTCGAGCGACGGCATCTCGGCGCGGCACGGCTCGCACCAGCTCGCCCAGAAGTTGAGCATCACGACCTGGCCCTTCAGGGCCGACAGGGTCCACGCCTTGCCGTCCAGGTCGGCCAGTCCCAATGCCGGCGCGGGCTTGCCGTCCGGCCACGGACGGACGACGTGCGCCGCCTGCGCGCGACGCGGCCAGCCCACGGCCGCCAATGCGGCGAACGATGCCATCGAGGCCGCGAGCACGCGGCGGGTTGTCCTACGCAGGGGATCGGAACTCATCTCATGCATTCTCGACGATACCGATGTAAGGTGCTCGCTCGCGCCGCGACCACTCCGGTCGTGCCTACACATGTTTGTGCCATGACCGACGCTCGCAGCCCCCGATTCATCCAGCTTCCCTTGGCGGACTCGGTCGACGACCGCGAAGCCGCTCGCGCCGCGCTTCTGCGCCAGCCGGCCAGCGCCGCGCCGAAGTATTTCTATGACCGCCTGGGCTCGCATTTGTTCGAGGCGATCACCGAATTGCCCGAGTACTACCCGACGCGCACCGAGGCCGCGATCTTCGCCAGCCACGGCGCCGCGATGGCCAGCGCGATCGGCGCGGGCTGCAGCGCCGGCAAGCCCGGGATCACGCTGATCGACCTGGGCGCCGGCAACTGCGTCAAGGCCTCCAAGCTGTTCCCGCTGCTCGAGCCGCGGCGTTATGTCGCCGTCGACATCTCGGTCGAATTCCTGCGCGAGGCGCTGAAGCGCGTGCAGCGCGAGCAGCCGGCGCTGTCGGTCGTCGGCGTCGGGCTGGACTTCTCCACGTCGCTGGACCTGCCCGCCGACCTGATCGAAGACCGCCCGGTGTTCTTCTATCCGGGATCGAGCATCGGCAACTTCGCGCCCGACGAGGCACTCGCATTCCTGCGCCGCGTGCGCGAGCATGCGCTGGGCCCGGCGCGGGGCGGCGGCCTGCTGATCGGCGTCGACCTGGTGAAGCCGCACGACGTGCTGCAACGCGCCTACGACGATGCGCTGGGCGTCACCGCTGCATTCAACTTGAACCTGCTGCGCCAGCTGAACCGCCTGATCGGCAGCGACTTCGAGCCGCGCCAGTGGCGGCACATCGGGCTCTACAACCCGATCGAGTCGCGCATCGAGATGCACCTCGAAGCAGGCGAGGCGCTGACGGTGCGCTGGCACGGCACCGAGCGGCGCTTCGCGGCCGGCGAGCGCATCCACACCGAGAACTCGTACAAGTACACGGTGGAGCGCTTCGCCGCGCTGCTGCGGGCCGCCGGCTTCGGCGCCACGCAACACTGGACCGACGAGCGCGGCTGGTTCGCGGTGTTCTGGGCCAGCGCCTAGCGCCTCTCAAGCCGCGAGCTGCTGCGCGATCTGCGCGGCGAGAAAACGGTACAGGCGCGCGTCGTCGCTGAATGCGACGTTGAAGCGCAGCCACCCGGTCGGATGCGGCTCGACCAGGAACAGCTGGCCGGGCCCGAGCATGATGCCGTCGTCCGCGGCGAGCCTGGACAGCTCGGCGCTGTCGGTCAGGTCCGGATGGCGCGCCCACAGGTACAGGCCGGCTTTGGCTTCGTGGAAGAGCTCGAAGCCCAGACGGGCCAGGTTCGCCGCGACGTGCCCGTGCGCCTCGGCCAGCCGGTCGCGCAGCGACTTCAGGTGCTTGCGCCAGCGTCCTTCGGTCAGGGTGCCAAAGGCCAGCCGCTCGGTGAGGTCCGACGAGGTCAGGCCGGACACCATCTTGAGCTGCGCCAGGCTGTCGATCAGGTCCGGCCGCGCGACCAGGTGGCCGACCCGGATGTTCGGCGAGATCGTCTTCGAGAAGCTGCCGATGTGCACGACCCGCTTGAGCTGGTCCAGGCTGGCCAGTGACGGCCGCAGCTCGGGGTCGAGGTCGGCGTAGATGTCGTTTTCGACCAGCGTCAGGTGGTGCGCCTCGGCCAGCTGCAGCAGGCGGAAGAGCTGCGCCAGCGGCGTCACCGAGTTGGTCGGGCTCTGCAGCCGCGGCTGCGTGAAGAAGGCCTTGGGCCGGTGCGCGACCAGCAGTGCCTCGAGCGCGGCGAGGTCGTAGCCCTCCGGCAGGCGCGGCACGCCGATCGGCTGCGCACCGAGGCTGCGCAGCATGAACATCAGGTTCGGGTAGCCCGGGTCGTCGACCAGCACCGGGTCGCCCGGGCGCAGCAGGTGCCGCGCGACCAGGTCCAGCGCCTGACTCGAGCCCTGCGTCAGCAGCACCTGTTCGGCGCCGACCGCGATCTGCCGTTCGGCCAGCGTTTCGGCGAGCAGCTCGCGCAGCGCGAGATGGCCCTGCGGCAGCCCGTATCCGCCGAGCTCGACACCGTCGGCCGCCAGGTGGCGCAGGCTGCGCCGCACGCCATCCTCGAACAGCCAGTCGTGCGGCAGCCAGCCGCAGCCCGACTTCAGTGCGAGGTTGCGCGTCTCGAAGATCTGCTGCAGGTACCAGCGCGCATCGAAGCGCAGATCGGCCTGTCCGATCGAGGGCACGTCGCCGGCGCGCCGCTTGACGAAGAACCCGGCGTTCGCGCGCGAAACGAGCCAGCCCTGCGCCACCAGCCGGTCATAGGCTTCGACCACCGTGAAGACGCTGACGCCGTGCGACGCCGCGAACGCGCGGATCGACGGCAGCTTGGCGCCGGGCTTCAGCGCCTGTTCGGCGATCAGGCGGCGCAGCCCGTCGACGATCTGACTGACCAGAGGGGTGGGCGACGCGGAGTTGAGCGTGAACATCGGTGCACTGAGTCAGGGCATTCCTGTACAGGGGAGCGAGCCTGCACAGTACGCCGTGCGGGCGGGAGCGCTGTACATGGTATCTCGCGTCCCCGCGGACTAGAGTTTGAGGTACACCAGGGGTTGTCGCCGCCCTTTGGGTAAGCAGGAGTCCACCCGAATGCAACGCGAAGCCCGCGCCCGCCAGGCCGCACCGGCCGTCCGCTGACATGAACACCGTGTCGGCTCCCTCCGCGGCGTCCGGCGCCGCAACCTCCAGCGCCGCCGCGCCGCTGGTGCGCTTTGCCGGCGTCCAGAAGACGTACGACGGCGTGCAGCTGGTCGTGCGGCGGCTGGACCTGGACATCCAGCGCGGCGAGTTCCTGACGCTGCTGGGCCCGTCGGGCTCGGGCAAGACGACCACGCTGATGATGCTGGCCGGCTTCGAGTCGCCGACCGCCGGCGAGATCGTGCTCGACGGCCGCCCGATCACGCGCACCCCGCCGCACAAGCGCCAGTTCGGCATGGTGTTCCAGAACTACGCGCTGTTCCCGCACCTGACGGTCGGGCAGAACGTGGCCTACCCGCTGACCGTGCGCAAGGTCGCGAAGGCCGAGCAGGCGCAGCGGGTCGCGCGTGCGCTCGAGATGGTGCGCCTGACCGGCATGGCCGAGCGCATGCCGGCGCAACTCTCCGGCGGCCAGCAGCAACGGGTCGCGCTCGCACGTGCGCTGGTCTTCGAGCCGCAGCTGGTGCTGATGGACGAGCCGCTGGGCGCGCTCGACAAGCAGCTGCGCGAGCACATGCAGATCGAGCTGAAGGAGCTGCACCGGCAGCTCGGCGTGACCTTCGTCTACGTGACCCACGACCAGGGCGAGGCGCTGACGATGAGCGACCGCGTCGCGGTGTTCAACGACGGCGCGATCCAGCAGATAGCCCCGGTGACGCAGATGTACGAGGCGCCGGCGAACCGCTTCGTCGCGGGCTTCATCGGCGACTCGACCGTCGTCAAGGGCACGGTGCGCGCCGCGCAGGCCGACAACGGCGCCGAGCGCTGCGGCATCGTGCTGCCCGACGGCCGCGTGCTGACCGGCGTCAACGTCAACGGCGCGGCGGTCAACGCGCAGGTCGAGGCGTGCATCCGGCCCGAGCGCATCGTGCTGCACCGGCATGCGACCAGCGAGCGCGGCAACGTGCTGCAGGCCACGGTCAGCGGCGTCATCTACTACGGCGACCACCTGCGCCTGCTGTGCGCGCTGGGAGCCGACCAGGCCGAAGCGACCGTCAAGGTGCCGCTGTCCATCGGCGCGCCGCCGCAGCCGGGCGATGCGGTGTGGCTCGAGTTCCCGCCCGAGCTGACCCGCGTCTACACGCTCTGAGAAACGCTTTATCACCACTCCAACCACGAGGAGCCATGCCATGAAGAAGAGCCTCTTGATCGCCGCGCTGGCCGCCGGTTTCGCGCTGCCGGCGCTCGCGGACCAGATCACCGTCGTCAACTTCGGCGGCGCGAATGCGAACGCGCAGAAGAAGGCCTACTACGAGCCGTTCGAGAAGACCGGCACCAAGGTCGTGCCGGTCGAATACAACGGCGAGCAGGCCAAGATCAAGGCGATGGTGGAGACCAAGAAGGTCACCTGGGACGTGGTCGAGGTCGAGTCGCCCGATGTCGCACGCGGCTGCGATGAAGGCCTGTTCGAGAAGCTCGACTACAGCAAGATCGGCAACAAGGCCGACTTCCTGCCCGCCGCGGTGACCGACTGCGGCATCGGCGTCTTCGTCTGGTCCACCGTGATGGCCTACAACGCCGACAAGCTGAAGACCGCCCCGGCCACCTGGGCCGACTTCTGGGACACCAAGAAGATCCCCGGCAAGCGCGGCATGCGCAAGGGCGCCCGCTACAACCTCGAGTTCGCGCTGATGGCCGACGGCGTCAAGCCGGCCGACGTCTACAAGGTGCTCGCGACCAAGGAAGGCGCCGAGCGCGCGTTCAAGAAGCTGACCGAGCTCAAGCCCAGCATCCAGTGGTGGGAGGCCGGCGCGCAGCCGCCGCAGTTCCTGGTCGCCGGCGACGTGGTGCTGTCCACCGTGTACAACGGCCGCATCGATGCCGCGAACCGCGAAGGCAAGAACCTGAAGATCACCTGGATCGGCGGCATCTACGACCTCGACTACTGGGTGATCCCGAAGGGCACGCCGAACAAGGACGCCGCGCTGAAGTTCATCGCGTTCGCGAGCACGCCCGATGCGCAGGCCGAGTACGCGAAGAACATCGCCTATGGCCCGACCAACAACAAGGCGCTGGCCAAGCTCGATGCGACGGTGCTGAGCAACCTGCCGACCTCGCCGGCCAATTCGAAGGAAGCGCTGCAGTTCAACCTCAAGTTCTGGGCCGACCAGGGCGAGGAACTCGAGAAGCGCTTCGCCGCGTGGGCGACTCAATAAGCGCGAAGAGCGACCATGACCGCCGCTGTCCTCGGTGATCCACGCGCGTTGCGGCGCTCGCTCGCGCGCGCCGAGGCGCGGCGCAAGTGGCGCGCGTTCGGGCTGACGCTGCCGCTGCTGGTGTTCCTGCTGCTGACCTTCATCGTGCCGATCGCCGCGCTGCTGAAGCGCGCGGTCGAGAACCCCGAGGTCGCGAACGCGCTGCCGCGCACCGTGGCAGCGCTCGCGCGCTGGGACCGGAAGGAGACGCCGCCGGCCGAGGCCTACGCGGCGATCGTGAAGGATCTCGGCTCGCTGCCCGACAGCGCCGACGCCGGCGCGCTCGCGCGCCGCCTGAACACCGAGGTGGCCGGCGCGCGCTCGCTGGTGATGAATGCCTACCGTGCGCTGCCGCTCGAAGGCGCGACGACGCCCGACCAGATCCAGGCCAAGCTGCTCGCGCTCGACGAGCGCTGGCGCGAGCCCAAGTACTGGCAGGCGATCGCGAAGAACGGCTCGCGCTGGACGGGCGACTACCTGCTCGCCTCGGTGGACTTCAAGCGCGGCGCCGACGGCGCCATCGAGCGCATGCCGGAGGACCAGCGGGTGTTCGGCCGCATCCTGCTGCGCACCTTCGAGATCAGCGCCGCCGTCACGGTGCTGTGCCTGGTCCTGGGCTACCCGCTGGCGTGGTGGCTCTCCACCCTGCCCGCGCGGCGCGCCAACCTGCTGATGATCCTCGTGCTGGTGCCGTTCTGGACGTCCATCCTGGTGCGCGTCGCGGCCTGGATCGTGC
>DATCSE010000263.1:0-10375 GCA_036568605.1 Burkholderiaceae bacterium | reverse complement strand
CGAGCGCGGCGCCAGCCGCTGCCGCAACCGGCCCCAGCGCTGGCGCAGCCCCCAGAGACTGCCGGGGTTGAAGCCGACGATCACGACCCGGCCTTCGGGCCGCAGCACGCGGTCGACTTCGCGCAGCGCCAGGTGCGGGTCGCGCGCCAGCTCGAGCGCATGCGGCAGCACGACCAGGTCCAGGCTGTTCGTGTCGAACGGCAGCGCATCGAAGTCGCAATGCAGCGCGACCGCAGCGCGCGGCACATCGTCGGATGCACCGGCGTTCGCGCGCGCCGGTGCCGGTGACGCAGAGCCCGCCGCCGCGTCGGCATGCTCGGTCGCGACCCAGCGATGCGGCATGCGGTTCATGCGCAGCGCATCGAGCTCGGGCAGGCCCAGCTGCAACGCATGGAAACCAAAGAGATCGGCCACCGCAGTGTCCAGATGGGCCTGTTCCCACGCGAGCAGGTAACGACCTGCCGGCGTCTTCAGCCACTCGCTCAAACCTATAATCGCGCGTTCTGCCATGAACCTCGTTGCTCTCAGCGCCTTCACCGACAACTACATCTGGATGTTCCACGATGGCCGGCATGCCGTCGTTGTCGATCCGGGGGACAGTGCACCGGTGATCGCCGCGCTGGATGCGCAGCATCTGGTGCTGTCGGCCATTCTAGTGACGCATCACCATGCCGACCATGTCGGTGGTGTCGATGCGCTGCGCGAGCGGCTGCAAGGTCCGGTCTACGGGCCGCGCCGCGAACGCATCCCGCAGCCGTATGTCGCGCTCGACGACGGCGACGCGGTCGAGGTGCTGGGACAGCGCTTCGAGGTCATCGACGTGCCGGGCCACACCAGCGGCCACATCGCGTACTTCGCTGCCGATGCCGAACCGACGCCGCTGCTGTTCTGCGGCGACACGCTGTTCTCCGCCGGCTGCGGGCGGCTGTTCGAAGGCACGCCGGCGCAGATGCATGTGTCGCTGTCGCGCCTGGCCGCATTGCCGGGCAACACGCGCGTCTGCTGCGCGCACGAGTACACGCTGTCCAACCTGCGCTTCGCGCGTGCGGTCGAGCCGGCGAATGCCGACGTTGCCGACTATGCACGCTGGTGCGAAGCCCAGCGCGAAAAAGCGCTGCCAACCCTGCCCTCTTCGATCGATCGCGAGCGCCGCGTCAATCCATTCTTGCGCTGCGATGCTGCCGCTGTGGCGGCCGCGGCGCGCGCGCATGGTGCGACTTCGGACGAACCCGTGGCGGTTCTCGCTGCCCTTCGACAATGGAAGAACGATTTCCGATGACGACCCCACTGCCGCAGGCCCGGCCGAGCCGTGCGATGACCACCCGCCTGACATCGCTGCTCCCCACCCTGCTGCTGCCCGCGCTGCTGATCGCAGGCTGCGCGACGCCGACGACACCTCCTTCTTCCGCCTCCGATTCGTCATCCGCTTCGACCACGATCGTCGCCCCGCCGGCTGATGCCGCGAGCGCGGTTGCGGCCGCGGCACCGGCATCGGCCGCATCGGCGGCCGACAGCGAAGTCGCGACCGCGCCGGTGCCGGAAGACCCGCTGCGGCCCGAGGTCCGCCTCGACCTCGACGACCGCGCCGCACGTCAAGACCTGTGGGAGCGCGTGCGCCGCGGCTTCGCGATGCCGGAGCTCGACACCGAGCTGGTCCGCAAGGCGGAGCAGTGGTATGCGACCCGCCCCGACTACGTGCAGCGCATGACCGAGCGCGGCGGCCGCTACCTCTATCACATCGTCGAGGAGCTGGACCATCGCGGCATGCCGACCGAGCTCGCGCTGCTGCCGTTCATCGAGAGCGCCTACAACCCGCAGGCGCTGTCGACCGCGCGCGCGTCGGGCATGTGGCAGTTCATCCCGTCGACCGGCAAGGACTACGACCTGAAGCAGAACGTCTTCCGCGACGACCGCCGCGACGTGCTCGAGTCGACCCGCGCTGCGCTCGACCACCTGCAGCGCCTGTACGCGATGTTCGGCGACTGGCAGCTCGCGCTGGCCGCCTACAACTGGGGCGAAGGCAGCGTACAGCGCGCGATCGCGCGCAACCAGCGGCTCGGCCTGCCGACCGACTACGCGAGCCTGAAGATGCCGAACGAGACGGCCTACTACATCCCGAAGCTGCAGGCCGTGAAGAACATCATCGCGCGGCCGGCCGACTTCGGCCTCACGCTGCCGCCGCTCGCGAACCACCCGTACTTCCTCAGCGTGCCGATCGAGCGCGACATGGATGTCGCGTTGGCGGTCAAGCTCGCCGGCATGCCGCTCGACGAGTTCCAGTTTCTGAACCCGCAGATGAACAAGCCGGTGATCCTCGCGGCCGGCACGCCGCGGGTGCTGCTGCCGTACGACAACGCGAACCAGTTCGTGCGCGAGCTGCCGCTATATCGTGGCCGGCTCGCGAGCTGGACCGCGTGGACCGCGCCGAAGACGATGCGTCCGGGCGACGTCGCGAAGCAGGTCGGGATGAGCGAAGCGCAGCTGCGCGAGGTCAACCGCATTCCGCCGCGCATGCTCGTGAAGGCCGGCTCGACCCTGGTGGTGCCGCGCGGCGAGCACCGCCTGACCGACGTCTCCAGCGAAGTCGCCGACAACGCGACGATGGCGCTCGCGCCCGATGCGCCGGCGCTGCGCCGCACCGCGGTGCGCGCCGGCAAACGCGACACGGTCGCGTCGCTCGCGAAGCGCTACCGCGTCAGCGCGGCGCAGCTCGCGCAGTGGAACGGCGTCGCGCCGTCAGCCTCGTTCAAGCCGGGGCAGTCGGTCGTGGTCTACGTCGCGGGCAAGGGCGGCAGCAAGCGCCAGGCTGCGCCGGGCACGCGGGTCGCGAGCGGCAAGACGTCGGTCAAGCCGGTGGCGGCAAAGAGCACCCGCAAGGCTGCCGCGAAGAGCACGCACAACGCGAAGACGCGCGTGCGGATCGCGAACAACTGAGCGCCCCATCCGTTTCCGTTCGCCCTGAGCTTGTCGAAGGGCCTGTGGATGCGGCACCAGCGCTTCGACAGGCTCAGCGCGAACGGGGACACGCCCAGCCCCAAACTTGGAGTCGCGGCGCGGGCTCAGCGCCGCTCGCTGAGCGCGTGCGCGATCGTCCCCAGGTCCACATACTCCAGCTCGCTGCCGATCGGCACGCCGCGCGCCAGCCGCGTGACGCGCAACCCGCGTGCGCGCAGCGCCTCGCCGAGCACGTGCGCGGTGGCCTCGCCTTCGGCGGTGAAGTTGGTCGCGATGATGACCTCCTCGGTGCGGCCGTCGGTCGCACGCGCAATCAGCTCGCGCGCGCCGATCGCATCGGCGCCGACGCCGTCCAGCGGACTCAGGCGCCCCATCAGCACGAAGTACAGCCCCCGGTAGCTGCCGGTGCGCTCGAGCGCTGCCTGGTCGGCCGGCGTTTCGACGACGCAGAGCTGGCGCGCGTCGCGCGACGCATCGGCGCAGACGCGGCAGACCGGCGTCTCGGTGAAGGTGTGGCAACGCTCGCAATGGCGCACGTTCGCGATCGCCGACTGCAGCGCGCGGGCGATCCGGTCGGCACCCTCGCGGTCGTGCTGCAACAGATGAAACGCCATGCGCTGCGCCGATTTCACGCCGACGCCGGGCAGGCGCCGCAACGCGTCGATCAGGCCGTCGAGCGAAGGTTCGGACACGGGCTCCGGACGATCAGAACGGGAACTTCATCCCAGGGGGCAATGGCATTCCCGCAGTCAGCTTGCCCATCTTCTCGGCGCTGACTTCCTCGGCGCGGCGCACGCCATCGTTGAACGCGGCGGCGACCAGGTCTTCGAGCATGTCCTTGTCGTCGGCGAGCAGGCTCGGGTCGATCTGGATGCGCTTGACGTCGTGCTTGCAGGTCATCGTGACCTTCACGAGCCCGGCGCCCGACTGGCCTTCGACCTCGATCGTCGCGAGCTCTTCCTGGGCGCGCTTCAGGTTGTCCTGCATCGCCTGAGCCTGCTTCATCAAGCCGGCGAGTTGGTTCTTCATCATGATCGGAACTCCTTGAGTCTCGGTGTCAATCAATGCGGTCGGATCGACCCGGGCACGATGCGCGCGGTCTTGAATTCCTTCATCAAGGCCTGCACCAGCGGGTCGCTGTAGACGATCTGTTCGGCTTCGGCCTGGCGGCGCGCACGTTCGGCGGCCTCGCGCCTGGCCGGCGAATCGTCGACCGTACCGGCCTGGACCTCGAGGCGCACCGCACGGCCCAGGGTCTCGGTCAAGGCGGTCTGCAGCTTCTCGACATGCGTGCCGTTGCGCAGCATCTCGCGCTCGACCCGCAGCACGCAGCGCAGCGGCTGCTCACGTTCATCGAAGGCGACGCACTGCGACTGCACGGCAAGCTCGCGCGCCATCGCCTGCACGCTGCCGGCCGCGGCCATGCGGCCGACCAGCTCGGCCCAGCGCGCTCCCAGGCCCTCGGTGGCGAACGTCGGAACGGACTGCGGCACGAAAGGCGGCGCAACAGGGGATTCGACGCGCGGCGGCTGCACGGCCGGAGCAGGCGCATACGACGCCGATGGCGCGGCCGGTGCGCCTGCGTTCGCCGGCACATCGCCCCGTGCACGGGACGTCGAGATCATGACCTCGTCCTCGAACGGCGCATCGACCCAGGGCGGCGGCTCGTCCGCACGCGAGGCGGGCTTGCGGATCGGCACCGGGGCCGGCACCACCGAGGCCGCCGCCGGCGCCGAGGCCACCAGCGGCGCCGCACGCGCGACCGTGGCCGAAGCGGCGGTCGCAGCCGTCTTCGCCGGCGGCGCTTCGTGGCGCGGTGCGGCGCGCGTTGCCGCCCCGCTGCCCTGCGGCCGGAACGCAAGCATGCGCAGCAGCACCATCACGAGGCCGCTGTATTCGTCCGGCGCCAGCGCGAGCTCGGCGCGGCCGTTCAGCGCGATGCTGTAGTAGAGCTGCGTCTCGTCGGCCGCGAGCAGCCCGGCCAGGCGCGCGGCCTCGGGCGCATCGGGATCGGTCGTGTCGAGCGCATCGGGCACGGCCTGCAGCACCGCCATCTGTTGCAGCAGCATCGCGAGTTCCTCGAGCGTCGCGGCGGCCGAGAGGCCCAGCCCGCGCAGCGCATCGGCGGCCGCCACCAGCTGCACCCCGCCTCCCGCCGCCAGCGCCTCGACGATGCGCACCGCATGCGAGCGGTCGACCGCCCCCAGCATGCCGCGCACGCCGGCCTCGGTCAGCGTGCCGGCACCGTACGCGATCGCCTGATCGGTCAGCGACAGCGCGTCGCGCATCGAGCCGCGCGCCGCGCGCGCGAGCAGGTGCAGCGCGCCGGGCTCGGCCGCGATGCCTTCGCGCACGAGCACATCGGCCAGGTGCTCGTGCACCGTCTGCGGCGCCATCGGCCGCAGATTGAACTGCAGGCAGCGCGACAGCACGGTCGGCGGCACCTTCTGCGGGTCGGTCGTCGCGAGCACGAATTTCAGGTACTCGGGCGGCTCCTCGAGAGTCTTCAGCATCGCGTTGAACGCGGTGTTCGACAGCATGTGCACTTCGTCGATCATGTAGACCTTGAAGCGCCCCACCACCGGCTTGTAGACGGCCTGGTCGAGCAGCTGCGTGATCTCCTCGACGCCGCGGTTCGAAGCGGCATCGAGCTCGACATAGTCGACGAAGCGGCCGGCGTCGATGTCGCGGCAGGCGTCGCAGACGCCGCACGGCGTCGCGGTGATGTCGCCGCTGCCGTCGGCGCCGGTGCAGTTCAGCGATTTCGCGAGGATGCGCGAGACCGTGGTCTTGCCGACGCCGCGCGTGCCGGTGAACAGGTAGGCATGATGCAGCCGCCGCTGCGTCAGCGCGTTGGTCAGCGCCTGCACCACGTGCTCCTGGCCGACCATCGCGCTGAAATTGGGCGGCCGGTACTTGCGCGCCAGGACGACGTAGGACATGCGGCCATTCTACGGGCCGACCGCGCGCGGCCCGCCCATGACCCGATCGCCCACGAGCATCACGTACCTGCCGGATAATCGCCCCGGCCGTGGAGCTGGCACGCCCGGTTTCGTGCCCCTGCGGCTCTCTCGTGCCCCTGTCTCGTGCCCTGTCGTGTCCCTTCCGAAATGAACCCCACGCCCGCCTCCACCACGCCCAGCGCGACCCTGAGCTACGAACAATCGGGCGTCAACTACGACCTGATCGACCCGCTGAAAGTCAGCGCGCAGCGCGCGGCGGCAGCCACCGCGGCGCATCTGTCGGCCCACGGCTTCCGCGAGATCGCGGCCTCGCGCGGCGAGTCGGCCTACGTGGTCGACGTCGGCCCGTTCTATCTCGCGAGCATCGTCGAATGCCTGGGCTCGAAGGCGCTGGTCGCCGACGAGATGCACAAGCTCACCGGCAAGAGCTACTACGCGGCCATCGCGCAGGACACGATCGCGATGGCGATCAACGACCTGATCACGGTCGGCGCGACGCCGCTGGTCGTGCAGGCCTACTGGGCCGCCGGCGGCTCGGAGTGGTTCGGCGACGCGCAGCGCGCGGCCGAGCTGGTCGCCGGCTGGAAGCGTGCCTGCGACATCTGCGGCGTGGCCTGGGGCGGCGGCGAGACGCCGGCGCTGGCGGGCATCGTCGAGGCCGGGCGCATCGACCTCGCCGCGTCGTGCACCGGGCTGATCAACCCGAAGGAGCGTCTTTCGGTTGGCGACAAGCTCGCGCCGGGCGATGCGATCGTGCTGCTGGCCTCCAGCGGCATCCACGCGAACGGGCTGAGCCTCGCGCGCAAGCTGGCCGAACGGCTGCAGCAGGGTTATCTGACGCCGGTCGCGCCGGGGCTGAGCTACGGCGATGCGCTGCTCGCCCCGACCGTGCTGTATTCGCCGGTGACCGAAGCGCTGTGGCGCGCCGGCATCGTGCCGCACTACTGCGCGAACATCACGGGCCACGGCTGGCGCAAGCTGCTGCGCCATCCGGCCGAGCTGGGCTACCGCATCGACACGGTGCCCGAGGTCACGCCGGTTCTGAAGTTCATCCAGCAGCACGCGCACCAGGACGACCGCGAGGCCTACAGCACGTTCAACATGGGCGCGGGCTTCGCGCTGTTCGTCGCGGCGCAGGATGCGGCGCGCTGCGTCGAGGTCGCGCAGGCGCAGGGCATCGCGGCGTGCATCGCCGGCGAGGTCGTCCCGGGCCCGAAACAGTTGACGATCGCGCCGCTGAACATCCGCTTCGGGACCGACGACCTGCAGCTGCGCTGATGCGGTTCGTCGTCGTCACGCTCGCGATCCTGGTCTCGCTGCTGCTGGGCGGCTGCGCCGGCGTGCTGCCGCAGGTCGAGCGCGTGCCGTCGCGCGCGCTGGTCGCGCCGGAGACGTCGCCGCTCGCATCGATCGCGCGCGATGCGGCGCTGGAGCCCGGCCAGTCGGGCGTGTGGCCGCTGCAGCAGGCGGCGTTCGCGCTGGACGCACGCCTCGCGCTGATCGAACACGCGACGACCTCGATCGACCTGCAGTACTACCTGATCGGCGACGACTCGACCGGCCACGCGATCCTGCGGGCGCTGCGCGATGCGGCGCGGCGCGGCGTGCGCGTGCGGCTGCTGGTCGACGATCTGTACACCGTCGGGCTCGACAACCTGCTGCGCGCCCTGGCCACCGAGCCGACCGTGCAGGTGCGTCTCTTCAACCCGTTCGTCACCGCGCGCGATTCGTCGACGCGCCGGCTGCTCGCGATGGCGCTCAGCTTCAAGCGGCTGAACCACCGCATGCACAACAAGCTGTTCATCGCCGACGGCAGCGTCGCAGTCGTGGGCGGACGCAACCTGGCCGACGAATACTTCCTGCGCGGCCAGCAGGCCAACTTCATCGACTTCGACCTGCTCGCGGTCGGCGACGCGGTCGCCGAGCTGAACGACTGGTTCGACCTGTACTGGAACAGCGAGCAGGTCTACCCGATCGCCGACATCATGCGCGCCACCAAGGCCGATCCGTTCACCGACGACGAGCTGCGCGACCTGTTCGAGCGGCGCACCGCGCCCACCGTCGGATCGGCCGAGACCAGCCAGCCGGCGCAGCACATGCCGGAGGTCGACGCGTTCGGCGCGCCGTCGCTGCGCACTGCGCTCGCGCAGCGGCGCTTCCGCCTGCTGCACGTCGAGGCTCATGCGTACGCCGACTCGCCGCGCAAGATCGACCCCGACAACAACAGCATCGCGATCCACGACACGCTCGCGCACCGTTTCCTGCTGCGGCTGGACGAAGCGCATCACGAGGTGCTGCTGATCTCGCCGTATTTCATTCCGGGCCGGGAGGCGCTCGCAAAGCTGAAGGCGCTGCGCGACCAGAACGTGGAAATCGGCGTCGTCACGAATTCGCTGGCGGTCAGCGACGAGCCGCTGGTCTCGATCAGCCTCGAGAAGCATCAGATCGAGCTGCTGCGCATCGGCGTGAACCTGTACGAGCTGAGCTCCACAAGGCTCAAGCAGGACAACACGATACGCAACCTGCTCGGCAGCTCGACCGGCCGGCTGCACGCGAAGCTCGCGTTCCTGGACCGGCGCACCGTGCTGGTCGGATCGATGAACCTGGATCCGCGCTCGTCGAACATCAACACCGAGATCGGCATGATGGTGCGCAGCCCCGAGCTCGCGACCATGGTCCTCGGCGCGTTCAAGGTCGATTCGATGAACGGCGTCTACCAGGTCAAGCTCAAGCCGGACGGCGCCGGCGTGCGCTGGACCGCGGTCGACGGCGAATCGCAGGAGGAGCTGGACATCGACCCCGACACCAACGTCTGGCAGCGCATCCGCCTGATGCTGATCTACCTGCTCGTGCCCGAGGGTCAGTTATGAGTCGAAGGCGGGCCATCGTGCCGGCCCGGTAGAATCCCCAGCTGACGGGCCTCCTCGCATGGAAGCGCGGCCAACCGGGTCAGGTCGGGAACGAAGCAGCCCTAACCGCTGTGACCAGTGCCGAGATCGGGCTCGTCAACCTATTCCCTCGCGCGGCGCCGTCGTCACGGCGCGTCAACCCGGCTGCGTATCCGCCGCTTCGTGGTGCTGGCGCGAGGCCGCCGCTTCATCTGCTTCGCTCAGGTACGGGGCGTTGCTCTGCTGCAGCCGCTCGCGCCCCGCTTGCAGGGCCTCCTGAATGTCGCGCGATGTCACACCCAACGCGCGCGCGTAACGCTGCGCAACCTGGGCAAGCGCCGCCGGCACGCGTGCAGCGGCGTGGTCGTGGATCGCATCCACGGCTTCGTTGGCCGCGCTCGCGGTGATGCGCAGCACCTCGGCGTCCGTATCGGGCTTGCGCACCGCGCCGTCCGTCGGCAGGCGGCGGATCATGTGCAGCACGTCGTCGGCCAGGCCCCAGTGGCGCGCGACCGCGGCGCCCAGCGTCTCGATGTCGACGCCCAGCACCGCGTAGGCCGCGGCCTCTTCGGCCAAGCCGGGCTGCTCGGACTGGCCGTTGTTCGACACGGCCGGCCGCGTCAATTGCGCGATCTGCTCGGCTTCGTCGGCGAAGTGATAGCGCAGCATCAGGCGCCCCAGGTTCTGCAGCACCGTGATCAGGTAGACCACCTGCGCGTCATAGCCCTTGGGCCGCAGCGCCTGCGCGGTGTGGCCCGCCAGGCGCACGCGATCGAGGGTGCGTTGCAGCGCCTCGGCCTGCGCCTCGGCCAACGGCCCGGGCCACGGCCGCAAGGTGTTCGCCGCAAGGCGCACGCCGTTCACGCCGATCAGCGAGATGATGCGGCGCAGCGTCAGCACCGGCCCGTTGCCCTGGACCTGCGTGCCCTGCACCTGCGCCGAGTTCAGCGTGCGCAACAGCTCGAAGCTGAGCGCGGTGTCGGCCAGCACCTGATCGGCGATCTGGTCGGTGCGCTGGCTCTCGCGGCTGGTCACGCGTGCAACCCGTGCCGCGAGCCCCGGCAGCGCCGGCAGATGGCCGACCGTGCGCAGCCGATCGAGCAGCAGCGCGACCGGGCCGCCACCGTCCTCGGCCTGCGACTCGAGCCAGCCGCCGAGCGCGCCCAGCAGCGTGCGGGCATTCTGGTAGCGCAGCCGCTCCTGGCCGGAGGTGCAACGGTTGACGATCGCGCGCAGCGCTTCGGGCACCGGCAGCGGCAAGGCCCATGGCAGCCGCACCAGCTCGCGGCCCAACGGCGCGATGCGCGCGATCACGAGCGCGGTGTCGGGCTGCTCCAGCGCCGGCTCGCCGGCCAGCAGGCCGTGCAGCAGCAGGCCGACGGCCAGCACGTCGCGCGCCGCGGCCACCCGCCGGGCCCGCAGCTCGCTGGGCGCCATCGCCATCGCGCGCTCGTAGGCGCGCTGCGGCCCATCGGCCGTCGCGGCGGAGCGCACGCTGTCGGCAGCCACGCCCAGACCCATCACGCGGACCATGCCGCGCTCGTCGACGATCAGGCTGTGACGCTGAAG
>DATCSE010000262.1:0-6993 GCA_036568605.1 Burkholderiaceae bacterium | reverse complement strand
GCAACGGCCGGCCGCGTTCGTCACGCCTTCGAATGACTGCCGGCGGCGGCGACCGCCTCGCTCGTCCGCCCGCTGCGGGTTTCGTAGATGAACTGAATGCCCAGGTGCCGCTCGAGCAGCGCGAACAGGGCGTCGAGCCGCAGCGGCTTCGGCAGGAACGCCGACGCACCGGCGGCGAGCGCACGTTCCTCGTCGCTGCGCGACGCGCTGGCCGAGATCGCGATGATCGTCGAGTTCTCGAAGCCGGACCGGCGCAACCGCCGCGTTGCGTCCAGCCCGTCCATCACGGGCATGATGCAGTCGATCAGGATCGCGTCGGGCCGGACGGCCGCTGCGCACTGCAGGCCTTGTTGGCCGTTGCTGGCCTCGTGCACCGAGAAGCCGAGCGGGCCCAGCAGGTCCACCAGCATGGATCGGCTCTCGGGCGTGTCGTCGATCACCAGGACGCTCTTGCGCGAGCCCCGGTAGCCGACGACCAGCATCGCTTCGACGGCCGACTCGGCCGGCGCAGGCGGCGCGATGTCCAGCGGCAGCTCGAACGAGAACCGGCTGCCGTGCTCGAGCTCGCTGTGGACCTCGATGTCCTCGCCGCCCATCAGCTGCACCAGTTGCCGGCTGATGGCCAGGCCCAGCCCGGTGCCGCCCCGGCGGCGCTCGAGGTTGCCGAGCTGCTGGAACGGCTGGAACAACTTGCGCAGGTCTTCCTCGGCGATGCCGATGCCGGAGTCCTCCACCGCGAACCGCACGCGGACCTGGTCGTCGCCTTCCGGCGAGGCGCTGACGCGCAGCGCGACCTGGCCGGCATCGGTGAACTTGACCGCGTTGCCCAGCAGGTTGAGGAGCACCTGGCGCAGCCGTTTGACATCGACCAGCACGCGCCAATCGCGATCGGGCGATTCGACCACCAGCCCCAGCCCCCGCTGCTCGGCGCGCACGCGCATGATGCTGACGATGCTCTGGACGAAGGCGGACAGCTCCACCGACTCCGGGTGGAGCTTGCATTCGCTGGCCTCGATCCGCGCGAGATCCAGCACGTCGTCGATCATCGAAAGCAAATGCTGGCCGCCATGCTCGATGGTGCTCAAGGCGGCGAGCTGCCGTCCTCCGGCCTGCCGGTCGAGCTTGAGGATCTGCGCGTAGCCGAGGATGGCGTTCAGCGGCGTGCGCAGCTCGTGGCTCATGTTCGCCAGGAACACGCTCTTCGCGCGGCTCGCGACCTCGGCGCGCTCCTTGGCGTCCATCAGCTCGTCCTCGATGCGCTTGGCCTCGGTGATGTCCTCCATGATCCAGACCGTGCCCTGGCTGGTGTGAACGGGATCGACCGCCCGTGCGTACATCCGGCACCACAGCGGGCTGCCGTCGACCTTGCGCAGCAGCTGATCGGTGCTGAACGACAGCCCTGCGCTCAGCAGCGGCTCGGCGTCGCGCTGGACCCGCTCGTAACTCGCCGCGTCGGGATGCAGTGAACGGCTGGTCTGGCCGGTCATGTCGTGCGTCGACGCGAAGCCGAACATGTCGACGGCCCGGCGGTTGCTGCGCTGGATTACGCCGTCGCGCGTGTGGATGATGCCCACCGCCGCGTTCTCGAAGATGGCCGTCAGCTCATGGATCGCCTGCGCCAGCTGGTTGTTGGCAGCCTCGACTTCGCGATTGCGTTGCTCCAGGTCCTGCTCCAGCCGCCGGTTCTGATCCACCGCATGTTTCAGCGAGAGCTGGGTCTGCACGCGCGCCAGCACCACGGGGAAGTCCAGCGGCTTGGTGACGTAGTCGTTCGCGCCCAGCCGCAGGCCGCTCACGATGTCTTCGCTCTCGTCCTTGGCCGTCACCATGACGATCGGCAGCTCGGCGTTGGACCAGCTCCTGCGCAGAACCTCCAGCACCTCCATGCCGCTCATGTCCGGCATGATGATGTCCAGCAGCACGAGGTCGAAGGCCTGCTGGCCGACCAGCTCGAGCGCCCGCCGGCCGCCCTCGGCGACGGACACCTTGTAGCCTTTGCGCTCGAGGCGCCGTGCCAGCATGCTGCGGCTGGCTTCGTTGTCGTCGACGATGAGCAGGGAGCCGCGTTCCATGTCAGGCCCTGGCCGCCTTGGCCAGGTTCGCGTGGATTTTTTCGAGCAGCCGGGCGAACTCGATCGGCTTGGTCTCGTGATCGTCGCAGCCAACTGCGAGCGACTTCTCGCGATCCTCGGCCAGCGCGTGGGCCGTCAGCGCGATCACCGGAATGGCGCGGGTCTCGGGCTCCGCCTTGAGGCGCCGTGTCGCCTCCCAGCCATCCAGGACCGGCAGGCTCATGTCCATCAGGATCAGGTCCGGAGCGTCCGAGCGGGCCTTGGCCAGGCCTTCCGCGCCGTCGACGGCGATCACGACCGCGAAACCCCGGCGCTCGAGACGGCGCATCAGCATGTCGCGGTTCATCTCGTTGTCCTCGACCAGCAGGATCTTGGGCATGGTCTTTCCCCCAACGCGCGCTAAGCGTGCTCGCGGCGCGGCAGCCGCGCGAGCAGTTCGTGCATCTCGCGCGCCAGATCGTCGGCGCTGCGTGCGCTCTTGCGCAGGATCGATTCCACATGCCCGTCGAGCCGGCGATGGTCCTCCGCGGTCAGCTCCTTCGCGGTCAGGACGACGACCGGAATGCCGCGATACGCCTCCACCCGGCGCAGTTCGTGCGCGAAGGCGAAGCCGTCCATCCCGGGCATGACGAGGTCGAGGATGATCACGTCCGGCTGCCGGCGGCGCAGCTGTGCCAGCGCGGACTCGCCGTCGCCGGCCACGTCGACCGTCCAGCCCTCCTTGCGCAGCACCCGCGTGACCATCTCTCGCGTGCCGGCATCGTCTTCGACGAGCAGAACCTCGGCCGGTCCCGATTGTTTGCCGTACTTGCGCAGGATGGCGGCCAGGCGGTTGCGGTCGATCGGCTTGTCCAGAAACTCCGAGGCACCGAGACTGAACCCCATGTTGCGGTCGTCCAGCATCGTGCACATGAGAACCGGGATGTCGCGCAGGTCCTCGTCCTTCTTCAGCGCGGCGAGCACGGCCCACCCGTCCATGCCCGGCATCATCACGTCCAGCGTGACGGCGCGAGGGCGTACGGTGCGCGCAAGCTGCAGGGCCTCCTGTCCGGTGCTGGCCGTGACGACGTGATAACCCTCGCGCGTCAGCTGGCGCGTCATGATGTCCCGCGCGGAGGCCTCGTCGTCGACGACCAGGATGGTGTCCTGTCCTTCCGGGGCGGGCGTGGGCGTCACCGGGGCGGCCGCCGAGTCCGCCGCCGCAGCGGCCCCGGTCGCCTCGTCGCGAGCCGCGTTCATCGCGGGCAGCCGGATCGTGAACGTCGAGCCTTCGCCCAGCGCACTGGTCACCGTGACATCGCCGCCCATCATCTGGCAGAAGCGCTGCGTCAAGGCCAGCCCGAGCCCCGTGCCACCGTATTTGCGCGTCGTCGACGGGTCGGCCTGGGAAAACGGCTGGAACAGGCGATTCAGCTGCTCCTTGCTCATGCCGATGCCGCTGTCGGCCACCTGGAAGCGCAGCACGTCGCCGGCCGGCGTGGCCTCACGCATCGCGCGCAACGCGACCACGCCGTTCTCGGTGAACTTGCTGGCATTGCTGAGCAGATTGAAGAGGCACTGGCGCACCTTCGTCATGTCGGCGTGCATGCTGCCCAGTGCCTCGTCGGCCTGGAGCTCCAGGCGGTTCGCATTGCGCTGGATCAGCGGATGCACCGTCGTCGCGACCTCCTCGATCAGGTTGCGGACATCGAAGGTCTCCAGGTACAGCGTCATCTTGCCGGCCTCGATCTTCGACACGTCGAGGATGTCGTTGATGAGGTCCAGCAGGTGCTTGCCGGCGCCGCGGATCTTCTGGAGATCCGGGATGAAGTCGTCCTGCCCCACATCCTCGGAGGCTTCTTCCAGCATCTCGCTGTAGCCGATGATGGCGTTGAGCGGCGTGCGCAACTCGTGGCTCATGTTGGCCAGGAACTGGCTCTTGGCGCGGTTCGCATCTTCTGCGGCCTCCTTGGCGCGGACCAGCTCCTCCTGGTGGTTGCGCACCTGCAGCTCGGCGGCGCGGGCCCGGCGGCTCTCCTCCTGCGCCTGGGTCCATTCGTGGCGCAGCCGCGCGGCGATCCTGTTGAACGACGTGACGACCTCCGCCAACTCGTCGTGCGTGTCGAGCGCGACGACGTGGTCGACCGCGCCCCCGACCATGCGCTCCGCGGCGTCCCGCAGGCGGCCGATGGTGCGCATGATGCTCGCGTAGAAGGCGGCCCACAGGTAGAGCACGGCCAGCAGCGTCAGCACGGCAACGGTCGCGATGAAGCGCTCCTTGCGGGCGAAGCCGTCGATGCGCGCTTGCAGCAGGCCGCTCAGCTCGACGGCGCTGCGCTCCCACAGGCTGGCGTTGGCCGCCAAAGCCTTGTGGACCAGCGCGTCGTGCGCGGCCGGCTCCATCGTGCTGGCGCCGGCCTCGATCAGCTCGCGGCGCAGCACGACCAGCTCTTCGGACAGGGCGGCGTCGTAGGCCTGCAGCGCCGGCGTGAGCCGTTCCTGCAGGGTCTTCGCGGGGTTGTTGCGGAAGGCCACCTTCATGCCGGCGCGGGTCTGCTCGAGGTTGGCCTGCAGCAGGCCGGCGAGCCGCGTGGCATCGGCGCGCTCCTCGGCCGTGGCGGTCCTGCGCAGCAGCATGCCGCGGGCGATCAGGCGCGATTGCGCCAGCAGGCGCCCGCCCTCGGGCAGCACCTGCAGGACGCTGTCCATCAGGTAGTAGCTGTCCAGATCCGGATCGAGGATGAGGTTGGACGCGTCGCCGACATGCGCGACCAGATCGCGCACGTCGGCCTGGAACTGCCGGTGCAGCGATGCGACCTCGGCTGCCGGCAGCACCAGCATCTTCTCCTTCAGGAAGCGCCAGTTCTCCTTCAGGGTCGTCAGCTTCCGCGCGGTGTCCAGGTCCGCGCCGACAGTCCGCTCCGCGCGGTCCAGATCGATGAAGTCTTCGTCGATCTCGAGCTGCTTGCGCAGCACTTCGGGGCGGACCGCGACGTTGCCGTCGGCGAGCCGCGAGACCAGGAACAGGCTGTGGCCGGCGCGTTCCTCCAGCGCTCGCAGCGGTCGCAGGTACTCGACGCCCTGCATCTCCTTGCGCGCGAACGCGATGCGGTCGTTGATCTCGGAGAACAGCAGGTACATCACGACCCCGAGGGGCAGGACGAACAGCAGGCTGATCAGCGCGAACTTCTGCGGGTACCGCAGGCGGTCCAGCACCTTCGTCGCGGGCTCGAGGATCCCGCGCAGGTGGTGCAGCGGCCCGGCGGCGGAAGGCGTCGCGTTCACCGCTCGTTCCCCTGCGCTCGGGGAGGGACGTCAGCCTTCACAGTGCTTGCTCCTCCGTCCGCTGTCCGCGTGATGCGTTTCATCGTACAACGATGGCCCCCTTGCGCATAGCCGCGTTCGGGCCCTCGACCCCCGTACATTGACGCCGTGCCCGCTCACGCGCAACATGCGCCGCGGGACGTTCGAGGCTCACACGGCTGCACTGACATGCGCTTGGGCAATGGACATTGACGCGTGGCTGCGTACGCTGGGGCTGGAGCGGTACGCGGCCGCGTTCCGCGAGCATGACATCGACGCGCGCGTGCTGCCGCACGTCACCGCCGAGGACTTGATCGAGATCGGGGTCGCCTCGGTCGGCCACCGGCGCAAGCTGCTCGATTCGATCGCGACGATCGGTGCGGGCGACGCGCCTCCCTCGGCCCCGGTGCCGCTCGAGGCGGAACGGCGCCAGCTCACCGTGCTGCATTGCGACATGGTCGAGTCCACGGCGCTGTCCGCGCGGCTGGACAACGAGGACCTGCGCGAAGTCATTCGCGCCTATCACGGCACCTGCACGCGGCTCGTGGCACGTTTCGACGGCTACGTGGCCAACTTCATCGGCGATGCGGTGCTGGCGTACTTCGGCTGGCCGCGCGCACATGAGGACGATGCCGAGCGCGCGGTACGCGCAGGGCTCGCGATGGTCGAGGCCGTGGCCGCGCTGCGCACGCCGGCCGGCGAGGCGCTGGCCGCGCGCGTGGGCATCGCCACTGGCCCGGTCGTGGTGGGAGACCTGGTGCGGGAAGGGCCGGCGCAGGGCGCGTCGGCCGTCGGCGACACCGTGCACCAGGCCTCGCAGCTGCAGGGGCATGCCGCGCCGGGGCAGGTCGTGGTCGCGGGGACGACGCAGCGCCTGCTGGGCGCGCGCTTCGAGCAGCATGCGGTGGCTGCATCACCGGACGTCGCGCATCCCGCGTCGGCATTCGTCATCACCGGCGAGCGGGCGGCCGAGAGCTACTTCGACGAACGATCGGCATCCGCACTCGCGCCCATGGTCGGTCGCAAGCCGGAGCTGGCGCTGCTGCTGGAGCGCTGGCGCCGGGCCTGCGAAGGCGAGGGGCAAAGCGTCGTGCTGGTCGGCGAAGCGGGGGTCGGCAAGTCGCGCGTCGTGCGTGCCGTGCTCGATGCCGTCGCCGACGAACCGCACGTCCGGCTGCGCTATCAGTGCTCGCCGCATCACGCGGACAGCCCGCTGCGGCCGGTGGTGCAGCGGCTCGAACGCGTGACCGGCATCGCGGCCGGCGACTCGCTCGATGCGAAGCTCGACAAGATCGAGGCACTGGTCGGCCCGCAGGCGGCCAGTCCCGATGAGGTCCCGCTGATGGTCGCCATGTGCGGCCTCGACGGATCGTCCCGTTACGGCCCCATCGGGCTCGATGCTCAGGCCCAGCGGGCGAGAACGCTCGAGGTGATCGTGGATCAGGTGCTGCGCCTGGCGGCGCGACAGCCGGTCCTCATGGTGTTCGAGGACGCGCACTGGATGGACCCGACCACGCGCGAGCTGGTCGAGCGCTGCCTGGATCATCTTTCCGACGCTCGCGTGCTGCTGCTGCAGACGAGCCGCTCGGAAGCCCATGCGGCGCGGACCGACCAGGTGCAGCTGACGCTGGCGCGGCTC
>DATCSE010000261.1:0-9525 GCA_036568605.1 Burkholderiaceae bacterium | reverse complement strand
GGTGCGCACCACGCCGATCCGCGCCAACCGGGTGCGGGTCGACGGCCAGATCAAGACCGAGGACTTCTCGACGCAGGCCACCGCCGGCTCGGTGCGCCGGCGCGTCGAAATCATCTGGTTGCAGCTGCTGACGCGCCTGTCGATGTGATCGCGGCGGTCGGCCCAACAATGGCTCATGCCCGCATCCTCACGAAGCAGGCGCTTCGTTGCGCTGGACGGTGTTCGAGGGGTGGCCGCGATCGCCGTCATGCTCTACCACTACAGCGAGTTCAGCGGCACGCCGTGGCTGCCCCGCGCATGGCTTGCGGTGGACGTGTTCGTCTGTCTGTCGGGCTTCGTGATCTCGCATCGCTACCAGCACGAGATCGAAGCCGGCATGCCGTTCGTCGAGTTCATGCGCCGGCGCCTGGTGCGGCTCTACCCGGTCTACCTGTTCGGGCTGCTGTTCGGTGCGGCGATGTTCCTCGCGGTCGACGCCCATCCGCACGGCGGCGCCGCCGGCTTTGCGAAAGCGCTGGCGCTCGGGCTGCTGGTGCTGCCGTACCCGAACGACATGGTGCTGGCACAAGGAACCGGCCACGCGACCGGGCTGCTCTTTCCGTTCAACGGCCCGTCGTGGTCGATGTTCTTCGAGCTGGCCGTCAACGTGGGATTTTTCGTGCTGGTCGCGCTGGGCGTGCGACGCCTGCGCTGGGTGATCGGGCTCAGCGCGCTCGCCTACCTGTGGCTTGCCCATGCGGTCACCGGACTGAACGCGGGCTGGAACACGCACACGTTCGCCGGAGGCCTTCCGCGGCTGGCCTTTGCCTTCGCGGCCGGCATGGCGCTGTATCGATCGCAGCGGGAACCGGGTGACCGCACCTTCGCGGCGCGCGGCCACCTGGGCGTGATCAGCGTCGCGCTGATGCTGATCGTTTTCATGCTGCCGGACTCGCCGTTCGTCTCGCTCGCCGGCGTGCTCGCGCTCGGCCCGCTGATCGTCTGGAGCAACGCCGCGGCGCGGCCCGCACCGCGGCTGGCCGCGGCCTGCGGCTTTCTCGGCTGGGTGTCGTACCCGCTGTACCTCGTGCACCTGCCGGTGTTCTACGCGCTCTCGCGGCTCGCGCCCAAGCTGCCGGCGCCGAACTGGGCCGTGATCATCGTCCAGGCTGCGATCGCGTTCGCGGCGGCCTGGGCCGTCGCGCTGCTCGACGACGCGCTGCACCGGCGCCGCCACTTGGCGACGACTTGAACCGGCACCGCTCCGGGTGCATCAAGCCTCGGCCGCGGCGGCCGCTTCGAGCGGCGCGAAGCCGATGCGCTGGATCGCGATCGGCAACGCCTGCATCGCGACATCGTCCACCTCCAGCGCCCAGCGCGTGCCGCCGCCGGGCAGCGTGCCGATCTGCGTGAAGCCGAGCTTCGCGTAGTGGTCCTCGACCAGCTTGTTCTTCTCGGTCGGCAGGTAGCGGCCGATCAGACGCCGCACGCCCCGCGCGGCCGCCTGCGTGACCAGCTCCTGCAGCACCGCGAGCTCGACCTTGCGGCCCAGCACGCGGCAGCTCATCAGCCAGGTGTCGATGTCCCAGTCGTCCGCGTGCTCGCCGTCGCGGCGGCAGATGATCACGCTGATCATGCCGTTGTCGCCGAAGCTGTCGGCCAGCCGCACCTGCAGCGTGTACGCCTGCGGATCGTGCTGCGCGGCCGCGACCTCGGCCTCGGTGTAGCGCCGCGTCGTCAGGTTGAACTGGTTGGACTTGTTGATCAGCTGCGCGATGCGCGCGCGGCCGGTGTCGTCGAACGGCTGCAGGGTCATCTGCATGTTCAGCGACGCGAGGTACGCATCGACGTCGCCGGCCTGCTTCTGCAGCGCGACGCGGCGCGCGTTGTCCTGGTACATGTCGGCACGCTGGCGGTCCTCGCCCGAGTACGCGACGGCCTCGAAATAGCCCGCCGCCATCAGCGTGCGCACGTACAGCGCCGGATCGGCCGGCAGCTCGGGCACCGCGACCTGCGGCAGCATCTGCCGCACCAGGCCGCGCTCGACCGGGTTGTCGTCGAGGAAGACCATCGCATCGAGGCCCAGCGAGAGTTCTTCCGCGATCGCCTTGATGTTGGTCGCCTTGTCGTTCCAGTTGGCCTGGAACACCGCGATGTGGTCCTCGCGCAGCAGCATCTCGGGGTGCTCGCGGAACGGCTTGCGCGCGACCTCGTCGGTGTTCTTCGACGAGACCGCGAGCACGATGCCGCGCTCGCGCAGCGCGAGCGCGTTGCGCTGCACGTGCAGGTGCGCCTCGCCGGTCGCATCGCCCTGGCCGATCACGATGCCCTCGAGCCCGTCGTCGCCGACCACGCCGCCCCAGACCGTGTTGTCCAGATCCAGGATCAGGCACTTGCGGCTCTTGCCGCGCAGTGCGGCGATCAGGCGGCACACATGGTCGGCGTACAGCGGCAGGAACGCGCTCGCGAACGGCAGCTTGGCCATGTTCCACAGCGTCGGGTCGTGCCAGGCCGCGAGGCCGACGGTCTCCGCGATGTGCGCGACGTCGAGCAGCAGGTCCTCGGTGCCGGCGACGTTTTGCGCGAGGCCGCGGTTGACCGCATCGATCAGCTGGCGCGGCGTGCCGGGCAGCACCGCATCGAAGCTGCCGAACGACGACTCGACCGGCCGCGCGATCGTCTGCAGGATGCAGACCGCCTTGCCATGGCTGCGCAGGCCGCTGCGTATCGTCTCGAGGTGCGCGAGCGCGGCGTCGACCGTCTGCTGCGCGGCCTGCGCATCGCCGGGCGCGACGTTCAGCGGCAGCCCGCGGTGGTCGACCGCGACCAGCACCGCATCGCATTGCGCCTGGTTGATGCTGGAATCCGGCGCGAGCGCGGCCTGCATCACCTGGTCGTATTCGGCCTCGACGCATTCGAGCGCGATGCCATGGCGCGCCGCGCTGGCCACCAGCACCGGCACGAGGAAGTGCGAGGTCGCGTTGCTGATCAGCCCGAGGCGGAACGGCGTCAGCGGCGCGAAGCCGTGGCCGGCATCGCGGGCCCGCTGGATCGCCTTCGCGAGGCGGTTCAGCTGGTTCTCGTCCAGCGCATGGTTCGCAAGGCGCTGCGTGCGCTTGCCGAGCTCCTCGGCGCTGTCGGCGAGCTGGCGGCACTGCGCGGAGAAGTCGTCGGGCGGCGCCGGCAGCCAGGCGAGTTGCGAGTAGAGCGTTTCGTTGTTCATGAGCCCAAGGCCTCCTGGACGATGGTCGATGCGACTTGTGCGGGTGTCTGGAACGGGGCCTTCTCGCGCTGCATCGCGAGGAAGCGTTCGTCGAACGCGTCCAGCATGCGCGTCTCGGTGTAGCCCGGCTTCACCGCACGCACGCGCAGCCACGGGTAGTCGGCCGCGAGCATCGCCAGCACGCCGGCCAAGCCGTGCTTTGCGATCACGTAGGCGCCCATGCCCGAGGCGGCGCCTTCGATGCCGTTCGCACCCGAGCCCATTGCAGCCGTGAGCACACCGACGACTGCGCCCTGCTTGCGCTTGCGGAAGCAGCGCCGCACCAGCTCGGCCAGCAGGCGCTGCGGCCCGATCACGTTGACCTGCCACTGCTGCTGCATGTCGCTCGCTTCGATCTTGCCGAACGGCGCGAGCGCGAGCGGCGGCGAACCGGCCAGCACCACGCCGGCCAGCGGCGGGCCGGCTTCGAGCTGCTCGACCGCGGCGGCGATCGAGGCCTCGTCCTGCAGGTCGAGCGCGAGTGCGATGCCGCCGCAGCGCTGCGCGACCGCATCGGCCGCGGCGGCGTTGCGGTGATATCCCGCCACCGGCACATAACCGCGTTCGGCCAGCTGCGCGCAGACCGCGGCGCCGATGCCGCCGGAGCCGCCCGATACCAGGAAGCGCAGCGGCGTCGAAGGGTCGCGGTCGCGGCCGCTGTCTTCAGCGTCCACCGACCACCACCTCGGCCCGGCCCTTGGCCAGCACCTTGCCATCGGCACGCAGCGTCAGCTTCAGCACGACCAGGCCGGTCGCCTCCGACACCTCGTCGACCACGCCTTCGGCCTGCGCGGCCTGGCCCACGTACAGCGGCTTTCGGAAGTCGAGCGCCACGCTGGCCCAGACGCTGTCGCGCCCCGGCAGCCGCATGCCGATCAGCTGCGACACCTTGGCGACGAGCAGCGCCCCGTAGACGACGGCGCCGTCGAAGCCCTTCGCGCGTGCGAACGCGTCGTCGGTGTGCAGCGGATTGAAGTCGCCCGACAGCTCGGCGAACTGCCGCATCTGCTCGGCGCTGACGCTGAATTCGACCGTGGCCTGTCGCCCCGGCACGAGATCGGCCGGCGCGAGCGCAAGCGCTTGCGGCGTCGCGGGGTCGGCCGTCGCGCTCGTCATGCCTGCTTGGAGTCGATCAGCGCGACGAATTCGCCGACGTTCTTGAGCCGGCCGACTTCCGCGGCCGAGAACTTCAGCCCGAACTTCTTCTCGACCGCGAGCACGAGGCGGATGTGGCTCAGGCTGTCCCATTCGTCGACATCGTCGGCGGTCAGCTCGGGCGTGGCCTCGATCGTGTCGTCGTCGAACACGTCGCGGAAGATCGTCGTCAGCTGCGCGTAGATGGCATCGGCGTTCGTGGTGGTGCTCATGATGTTCTGCGTTCTCGAGGAGTGGACAAACTGGATGGCGCTGCCCGGCACGCGCTCAGCGCACGCTCGCCGACTGCTGCGCGGCCGACATGCCGGGCGCCGGCACCGCCTGCGTCGCTTGCGCCGCCTGCGCGGCCTGCATCGCGAGCTCGTTGTTCAGCACTTCGCCCAGGCGCTGCGCCCAGGCCTCGGTGACGCGCGGCTTCGGATGGATCTCGTCGCTGAACTCGTCGTCGGGCATCGCGTCGCTCATGTTCAGCACGGCGAGGCCGGGGCGCCCGCGCAGATGGGCCAGCGTCGCGCCGATGCGGCGCCGGTAGTCGGCCGCGAGCGCCGAGCCTTCGGCATGCCAGCGCGGGATCGGCATGTCGACCAGCACGACGCGCCCGCCGTCGGCGAGGATCGTGCCGACGATGCGTTCCAGCGTCGCGATCGACGCATCGCTGACGGTCTCGGCCTCATCGGTGTAGTCGCGCCAGAACGCGAGGTACTTGCGCTGCTGGGCCACGTCGATCACCGCGGCGTTGCGCTGCGCGTCGGTCAGCACGCGCTTCTTCGTGCCGAGCAGCTCGCGCAGCGATGCGGTCAGGTCGCGCGCCTCCTTGTCGAGCACCAGGTACGGGCGCGTCAGCAGCACGCCGAGGTCCAGGTGCTGCGGCGGCAGCAGCGGCACCGGGCCGGCTTCGGTGCGGCGATAGAAGCCGTAGCGGTAGCGCTCGATGTCGATGTCGGTGTCGCCGGCGTGGCGGTCGGGCGTGTGCCAGCGCGCCTTGTCGTCGGCGAACAGGCCGTACCAGAGGCCGATCACGTAGATGTCGTGCTGCCGCGCCGTCGGGCTCTGCACCTCGCGGACCAGCTCGACGATCTGCGCGACCTGGCCGATGTTGGAACCGCCGACCGCCAGGTTGTGCACCTCGAGCGCCGGCACCCGTGCCTGCACCTGCGCCTGCCGGAAGCCCGCACCCATGTTCGAGGCGCCGAGCAGGATCGCCTTGTCGGCGCTGCTGTTCAGGCGGCTGCGCGCCATGAACACGTACTTGGGCTCGGTGATGTACAGCGACGTGCCGGCATTCATCGTGTTCAGCCGGTCGCCGACGTCGTCGTGCGGCACCAGCAGCAGGCTCGCGGCGAGCGCCACGGCGTACAGCGCCAGCAGCGCGGTCAGCAGTTGGGCGAACTGGGAGAGGATCAGCTTCATCGCTTCAGAACGCCCGGTAGACGAATTCCGGCGCCTTGTGGAAGAACGACGCCACCGTGACGGCCAGCAGGATCTGCAAGGCCAGCACGAGGTTGCGGCGCACGACGACGAAGCCGCCCGGCGCGGCCGTCGTCGCTGCCGCCGCGATGCGCGGTGTGCGTCCGGCCATCGCGAGCTTGACGGCCAGATCCCATACGAAGAACGCGAGGCCCGTGGCCAGCGCCAGCGCCAGGTAGCAGCCGACGATCCCGACCGCGCCGAGGCGGCGCGTCAGCGCGAGCAGCTGCGGCATGTCCACCCAGAGGCAGGTGAGCGCCAGCGCGAAGTACGCGAAGGTCAGGCCGCGCGACAGATAGATCGCCACGGTCTTCTCGCCCAGCGCCTTGTAGCGCTTCTTGCCGAGGCGGCGGGTCAGCGTCACCTGCCACAGCTTGTTGAGGCTGGCACCGGCGCCCATCAGAGCTCCGTAGACGACGAAGACCGCGGTCGTGCCGTGCCAGACGCCCATCACCAGGAAGGTCACGAAGAACGCGATCACGCCGAGGTACGGGTCGAGCTGCGGTGCCGTGACGCGCGCGGCCATCGCCTTCAGCAGCGGGTTGAAGAGATAGGTCTTGAACCAGTCCGACAGCGTCATGTGCCAGCGCGACCAGAAGTCCAGGAAGTTGCGCGCGAGGAACGGCTTGTCGAAGTTCTCCGGCAGCTGCTGGCCCATCAGCGTGCCCACGCCGATCACGATGTCCATGTAGCCGGCGAAGTTGGCGTACAGGTAGATCGTGTAGCAGACCGCGGCGGCGACGAACAGCAGCGCGGACGTCGCGAACGGCAGCGCCGCCACGGTACCGTCGACGAGCAGCCGCCCCGACACGGTTGCGAACAGGTAGTTGAAGATCGCCGACACCGCGGCCACCTTCACGAAGCCCTTGATCACGCGCGCGAACGCACCGAACACGCGCTCGCGGTCCAGCGTCAGCGGGCTCGCCTGCTGGCTGAGGTAATCCGGATAGCGCTGGATAGGCCCGGCGACGAACGACAGGAAGTTGCAGGTGTAGTTGAAGAAGTGCAGCGGCGAGACCATGCGCACGAGCTCGCCCTGGCGCGCGTCGATCATCAGGTGCAGCACGCGGAACAGCACGTACGACAAGCCGATGACCAGGTACGTGTACGGCAGGATCAGCGCGCCGTTCCACAACCCATCGAGGAAGCTGAACTTCTTCAGCACGATGAAGCCCGCGATCACGACGGCGAGGCCGATGCCCAGCGCCGCGGCCGAGCGGCTGCGCCGCACGCCTTCGACGATCAGCCAGCACAGCACGAGGAACGCAGCGAACGGCAGTACCTGCGCGACGTTGTCGAGGTAGCTCGCGATGAACGCGAGGTTCGCCGCCAGCAGCACGGCGCTGCGGCCCGCCGGCGACGGCAGCGCGTTGCTCAGCAGCACGGCCAGCGTGATGAAGGCGATGAAGGTCAGCGAAGTGAATGCCACGTGCGCTAGCTCCCCACCGTCAGCCGACGTTGAACCGCTTCAGGATCGGCAGCAACCCGTCGCGCCAGCGCTTCTGGCCTGGCGGTGCGAGGTGCAGCTTGTCCTCGACGAAATACTCGGCGTGCGGCGAGCCGTCCGGGTCGGCGACCAGTGCATAGAGGTCGAGCACGACGACGTTGTGGCTCTCGTCGGCCAGCGATGCGATCAGCTTGTTGAGCGCGATCAGCTTGTTCGAGTCGATCGGCGCCTTCGGGTTCGCACGCGGCGGGATCGTGCACAGCACGATGGGCACGCCAGGCGACTCGCGTTGCGCCAGCGCGATCATCTCGGCGAGGTTGCTGCGCGTCTGCTGGATGTCCTGCTGCGCGCTCAGGTCGTTCGAGCCGGTCAGCAGCACGATGGCCTTCGGGTGCAGCGCGAGCACGTCCTCGCGAAACCGGAACAGCAGACCGCGCGTCGGCTCGCCGCCGATGCCGAGGTTCGCGACCGGGATGCCGGGCAGGTCCTGCGCCATCGTCTTCCAGCCGCCGACCAGCGAATCGCCGGCGAAGACCACGCTGCCCTGGCGCGCGTCGCGCTTGGCCCAGAAGCTCTTGCGGTTGTCGTTCATGTACGGGAACACGCGGATCGCGCCCTGGCCCGGCCAATCCTTCGCATCCTTCGGGTAAGGGGTCGGGCCGGACGCCGAGGGCGGCGACGCGGGGGCCGTTGCGTCTTGTGCAAGGCTGCAGGCGCACGCCAGCAGCATCGAAAGAAAGACGGCAACAGCACCGAGGAGGTTCGATCGCAACTTCATGTCGTTCCGGTCCTTCGGAGAGGCCTTAGCAAACACTGCGCCTGTTTTTGTGCGCAGCGGCATTGTCACCAGCCATCGCTGGTTGGCCCGCCGTAACAGAGGTAACGGAAGTGCTGTTGCAACGCGGCGTCAGGGCGCCGCGTCGGTGTCGGGCGATGCGTTCGTGTTGCGGCCTTGTTGCCGGCGCCGCTGCACGGCGGCCCGTGCGAAGCCGAACAGGTCGACGATCAAGCGCCTGTCGAGCAGCGCGACGCAGCCGAAGTAGACGGCCGCGCCCAGCGGCGCGAGGACGGCCAGACGCGCGAGCGGGATCCACTGGGCGAGCGGCGTCGTGCGACAGGACCACACCGCCGCGAACATCGCGGCCGCCGCGATCAGCGGAATCACCGAGCTGCCGAACAGCAGGCGCGGGCCGAAGCCGGTCGCGCGCCGGAACAGCCACAGCAGCGTGCCGGCACCGATGCATTCGCGCACGACCCAGATGGCGATCGCCCAATCGAGCGACGGCACACCCGACAGCCCCACCGCGCCCAGAATGAACACCAGTTCGACCACCTGGCAGACGAGCAGGTCGCGCGGCCGGCCGAGCGCGGTCATCATCGGCGCCATCAACAGGCGCCGCGCCTGGATCACGACCAGCATGGACAGCACCGTCACGTACGGCGCGATCGACAGCCACTGCGGCCCGAACAACAGCGCGACGACCTCGGGCGAGGTCGCGCCGATCAACAGGAACGCGAAGTACAGCACCGCGCAGGCAAACGCCGAGGCTGATTCGAAGGCGCGCGCGAAGCGTTCGTCGTCCTGGCGCAGCGAGGCCATCACCGGCAGCGCGATCTGCGAGATCGCGGTCGACGCGAGCGACCAGAAGGTGTCGACCGCGCGAAAGCTCAGGTTCAACAGGCCGGCGGCATGCGTGCCCAGCCCGATGCCCGACAGGATGATGAAGGTGCGCTTCATCGCGAAGTTCACGAACAGCGTCGCGACCGCCAGCGTGCCGAACGCGATCAGCTCGCGGAACTCGCGCCAGCCGAAGCGCAGGCGCGGCCGCGCGTCGCAAGTGATCCACAGCACCAGCGAGCCGAACAGCACGATCAGGACCTGCTGCGCGACCAGCCCCCAGAACGCCGCGCCGAACACGACCAGCACGATCCCGACGACCGCGCCCAGCGAACGACCGACGATAGAACGGATCGCGAGCGTGCGAAACGCGAGGTTGCGGCGCTGGCGCGCGACGATGGTGCTGCTCACCGCCGTCAGCGGCAGGCACAGCGAGGTCCAGAGCAGCACCGGCGCGGCCTGCGGGTTGCCGGCGCGCGCCGCGAACATCGGCGCGATCAGCCAGCACACGGCCATCAGCAGCGCGCTCAAGGCCATCGCGGCCGTGAACGCGGTGTCGTAGTGCAGCTCGGTGATGTCCTGGCGCTGAACCAGCGC
>DATCSE010000260.1:0-14126 GCA_036568605.1 Burkholderiaceae bacterium | reverse complement strand
ACATCGGGCGGCTCGCACGCGGCTTCGTGCCGCACTTTTCGCTGGTCGCGTTCATCGCGGCGCTGGCAGGCACGCTGGCATGGCTGTGGCTGGTGCGCTGGCGCACCGGCCGCACTCGGCATCCGCTGTGGAAGAGCCTGGTGCTGCCGGCCAGCGGCGTCGCGCTGTGCTGGCTGCTCGTGATGACCTTGCTGTTGCCGCCGCTGGACGTCGCCCGCGGCTACCGGCTCCAGGTGGAGCGCATCGCCCGGCAGTTGCCGCCACGCAGTTGCGCCGCGGCACCGGGGCTCACGCGGCCGCAGGTGGTCGCGCTCGAGTATCTGGGCGGGTTGCGCGTCGACGCGGTCACGCCGGTGGAGGCCACGCGCTGCGACTACCTGCTGCAGAACGAAACGCGCGAGGCGCGCAGCGCGCCGGGCGCCGGTTGGCAGCTGATCGCGCGCGAGCGGCGCAACAACAGCGAAGACGAGATCATCGCGGTGTATCGGCGCCGCAAGGGCTGAGGCGCCCTCGCGCCTGCGCGATCGCGCTCAGGCCGAGCGCGCGGCCTCGGCCAGCGGCGCGTTCGCCGCGCCGGCGCGAACGCGCGGCGCCGGGAACACCAGCCGGAAGCACGAGCCCTTGCCGACCTCGCTCTGGATGTCGAGTTCGCCGCCGTGGCGCTGCACGATGTGCTTGACGATCGACAGCCCGAGCCCGGTGCCGCCGGTGTCGCGCGAACGGCTTCCGTCGACCCGGTAGAAGCGCTCGGTCAGGCGCGGCAGGTGCTCGCGCGCGATGCCGGGGCCGGTGTCGATCACGGCGATCTCGCCGCTGCCGTCGCTCAGCACCTTCCACGCCAGTTCGACTCGCCCGCCTTCGGGCGTGTAGCGCACCGCGTTGTTGACCAGATTGGTGAAAGCGCTGAGCAACTCGTTCTGCGCACCAGCGATCTGCGCGTCGACCTTGCCCGGGAATTTCAGCGTGTGCCGCCCCGCCGACAACAGCTTCGCATCGATCTCGACCTGCGCGAACAGAGGCGTCAGATCGACCCAGCGGTCGGCCAACGGCCGCGGGCTGCCTTCGAGCTGCGCCAGCGTCAGCAAATCACTGACCAGCGTGCTCATGCGTTGGGTCTGCTGCGCCATCAGCGCCAACACGCGCTTGCGTTCGACCTCGGTCAGCGGCAGGTTCACGAGCGTCTCGAGAAAGCCGGACAGCACGGTCAGCGGCGTGCGGATCTCGTGCGAAACGTTCGCGACAAAATCGCGGCGCATGGCCTCGTTGCGCTCGCGCTCGGTGATGTCCTGCGACAGCAGCAGCTTCTGCCCGTTGCCGTACGGCCGCACCTGCACCGACAGCAATCCCTTGCCGCGCGGATCCGGCATCTGCACCGCACCGTCGAAGCGGCGCGCCTGCATGTGGTCGACGAAGGCCGGTGCACGCACCAGGTTCGTCACGCGCTGGCGCCGGTCGCGCCGAGGATCGAGCCCGAAATGGTCGGCCGCGCGCGAGTTGCACCATTCGATCTGGTCGTTCTCGTCGAGCAGCATCACGCCGTTCGGCGAGGCTTCCATCGCCGACAGGAACTGCGACAGTCGCAGCTTCTCGTTGACCGCGTCCTGCTCGCGCAGCCGGATCGAACGCTCGACGCGGTAGCCGATCTCGCCCCAGAAGCCGGCGGCGCGCGGCGCCTCGCCTTCCTGCGAACCGCGCAGCCAGTTGATCAGCCGATAGCCGCGCACGGTGTCGAAGATCGCGATCACGCCGACCGCGATCCCGCCGCCGGTCAGCGCACCCAGGATCTGCGCGTGCCCATGCCCGCCGACCAGCATGCCCGCGAGTCCGCCGACGATCACGGCCACGATCGCGGTCAATGCACGCGGAATCAGCCAGATCACCGGAGCAGCTTCATCACAGTCCTGACGCGGTCATGCTACGCCGAAACGGCCGAAGCCGCGGCGTGCTGCGTCAGGCGGTAGCCGGCCCCGCGGACGGTCTCGATCATCTGCGCGCATTGCACCGGCTGCAGCGCCTCGCGCAGCCGTTTCACATGCACGTCGACTGTCCGCTCCTCGATGAACACGTGGTCGCCCCAGACGCGGTCGAGCAGCTGCGCGCGGCTGTGCACGCGCTCGGGATGGGTCATGAAGAAGTGCAGCAGCCGGAACTCGGTCGCACCCAGCTTGACCTCGCGCACATCGCGCCCTTCGCCGTTCGCGGCCTCGCGGGTGCGGGTCACGCGGCGGGTCGCCGGGTCGATCTTCAGCGCCCCGACCTCGACCACCGCGTCGAGCGCCTCCGGCGCCTTGCGCCGCAGCACCGCGCGGATGCGCGCCATCAACTCGTTGGTCGAGAACGGCTTGGTCAGGTAGTCGTCGGCGCCGGCATCGAGCCCGGCAATCTTGTCGGCCTCGTCGGCGCGCGCGGTCAGCATGATCACCGGCAGCTCGCGGGTGCGCTGCTCGGCGCGCCAGCGCTTCGCGAGCGCCAGGCCCGACTGCCCCGGCAGCATCCAGTCCAGGATGATCAGGTCCGGCAGCACGCCGTCGACCGCGGCCTGCGCCTGCTCGGCATTCGCGGCGATCGTCACCTCGAAGCCGGCATGCCGCAGATTGATCGAGATCAGCTCGGCGATCGCGGATTCGTCTTCGACGACGAGGATGTGGCTCATGGGTCGTCCTCTTTCCTTCCCTTGCGTGGCTGCGCCGACCTCAGCGGACCAGCGATTCGACCGTGCCGACCGGGTTGTGCCGCACGTCGGTGCCCTTGACGATGTAGATGATCTGCTCGGCCAGGTTCTTCGCGTGGTCGCCGACGCGCTCGATCGCCTTAGCGACGAACACCAGGTCGATGCTCGACGAGATCGTGCGCGGGTCTTCCATCATGAAGGTGATCAGCTTGCGCATCAGGCCTTCGAACTCCTGGTCGATCAGGTCGTCCTGCTTCAGCACTTCGACGGCGCGGTCGACGTCGAGCCGCGCGAACGCATCCAGCGTCTTGCGCAGTTGCGAGCCGGCGAGCTCCGCCTCGTAGGCCAGGTCCTTGACCGGCAGACGCAGCCGGCTCGAGACGCCGGAATTGATCAGCCGCTGCACGGTGCGGGCGATGCGCGCCGCTTCGTCGCCGACGCGCTCGAGGTTCGCGATCGTCTTCGAGATCGCGATCAGGAGGCGCAGGTCGCGTGCGGTCGGCTGGCGCCGCGCGATGATGGTCGAGAGGTCGCGGTCGATCTCGACCTCGGCCAGGTTGACGCGTTCCTCGGTCACCAGGACCTCGGAGGCGACCTCGTTGCTGAAGTTGGTCAGCGCGAAGACCGCGCGTGCGATCTGCGACTCGACCATGCCGCCCATTTCGAGCACGCGGGTCGAAATTCCGCTGAGCTCGGCGTCGAACTGCGTCGACAGATGCTTGTCGGTCATGTGCACTCCTTCGGCGTTCAGCCGAATCTTCCGGTGATGTAGTCCTCGGTGTCCTTCTTCTTCGGCTTCATGAACACATCGTTGGTCGGCCCGAACTCGATCAGGTCGCCGAGGTACATGTATGCCGTGTAGTCCGACGAACGCGCCGCCTGCTGCATGTTGTGCGTGACGATCACGACCGTGTAGTCGGACTTCAGCTCATGGATCAGCTCTTCGATCTTCCCGGTCGAGATCGGATCCAACGCCGAGCACGGCTCGTCGAGCAGCAGCACCTCGGGCTTGATCGCGATGCCGCGCGCGATGCACAGCCGCTGCTGCTGGCCGCCGGAGAGGCCCGAGCCGCTCTGGCCCAGCTTGTCCTTGACCTCGTTCCACAGCGCCGCCTTCTTCAGCGCCCACTCGACGCGCTCGTCCATCTCGATGCGCGGCAGCGTCTCGAACAGCTTCACGCCGAACGCGATGTTGTCGTAGATCGACATCGGGAACGGCGTCGGCTTCTGGAACACCATGCCGACCTTCGCGCGGATCAACGAGACGTCGTCCTTGGACGTCAGGATGTTCTCGCCGTCGAGCAGGATCTCGCCTTCGGCGCGCTGCTCGGGGTAGAGCTCGAACATCCGGTTGAAGGTGCGCAGCAGCGTGCTCTTGCCGCAACCCGACGGCCCGATGAACGCGGTGACCTTGTTCTGCGGGATGTCGAGGTTGATGTTCTTCAGCGCGTGGAAATTGCTGTAGTAGAAGTTCAGGTTGCGCACCGAGATCTTGATCTTCTCGGTCACGGGCATATCGACTTTGACGTCCATCGGGTTGGCTCCGAATCGTTCGTTCAGTGCTTGTTGCGCAGGAAGGTGCGCGCGAGGATGTTCAGCGCAAGCACGCCCAGCGTGATCAGGAACACGCCGGCCCAGGCGAGCTTCTGCCAGTTCTCGTACGGGCTCATCGCAAATTTGAAGATCGTGACCGGCAGGCTGGCCATCGGGTCGGTCAGGCTGCTGCTCCAGAACTGGTTCGACAGCGCGGTGAACAGCAGCGGCGCAGTCTCGCCGGCGATGCGCGCCAGCGCCAGCAGCACGCCGGTGATCACGCCGGCGCGCGCAGCCTTCAAGGTCACCGTCATCACGACCTTCCACTTCGGCGTGCCGAGCGCATAGGCCGCCTCGCGCAGCGCGTTCGGGATCAGCGTCAGCATGTTCTCGGTCGTGCGGATCACGACCGGGATCACGATCAGCGCGAGCGCGAGCACGCCGGCGATACCGGAGAAGGTCTTCATCCGCGCCACGACGACCGAGTAGATGAACAGGCCGATCACGATCGACGGCGCGGCCAGCAGGATGTCGTTGATGAAGCGCGTGATGCTGCCCAGCCAGCTTTTCTGGCCGTACTCGGCGAGGTAGATGCCGGCCAGGATGCCGATCGGCGTGCCCAGCAGCGTCGCGAGGCCGACCATCGTGACCGAGCCGAAGATCGCGTTCGCGAGACCGCCGTCTTCCGCCTGCGGCGGCGGCGTCATCTCGGTGAAGGTGGCGAGCACCATGCCGCCGATGCCCAGCCGCACCGTCTCGATCAGGATCCAGATCAGCCAGAACACGCCGAACGCCATCGCGCCCAGCGACAACGTCAGCGCGACTGCGTTGACGCGCTTGCGCTTGGCGTGCATGCGCAAGCGGGAAGCCTGCAGCGCACTGGCGGCGGCATTGCGCGCACCGCCGCCTTGCGATTCCATCACGCTGCTCATGCGCGACTCCCTTCACTCTTCTTCAGCCGGGCCAGCAGCACTTTCGAGAACGCGAGCACGACGAAGGTGATGAAGAACAGCACCAGCCCGAGGTAGATCAGCGAGGCCTGGTGCAGCCCTTCGCCGGCCTCGGCGAACTCGTTCGCGAGCGCCGAGGTGATGCTGTTCGCCGCTTCGAACAGCGACAGCGAATTGAGCTGGTTCATGTTGCCGATCACGAACGTGACCGCCATCGTCTCGCCCAGCGCACGGCCCAGGCCCAGCATGATGCCGCCGACGACACCGGTCTTCGTGTACGGCAGCACGACCTTGAACATCACCTCCCAGGTCGTCGAACCCAGGCCGTAGGCCGACTCCTTCAGCATCGGCGGCGTGACCTCGAACACGTCGCGCATCACCGAGGCGATGAACGGGATGATCATGATCGCGAGGATGATGCCGGCCGACAGCAAGCCGATGCCGACAGGCGGCCCGGAGAACAGGGCCCCGATGTACGGCACGCCCGAGAACAGCGACTGCAGCGGCTGCTGCACGAAGGTCGCGAGCAGCGGGCCGAAGACCAGCAGGCCCCACATGCCGTAGACGATGGAGGGCACCGCGGCGAGCAGTTCGACTGCCGTGCCCAGCGGCCGCTTCAGCCAGCGCGGCGACAGCTCGGTCAGGAACAGCGCGATCCCGAAGCTGACCGGCACGGCGATGACCAGCGCGATCAGCGAGGTCATCAGCGTGCCGTAGATCATCACCAGGCCGCCGTACTTGTTCTGGACGGGATCCCAGTCGGCGCTCCAGAGAAAGCCGAGGCCGTATTCCTTGATCGCCGGTGCGGCGCCAACGATCAGCGAGACGATGATGCCGACCAGCAACGCGAGCGTCAGCCACGCGGCGCCGTGCGCCAATGCAGCGAACACGGCGTCGGCCCACGGCGAGGCACGGCGCTGACCGGGCGGCTGCTGGCGCGGCTCCGAGCGTTGCATCGTCTCTTCTTTGTTGTAGGGGGTTGCGGGGAGTGTAGCGGCCACGATTTTTCCTCGACGCGTCGGTTCGAACGTGTGCGTGACGTTCGCGAACGTGGCGAAGCCGCGCGTCGGTTTCGCGAACGCGCGGCCTTTGCCGTCAGCAGCGCCGTTGCGGCATTACTTCGCCGAGACGGCGATCGCCTTGCCCGAGGCGTCCTTGATGTTGTCGGCCCACTGCTTGTGAATCAGCGCCTTCAGGCTGTCCGGAAGCGTCACGTATTCCAAGTCCGCGGCCATCTTGTCGCCGTTGGCATAGGCCCAGTCGAAAAACTTCAGCGCATTGGCGGCGTTCGCCGGCTTGTCCTGCACCTTGTGCATCAGGATGAAGGTCGCGCCGGTGATCGGCCAGGCGTCCTTGCCCGATTGTTCGGTCAGCACTTGGTAGAACGTCTTGCTCCAGTCGGCACCCGCGGCAGCGGCCTTGAAGTTCGCATCGTCCGGCGCGACGAAGTTGCCCGCCGCGTTCTTCAGCTGCACATAGGTCATCTTGTTCTGCTTGGCGTACGCGTATTCGACGTAGCCGATCGAGTTCGGCAGGCGCTGCACGTACGACGAGACGCCTTCGTTGCCCTTGCCGCCGGCACCGGTCGGCCAGTTCACGGCGGTGCCCTCGCCGACCTTGCTCTTCCACTCGGCGTTCACCTTCGACAGGTAGTTCGTGAAGATGAAGCTGGTGCCCGAGCCGTCGGCACGGCGCACGACCGCAATCGCCGCATCGGGCAGCGTGACACCGGCGTTCAGGCCGGCGATCGCGGGATCGTTCCACTTCGTGATCTTGCCCAGGTAGATGTCACCCAGCACCTGGCCGGTCAGCTTGAGCTGGCCCGGGGCAACGCCTTTGACGTTGATCACCGGCACGACGCCGCCGATCACGGTCGGGAACTGGATCAGGCCGTTCTTCGCGAGCTCGTCGTCCTTCAGCGGTGCATCGGACGCGCCAAAGTCCACCGTCTTGGCGGTGATCTGCTTGATGCCGGCGCCGGAACCGACCGACTGGTAATTGATGCGCGCTCCGGTCGCCCTGTTGTAGGCGTCGGCCCACTTGGCATAGACGGGGGCGGGGAACGAGGCGCCGGCGCCGGTCACGTCCTGCGCGAACGACGGAATCACGAATGCGCCGATTGTGGCGGCGGCAAGGGCGGAGCGAATCAAAGAGAACTTCACGGGCTGCCTTTCAGGGTGGGACCGTTTTTCGAGGGTTGTGTTTTGTGATCGCCGTCACTCTAGGCAGGCCGTATGACAACCCTGTGACAGCGGTTTGAATTGCCTTGGAGTGGGGCACGATGTGACAGGCAGTGTCTTGTACGCGTCACAGGCAAGTCATGTTTCTGTCACATGCGCTACCTAAGCTCGCGGCCCAGTTCGATTACTTCAACTCCACCGCGGAGCCCGCATGACCACGACCCGTTTCCGTTTCAACTGGATGCTTTCGCCCCTGGCCGCGCTGTTCGTGCTCGGCGCCTGCGCCACCACCCCTGCACCGAAAACGATCGCCGACACGGCGGCTGCGGATCCGCAGCTGACGACGCTGAACAAGCTGCTCAATGACGCCGGCATGGCCGACACGCTGCGCGGCGCCGGCCCGTACACCGTGTTCGCGCCGACCGACGAGGCCTTCAAGGCCGTGCCGGCTGCGACGATGGACGCAATCGCGAAGGACAAGGAGCGCCTGAAGGCGGTGCTCGCGTACCACGTGGTGCCGGGCACGCTGACCTCGACCGATGTGAAGAATGGCCCGGTCAAGACGGTCCAGGGCAGCAATGTCACGCTGTACAAGTCCGGGACCTTCCTGACGGTCGAGGAAGCCCTGGTCACGACGCCCGACGTGCGCGCCACCAACGGCGTGATCCAGGTGGTCGACAAGGTGCTGATCCCGCCGGCCAAGTAAGCCGCACTCTCCGCTTTCAAGCGCCGGCATGGGCCGGCCGCTTCAGCTGTCGTCGGTCCCTCAGCGCAGCGTCGCAGCCAGCCGCTCGGCGCAGCGCTGGGCTTGGGCCGGGTCGCGGGCCTCGACCATCACCCGCACCAGCGGCTCGGTGCCCGACGGGCGGATCAGCACGCGACCGTTCTGGCCCAGCTCGCGCTTGACTTCGGCTTGCGCGTCGGCGAGCGCCGCGTTGCGCGTCCAGTCGGCATCGGGCTGCAGGCGCACGTTGAGCAGGGTCTGCGGGAACAGCGTGACGTCCCGCAGCAGCTGCGCGAGCGACTTGCCGCTGCGGCACACGGCCTGCAGCGCGAGCAGGCTGCTGACGATACCGTCCCCGGTCGTGTGCTTGTCCAGTGCCAGCAAGTGCCCAGAACCTTCGCCGCCGAGCTGCCAGCCGCGCGCGATCAGCTCCTCGAGCACATAGCGGTCGCCGACCCGGGCGCGAACGAATTCGACGCCACGCTCGCGCAGCGCGACCTCGACCGCCATGTTGGTCATCAAGGTCCCCACGACGCCGGGCACCGCGGCGCCCTGCGACAGCCGATCGTCGACCAGCAAGTACAACAGCTCGTCGCCGTTGTAGAGACGGCCGCTCGCATCGACCATCTGCAGCCGATCGGCATCGCCGTCCAGCGCGATGCCGTAGTCGGCGCGGTGCGCCTTCACCGCGGCGACCAGCGCGGCCGGCGCGGTGGCGCCGAAGCCGTCGTTGATGTTCGTGCCGTTCGGGCTGCAGCCGATGGCGATGACCTCGGCGCCGAGCTCGTGGAACACGTCGGGCGCGATGTGATACGCGGCCCCGTTCGCCGCATCGACAACGATCTTCAGCCCCTTCAACGACAGCTCGTGGCTGAACGTGCTCTTGCAGAACTCGATGTAGCGGCCACGCGCGTCGTCGAGCCGGCGCGCCTTGCCGAGCCGGCTCGAATCGACCCAGCTCGGCGGCAGCTCGAGCGCCGCCTCCACCTGCTGTTCCCACGCATCGGGCAGCTTCTCGCCGCGCGCCGAGAAGAACTTGATGCCGTTGTCGGCGTACGGGTTGTGCGACGCGCTGATCACGAGGCCCAGGCTCAGGCGCAGCGCGCGCGTCATGTACGCCACCCCCGGCGTCGGCAGCGGGCCGGTCAGCAGCACATCGACGCCAGCCGAGGCGAAGCCGGCTTCGAGCGACGATTCGAGCATGTAGCCGGAGATGCGCGTGTCCTTGCCGATCAGCACGGTCGGTCTGGCCTCGGCGGCGCGCAGCACGGTGCCCACCGCATGACCGAGGCGCAGCATGAAGTCCGGCGTGATGGGCGACTGGCCGACCGTGCCGCGAATGCCGTCGGTGCCGAAATAGGTTCTGCTCATCCTGTCGTTGTCTCCGAGCTCTTGTCCTTGCCAGCAGGGCGGGTGATTATCCGTGCGCCGGCCCGATCCGCTGCCACACCCGAAGCGCGTCCGCAGTGGCCGCGACATCGTGCACGCGCACGATGCGCGCCCCGCGCTGCACCGCGACCAGCGCCGCGACGATGCTGGGAATCAGGCGATCGCTGGCCTCGCGGCCCGTGATCGTGCCCAGCGTGGACTTGCGCGACCAGCCGACCAGCAGCGGCTTGCCCAGCACCAGCAGCTCGGCCTGGCGTTGCAGCAGCTGGACGTTGTGATCGGCGGTCTTGCCGAAGCCGATGCCGGGATCGACGGTGATGCGCTCGGCGCCGACGCCGGCGCGCTCGAGCTCGTCGCAGCGTTCGCGCAGAAACGCAATCACGTCGGCGACGACATCGTCATAGCTGGCCTGCTGCTGCATCGTCTGCGGCGTGCCGCGCATGTGCATCAGGCAAACGCCGCAGCGCGGGTACGCCGCAACGGCCTCGATCGCGCCCGGCTCGCGCAGCGCATTGACGTCGTTGACGATGTCGGCGCCGGCGGCCAGCACGGCGCGCATCACCTCGGGCTTGCGCGTGTCGACCGAGACCGGCACCCCCAGCTTCAGCGCGCCGTCGAGCACCGGCATCACGCGGTCCAGCTCCTGGTCGACGCTGACCTCGGGCGCGCCGGGGCGCGTCGACTCACCGCCCAGGTCCAGGATGTCGGCGCCCTCGGCCACCAGGCGCTCGCAATGTGCGAGTCCGGCCTCGCGGCCGCTGTGCGCGCCGCCATCCGAGAATGAATCTGGCGTCAGGTTGACGATGCCCATCACCCGCGGCTGCGCGAGGTCGATGCGGAAGCGACCGGCTTGCCAGATCGCGGGGTGCGGCTGTCGGGATGGTTCCATCAAACAAAACGGGGCCGAAGCCCCGTGTGTGGTTCTGCTCGGGGCGCCGCGTCAGACCGTCGCCGGTGCTGCGCCGCCAGGCGAGACCGGCGGCACGCCGGCGCTGGGCTTGTTGGCCGACGGCGTCCAGTCCTTCGGCGGTCGCGGCTCGTTGCCGGCCATGATGTCGTCGAGCTGGTCGGCGTCTATGGTCTCGAACTCGAGCAGCGCTTTCGCCATCGCATGCATCTTGCCCTGGTTGTCCTCGATGAGCTTGCGCGCGATCGCGTATTGCTCGTCGATGATGCGGCGCACCTCGCGGTCGACCTTCTGCATCGTCGCTTCGGACATGTTGACCTGCTTCGTGATGCTGCGGCCGAGGAAGACTTCGCCTTCATTCTCGGCATACACCATCGGGCCGAGCTCGTCGCTCATGCCGTAGCGCATCACCATGTCGCGTGCGAGTTGCGTCGCGCGCTCGAAGTCGTTGCTGGCGCCGGTGGTCATCTGGTGCATGAACACCTCTTCGGCGATGCGGCCGCCGAACAGCACCGAGATCGTCGACAGCATGCGCTCCTTGTCCATGCTGTAGCGGTCACCCTCGGGCAGCTGCATCGTCACGCCCAGCGCGCGGCCGCGCGGGATCACGGTGACCTTGTGGACCGGATCGGTCTTGGGCAGCAGCCGCGCGACCAGTGCGTGACCAGCCTCGTGGTACGCGGTGTTGCGGCGCTCCTCCTCGGGCATGATCATGGACTTGCGCTCGGGGCCCATCATGATCTTGTCCTTGGCCTTCTCGAAGTCGACCATTTCGACGACCCGGCCGTTGCGCCGCGCCGCGAACAGCGCCGCTTCGTTGACCAGGTTCGCGAGGTCGGCACCCGAGAAGCCAGGCGTGCCGCGCGCCAGGATGTCGGCACGGATGTCCTGCCCGACCGGAACCTTGCGCATGTGCACGTTCAGGATCTGCTCGCGGCCACGCACATCCGGCAGCGTCACGTAGACCTGGCGATCGAAGCGGCCCGGGCGCAGCAGCGCCGGGTCGAGGATGTCCGGCCGGTTGGTGGCCGCCATCACGATCACGCCGAGGTTGGTCTCGAAACCGTCCATCTCGACGAGCATCTGGTTCAGCGTCTGCTCGCGCTCGTCGTTGCCGCCGCCCAGGCCGGCACCGCGATGGCGACCGACCGCGTCGATTTCGTCGACGAAGATGATGCAGGGCGCGCTCTTCTTCGCCTGCTCGAACATGTCGCGCACGCGGGCCGCGCCGACGCCGACGAACATCTCGACGAAGTCGGAGCCCGAGATCGAGAAGAACGGCACCTTGGCCTCGCCGGCAATCGCCTTCGCGAGCAGCGTCTTGCCGGTACCCGGAGGCCCGACCAGCAGCACGCCTCGCGGGATCCGGCCGCCGAGCTTCTGGAACTTCTGCGGGTCCTTCAGGAAGTCGACGAGTTCCTTGACCTCTTCCTTCGCCTCGTCGCAGCCGGCGACGTCGGAGAACGTGGTCGTGTTGTTGGCCTCGTCCAGCATGCGGGCCTTGCTCTTGCCGAAGCTGAACGCCCCGCCCTTGCCGCCGCCCTGCATCTGCCGCATGAAGTAGATCCACACGCCGATCAGCAGCAGGATCGGGCCCCAGGACGCCAGGATGCCGAGCAGGAACGAGGGCTCTTCGCGCGGCTTCACGTCGAACTTGACGCCGTTGGCGATCAGGTCGCCGATCAGGCCGCGGTCCAGGTAGGTCGCGGTCGTGCGCACGTCGGAATCGTCGTTGCGCTTCGCACGGATTTCGGTGCTGCCGCCGGCGCCCTCCTGCAGTTGCACGCTCTTGATGCGCTTTCCGCGGACTTCCTCGAGGAAGTCGGAGTAACCGATCATGCCGGTCGTCGCGGCGCTGCGGTCGAACTGCTTGAAGACGGTGAACAGCACCAGCGCGATCACCAACCAGACAGCGACCTTAGAGAACCATTGATTGTTCACCGCAACTCCATTTCCGGGGGACACGAGGCAGGGCGCCTGCTCATGGTGAGGTGTCCGGCGCCGCCATGTTCGCCATCTGCGGCCGATTTTAGCCCCGTCAAGCCCCGGTACCGGGGCTGGTTCGGGTCAATTCCCTGCCAATTCCTCCGCCAACTCCCCGGCCGCCGAGCCGCGCGGAACACCCGTCCCGGGCAGCTTCAGCCCGATGCCGACCAGGAAGGTTTCGGCCGACTTGTCGCGCGAGGCCTTGGGCTTGATCGGCTTGACCACCCGAAAGGTCTCCTTGAACAGCTTGACGAGCTGGCTGTAACCGCTTCCGTGGAACACCTTGCAGACCAGCGCGCCCTGCGGTTTCAGATGCAGGACCGCAAACTCCACCGCCAGTTCGACCAGGTGCGCGATCCGCGCCGAATCGGAGCTTTCGATGCCCGACAGGTTTGGCGCCATGTCGGAGATCACGACGTCGACCGGCCGGCCGGCCACGACGCGCTCCAGCTCGGCCAGCACCGACTCCTCGCGGAAATCGCCCTGCAGGAAGGTGACGCCCTCGATCGGCTCGAAGTCCAGAATGTCCAGCGCGATGATCGTGCCGTTCAGCGCACCGACCGCCGCGCCGCCGACCCCGGCCTCCTTCGGCGCGAACTTGCGGCGGACGTACTGGCTCCACGCACCCGGCGTCGCGCCCAGGTCGACGACCAGCTGCCCGGGCTTGAGCAGATGCAGCTCCTCGTCGATCTCCTTGAGCTTGTAGGCCGCGCGGGCGCGGTAGCCCTCCTTCTGCGCGAGCTTCACGTACGGATCGGTCAGGTGGTCGTGCAGCCACGCCTTGTTGACCTTTTTGCTTTTCGTCTGGACCTTCATGACGCGTCGATAATAGAGGCATGCCTGCTTTGAACCTGACCCCGGCCCAGCGCAAGGAAAAGCGCGCCCAAGCCCATCACCTCGACCCGGTCGTGATGATCGGCAGCGACGGCCTGACGCCGGCGATCCGCAAGGAGGCCGATGCGGCGCTGACCGCGCACGGCCTGATCAAGGTGCGCGTGTTCTCCGACGACCGCGCGGCACGCGAGGAAACACTCGCCACGCTAGCCGACGAGCTCGGCGCCGCGCCGGTCCAGCACATCGGCAAGCTGCTGGTGCTTTGGCGGCCGATCCCGCCCAAGGAAAAGGTCGAGCGCGAGGACCGCAAGCCCGGGCCGAAGGTCGTCAAGGTCCTGAAGTTCTCGAAGAGCGGCAACCATCGGGCGCAGGTCAAGAAAGTCACGGTGCTCGGCAACATGCGGCTGACCGCGGGCGGCGAGCTCAAGCGCGCAAAAAGCCGGCCGAGCAGCGTCAAGAAGAAGTCGCTGAAGGCATGAGCGATGCGGCGGCGAACCGCCACGCCAGCACCAGCACGAGCACACCTTTCAGCACGAAGAATCCGGTCGACGCGGCGTGGAGCGCGCCGAACGACCACGGGCCCTGACCCAGGCGGGCAGCCACCATCATCGGCTCGATCGCGAAATAGCCGGCGACCGTGCAGAACAAGGTGCCGAGCAACAACACGAGGTTCGCGCTGAGCACGGACCCGCGGCCCGATTCCGCGAGATCGCGCGTGCGCCGACGCTCGATCGCGAACAGCACCACCGCCATCGCAATGCTGAGGTAGGCCTCGGTCACGAACACGCGGCCCACGAAGCGGCCGGCATCCGCGCGCGCCAGCGTCGCGAAGGCCGCCGGCGCCGCAATCGAGGCGATGCAAACCAGCACGCCGGCCCACAGGCCGGCCAGCACCGCGGCGATCCGCGCGCTCACGCGTACCGGACCGCCATCACCTCGTAATGCCGCAGCC
>DATCSE010000259.1:0-5618 GCA_036568605.1 Burkholderiaceae bacterium | reverse complement strand
GCGCCGTCGTTGCCTCCACAGCTCGCCAGCAGGAACGGCATCAGCGTCCAGGCCCTGATGACTGCTGACAGGAACCGGCCCGCCATTGAGAAGCCAGCGTTGTACGTGCGATGGGTCATGAGGTCGTGGCGGAGTTCGATCGTGGGAGCGGGCGAGCGGCAGGCGGCGGCCGATCGGCAACTTGGCGTCACTGTGCCAGGCGGCCGTTTCGTGACCGTTTCAACGAATGCCGACGGCCTCTCGCGGTCTCACATTTGGAAACGCCGTTGAAGCGGGGTGTCGGCCTCCACCGCCCGCCGAAAGAGCTGCGCGTGCCGTCGCATCCCCACCGCGATCGGCGTCCCCATCCGGCACCGGCGGGGAGGGCGCTTCAGCCTGACCCCGCTCTACGTGGAGAAGTTCTTCGCGTAGGCGTCGGTGGCCGCCATCAACCAGAACGCAAGCTGCGCCAGCGCGAAGACCGCTCGGTCCTTGTCCGCATCCTTGCTGCGAGCACGGTCAGGCAGTCCTGCACCGAAGGACCCCTGTCGGACTGGTACTTGCGATCCGGTGCCACGCCCAGCGCCTGGCAGAAGTCCTGCTGCGGCAGGCGTGCAATCCAGACGCCCTCTGGAGGCTTGAACCGCGCCTTGGTCTCGGCTCCCACGGCAACACCCTGCCAGCGGCGGTCGAAGCGCGTCACGACAAGAGCCTTCGCTTATTAGGCATTCGTTGCAACGATGCCTCCAGAGGCATTCTCGCAGTTCGGTCACCTGCCGCTCGAGCTGGAACTTGCGCAGCTGATCCGACTTCCCGATGCCGCAAAGGGAGGCAGCAAATGCCTCTTTTCATAGGAGAACGGATGGTAGGCCGTGCTGGGCTCGAACCAGCGACCAAAGGATTATGAGTCCTCTGCTCTAACCAACTGAGCTAACGGCCCACGACCGGCCATTGTAGGCAGCGCGGCGGTCGGTCTCGGCGGCGATGCCGGTGCGCTACTTCGTGCTCAGCGCATTGCTGACCAGCCGCGACGTGATGTCGACGATCTGGATCATCCGGTCGTAGGCCATGCGGGTCGGCCCGATCACGCCCAGCGTGCCGACGACCTGGCCGTCGACCTCGTAAGGCGCCGAGACGATCGAGAGCTCTTCAAACGGCACGACCTGGCTCTCGCCGCCGATGTAGATGCGCACGCCTTCGGCGCGGCTGCTGACATCCAGCAGGCGCATCAGCTGGGTCTTCTGCTCGAACAGGTCGAAGAGCTTGCGCAGCGAGCCCATGTCGCTGGAGAAGTCCTGCACCGTGAGCAGGTTGCGCTCCCCCGAGATCACGACCTGCTCCTGGCTGCTCGCGTGCGCTTCGCTGCCGGCCTGCACCGCGGCCTGCATCAGCGTCGCGATCTCGCTGCGCAGCGCGTCGACCTCGCTCTTCAGCCGCTCGCGCACCGCCTCGATCGTCAGCCCCGCGTAGTGCGCGGTCAGGTAGTTGCTCGCTTCCTGCAGCTGCGTCTGGGTGTAGTCCTGCGCGGTGAAGATCACGCGGTTCTGCACATCGCCGTCGGGCGCGACCATGATCACGAGCACGCGCCGCTCCGACAGGCGCATGAACTCGATGTGGTGGAACACGCTGGCCTTGCGCGGCGCGGTGATCACGCCGACGAAGTTCGACAGGTTCGACAGCAGCTGCGCCGCGTTCGCGATCACGCGCTGCGGCTGGTCGGCCGTCAGATGCGGCTCGGGCGAGGGCACTGCGGAGACCGCACGCGCGGTCAGCATCGTGTCGACGAAGAGCCGATAGCCGCGTGCCGTCGGGATGCGGCCGGCACTGGTGTGCGGGCTCGCGATCAGGCCGAGGTCTTCGAGATCGGCCATCACGTTGCGTATCGTCGCCGGCGACAGCTCCAATCCGCTGGCACGCGACAAGGTGCGCGAACCGACCGGCTGGCCGTCAGCGATGTAGCGCTCGACCAGCGTCTTCAGCAGGGTTTTGGCGCGCTCGTCCAACATGTCGCCATTGTAATTTCCACCTCGTTTGATGCAGGCTTCACGTCAAATCGCTGTGGTGTAATCCCGCGCATGGTGAGCCGATTCCGTCACGCTGCGCTCGTAGGCAAGTACCAGGCTGAAGGCATCCGCGGCGTGCTCGAGGAGATCGCCAACTTCCTCGCGCGCCAGGGTCTCGAGGTGTCGATGGAGCGGCAGACCGCGCTCGCCACCGGCATCGAAGGCTATCGCGCGCTGACGCCCGACGAGCTCGGCCGCGAATGCGACCTCGCGGTGGTCGTCGGCGGCGACGGCACGATGCTGGGCATCGCGCGCCAGCTCTCGCGCCACGGCACGCCGCTGGTCGGCATCAACCAGGGCCGGCTGGGATTCATCACCGACGTGACGATAGACGAATACGCACGCTCGCTCGCGCCGATGATCGCCGGCGACTACGAAGAAGAACGCCGCACGATGCTCGAAGGCGGCGTCTGGCGCGACGGCCGGATGATCTTCGAAGGCTTCGCGATGAACGACGTGGTCGTCAGCCGCGGCGCGAGCTCGAGCATGGTCGAGATCAAGGTCGACATCGGCCCCGAGTTCGTCGCGAACTTCCGCTCCGACGGCTTGATCATCGGGTCGCCGACCGGCTCGACCGCCTATGCGCTGTCGGCCGGCGGGCCCATCCTGCATCCGGCGATCGGCGGCTGGGTGCTGGTGCCGATCGCGCCGCACGATCTGTCGAACCGGCCCATCGTGCTGCCCGACACGGTGGAGATCGGCATCGAGATCGTCGCCGGCCGCGAGGCCAGCGTCAGCTTCGACATGCAGTCGCTCGCGAGCCTGCTGCACGGCGACCGCATCGTCGTGCGGCGTTCGGCGCATCAGGTGCGTTTCCTGCACCCGCGCGGCTGGAGCTACTACGCAACGCTGCGGCGCAAGCTGCACTGGAACTCGGGCGTGAACTGATACCGCCATGCTGCGCCGCCTGTCTCTTCGCGATTTCGTGATCGTCGCCTCGCTCGAGGTCGAGTTCGATGCCGGCTTCTCGGTGCTGACCGGCGAGACCGGTGCCGGCAAATCCATCCTGGTCGATGCGCTGCAGCTCGCGCTCGGCAGCCGCGGCGATGCCGGCGTCGTGCGCGAAGGCGCGGCCCGCACCGAGATCAGCGCCGAGTTCGATGCGCCCGCGGCGCTCGCGGGCTGGCTGACCGAGGCCGGCTTCGCGAACGACGCGGACGAGGACACCTTGCTGCTGCGCCGGACCATCGATGCGCAGGGCAAGAGCCGCGCGTGGATCAACGGCAGCCCGGCGACGATCGCGCAGCTGCGCGAAGCCGCCGATGCGCTGGTCGACATCCATGGCCAGCATGCCTGGCAGAGCCTGACCCGGCCGGCCGCGGTGCGTGCGCTGCTCGACGGGTATGCCGGCGTCGACACCGCGCCGCTCGCGCTGCGCTGGGCCGAGTGGAAGCGCGCGACCGAGGCGCTGGCGAGCGCACGCGCGTCGCAGGCCGACCTGGAACGCGAGCGCGAGCGCCTCGCCTGGCAGATCGGCGAGGTCGACAAGCTGGCCCCGCGTGACGACGAGTGGGACGAACTCGAGGCCGAGCACAAGAAGCTCGCGAACGCGCAGGCGCTGCTCGACGCGGCGCGCACGGCGCTGGCGGCGATCGCCGAGGCCGACGACAACGCCGAAGCCTTGATCGGCCGCGCGCTGCATGCGCTCGAGCAAGTCGCGTCGTTCGACGCGCAGCTCGCGTCGACGATCGCGGTGCTGCAGGGCGCGCAGGCCGAGCTGCAGGACGCGTCGCACACGCTGTCGAGCTACCTGAACCACACCGAGCTCGAACCGCAGCGGCTGCAGGCGCTGGACGAGCGGCTGGCCGCGTGGATGGGGCTGGCGCGGCGATACCGCCGCCCCCCGGCCGAGCTGCCGGCGCTGCTCGCGCAGTGGAAGACCGAGCTGCGCGCGCTCGATGCCGCGGCCGATCTCGACGGGCTGCAGCGCGCGAGCGACACCGCGCTGCGCGAATTCCAGGCCGAAGCGAAGGCCGTCAGCGCCGCGCGCCGCGGCGGCGCGCCCAAACTCGCGGCCGCGGTCACGCAGGCGATGCAGCAGCTGGGCATGGCCGGTGGGCGCTTCGAGATCGCGCTGCTCGCGCAGGAGACGCCGCAGTCGTTCGGCCTCGAGTCGGCCGAGTTCCTGGTCGCGGGCCATGCGGGCAGCACGCCGCGGCCGCTCGCGAAAGTGGCGTCGGGCGGCGAGCTGTCGCGCATCGCGCTGGCGATCGCGGTCACGACCAGCACGGTCGCGAGCGGCGATGCCGCGGCCGGCACGCTGATCTTCGACGAGATCGATGCCGGCGTCGGCGGCGCGGTCGCCGAGACGGTCGGCCGGCTGATGAAGCAGCTGGGCCGCGATCGGCAGGTGCTCGCGGTCACGCACCTGCCGCAGGTCGCGGCCTGCGCGGACCACCACTTCGTCGTCGCGAAGCAGGCGCAGGACGGTCGCACCACCAGCAGCGTGCATGGTGTGACCGGCGAAGTGCGCGTCGCCGAGATCGCGCGTATGCTGGGCGGCGAGCGCCTGTCGAACACCAGCCTCGCGCACGCGCAGGAGATGCTGTCGGTCGGCGCGGTGCCCGCGGCACCGGCGCCCGCCCCCGCGGCACGGCCGCGCAAGCGCTCGTGAACCGACTGGAACATCACCCACCCCTGCGGCCAGAACGTCAGCAAGCAGTCCGGACGACGGCATGAATCCTCACGGCAACGGTTCCTCACCTGACCTCGACGTCGGCGCGGCGACGATCCCGGCGCCGCTGGACCCCGATGTGGACGCGATGGGCGTGCCGCCGGCCGAGGTCGTCGTCATCAGCGGCACCTCGGGCTCGGGCAAGTCGGTCGCGCTGCATGCGCTGGAGGACGCCGGCTTCTACTGCGTCGACAACCTGCCGCCCGAGCTGCTGCGCGACTTCCTGAAACTCGAGCGCACGCGGGCCGATCGGCGGGTCGCGATCGCGGTCGACGTGCGCAGCGCGCAATCGCTGCCGCACCTGCTGCCGCTGTTGCAGCAGCTGCGCGACGAAGGCGTCGCGATTCAGGTCGTGTTCCTCGATTCGAGCACCGATGCGCTGGTGCGCCGCTTTTCCGAGACGCGGCGGCGCCATCCGCTGTCCGACGAGCTCGCGTACGTGCCCGGTCGGACCGGCGGCGACAGCCCGTCCGACACGCGGCGCGCACTGATCGATGCGATCGAGCTCGAGCGCGAGCTGCTCGCGAAGCTGCGCGAGGTCTCGACCGTGATCGACACCAGCCCGCTGCGCCCCGCGCAGCTGCGCATCTGGGTGCGCGATCTGGTGCGCGCCGAGCGCAACCGGCTGACACTGGTGTTCGAGAGCTTCGCGTTCAAGCACGGCGTGCCGCTAGACGCCGACTATGTGTTCGACGTGCGCGTGCTGCCGAACCCGCATTACGTGCGCGAGCTGCAGCCGCTGACCGGGCGCGACGAGCCGGTCGCCGCCTACCTGCGCGCGCAGCCCGAGGTCAACGAGATGCTCACGCAGATCGCGGCATTCCTCGCGCGCTGGCTGCCGGCGTTCGAGGTCGACCAGCGCAATTACCTGACGGTCGCGATCGGCTGCACCGGCGGGCAGC
>DATCSE010000258.1:0-2625 GCA_036568605.1 Burkholderiaceae bacterium | reverse complement strand
GTATTCGGTCGCGGGCAAGGACGCCGGCCCGCTGGATTGGACTCACACGCCGGCGCCGAAGGATTGAACGCGAAGACGACGACAACCCACCGCACCGTTTCACCCCCGAACGAATCACAACAAAGAGACGAACCCATGAAGCGATTGCTACTGCCCCTGGTCATTTTGGGCGCCGGCAGCATGACGACGGCCCAGGCGCAGAACGTCACGATCTACGGCCTGCTGGACGTGCCGGTCGAATACCTGAACAACGTCGGCACCGGCGGCAGCCTCAAGCGCATGCCGGGGCTGACCGGCTCGTTCCCGTCGCGCATCGGGTTTCGCGGCACCGAGGATCTGGGCGACGGGCTGAAGGCCATCTTCACGATCGAGCAAGGCCTGGGCCCGGACAGCGGCACGTTCAACCAGGGCGGTCGCGCCTGGGGCCGGCAAAGCTACGCAGGTCTCAGCGGCCCCTGGGGCAGCCTGACGCTGGGGCGGCAGTATTCGATGCTGTACTGGTCGCAACTCGATGCGGACATCCTCGGCCCGGCGATGTTCGGCTCGGGCTCGCTGGACAGCTACCTGCCCAACGCGCGCGTCGACAATGCGATCGCGTATCGCGGCACGTTCGGAGCGTGGACCGCCGGCGCGACCTTCAGCTTCGGCCGCGACGCGGTCAACGCCGGACCCAGCCCGTCAGGCACCAACTGCCCGGGCGAGAGCACCGACTCGAAGGCCTGCCGGCAGTGGTCGGCGCTGGTGAAGTACGACGCCGCGATATGGGGCGCAGCGGCCGCGATCGACGAGATCCGCGGCGACACCGGCGCGTTTGCCGGGCTGACCAGCAGCAGCCTGAAGGACCGCCGGGCGACGCTGGACGGCTGGGTCAAGTTCGATGCGCTGAAGCTCGGCGTCGGGCTGATCGCGCGCCGCAACGAAGCGAGCAGCACGACACCGCGCAGCACCTTGTGGTACCTCGGCGCGGCCTGGAGCATGACGCCGCTGCTGGTGCTCGACGGCGAGGTTTTCAGGCTGAACTTCAAGGACAGCGACAACAAGGCGACGCTGGCGGCGGTCCGCGCGACCTACAACCTGTCCAAGCGCACCGCGGTGTATGCGACCGCCGGTCACATCGCGAACGACGGAACGCTGGCACTCTCGGTCAGCAATGCCGCGGCCGGTGGCGGCCCGGCGGCGGGCGGTTCGCAGACCGGCCTCGCGGCCGGCGTGCGGCACTCGTTCTAGCGCCTCTGCACCCGGAGTAGCGGAGTAGGCCATCTCCCCACCAGGTGCACGCGGCGCTCGCGCTCCGCGACCTCCGTACGCTTTGCATCGAGGTGATCGCGCAGCGCCGCCGGCATCGCGACACACGCGAAAGGGTCGAGCTGGTGCTGGAATCAACAGACTGGGATTCGCATCTCGATCAACGGGATCTCGGCGGGGTTGCGCAGTGCCGAGTGATCTGGGTCGGGGTGTCAGCGTTCAGCGCAGATCATCGAGTGAGAGCTCGATGTCCTGGACCGACGCGACGTCGACCCCGCCGCGGCGCGCCGGCACGAACCCGGTGGCGAGAAACATGCGGCGCACGGCCTCGCTGACGGCCGCGTCTTCCATCGAGCGCAGCATCGTCACGTCGACGACGCGGCCGGTGCAGTCGATCGTCAGCCGCACACGCATTGGCAGGCCCGAGAACGGCAGACCTTGCAGGGTGGCGATGTCGGGCGCGGAGCGCGGCTGCGCGAGCATGTCGACGGGCGCCGGCCCGAGTGCGCTCGGAGTGGAGAACGGTTTGCTCACCTGCGCTCGCGCTGCGCGGGCAGCCCCCGGCATGGGGAGCGTCGACTCGTCCTGCGCCTGATTTGTGGCCCTGCCGGCAGCAATCGCCGGAACCCTGGCTGCCACAAGCGTGATGGTGGGAACAACGTGCGCCGAGGCTGCATGAGGCGCACTGCCGTGCCACAGCGCCAGCAATGCCGCGTGCAGTACGGCAGCCAGCGCGACCGCAGCGGCGACGGACCGGGTTCGCGCACGCACCACGGCCCCGAACGCGCCCGCACCCGCCACCGCCACGCTCAATTGCTCAACTGCACCGCCCGCCAATTGAGCTGCTTGGCGCCTGCAGCCGTGGTCAGGTTCGCGGGCAAGTTCACGACCGTCGGCGTGCCGTCGGAGCTGTTGCCACCGACATAGAGGCGCAACTTGCCGTCGACCCGCATGATCGCGATGTCGGTGATGACGCCAGTGAAGGTCATCTCCGCCTTCGCGATCAGCTTGCTGGAATCCGAACTGCTGACCAGCACGCTCTGCCCGGTGGCCATGCTGACGGCGTAGACGTCGCCGGTACCGCCGGGTGAACAGACCGAACCGTTCGGCAGGTTGCCCGCGAAAGCCACCACGCCTTGATTCGCGGTGGGATCGACGGTGATCCGTTCCGCGATGCCGCTCGTGACCGGCAGATCGAAGTACCACCCCATCGTCGAGCTTGGCGAGCTGCCAATGCCGGTCAGCAGGTCGGTGTTGGCATTCAACTGGCTGCGCGTGACCGGGAACGTCACACCGGTGGGCAATGTGCTGGCGGTGTAGAACTTGCCGCTTGTGCTCGTGCCGTCGGCGATCGCGTAGAACGATTGCACCGAGCTGCTG
>DATCSE010000257.1:0-18413 GCA_036568605.1 Burkholderiaceae bacterium | reverse complement strand
CGTGTCGTTCGAGCTGGTGTCGCGCGGTAGTTGTCGCGCACGACGGCGAGGCGCGACTGGAATTCATCGACGGCCCGGTGCGCTGCATCCATCGTCACTCCCACTCGATCGTCGCCGGCGGCTTGCTCGACACGTCGTAGGTCACCCGGTTGATGCCGCGAACCTCGTTGATGATGCGGTTGGAGACGCGCGCGAGGAGCTCGTGCGGCAGCGGCGCCCACTCGGCGGTCATGAAGTCGGTGGTCTGCACCGCGCGCAGCGCCACCACGTGCTCGTAGGTGCGGCCGTCGCCCATCACGCCGACGCTCTTGACCGGCAGGAACACGCCGAACGCCTGGCTGGTCAGCTCGTACCAGTTCTTGCCGCTGGCTTCGTCCTTCCAATTGCGCAGCTCCTCGATGAAGATCGCATCGGCGCGGCGCAGCAGGTCGGCGTATTCCTTCTTGACCTCGCCGAGGATGCGCACGCCCAGGCCCGGCCCCGGGAACGGGTGGCGGTAGACCATGTCGTGCGGCAGCCCCAGCGCGACGCCCAGCTCGCGCACCTCGTCCTTGAACAGCTCGCGCAGCGGCTCGAGCAGCTTCAGGCCCAGCGTCTCGGGCAGGCCGCCGACGTTGTGGTGGCTCTTGATGCTGGTGGCTTTCTTGGTCTTGGCGCCACCGCTTTCGATCACGTCCGGGTAGATCGTGCCTTGCGCCAGCCACCGAGCCTGCTTCAGCTTCTTCGCCTCGGCCTGGAACACCTCGACGAACTCGCGGCCGATGATCTTGCGCTTGGCCTCGGGGTCGGTCACGCCGGCGAGCTGGCCCAGGAACTGCGCGCTGGCGTCGACATGCACGACCTTCGCGTGCAGCCGGCCCGCGAACATCTCCATCACCATCGCGCCTTCGTTCCAGCGCAGCAGGCCGTGGTCGACGAACACACAGGTGAGCTGGTCGCCGATCGCACGGTGGATCAGCGCCGCGGCCACGCTCGAGTCGACACCGCCCGACAACCCCAGGATCACCTCCTCGCTGCCCACCTGCTCGCGGATGCGCGCGACCGCCTCCTCGATGTAGTCGCCCATCACCCAGTCGGGCCTGGCCTTCGCGATCTCGAGCACGAAGCGGTTCAGCAGCTCGCGGCCCTGCAACGTGTGCGTGACCTCGGGATGGAACTGCACGCCGTAGTAGCCGCGCGACTCGTCGGCCATGCCGGCGATCGGGCAGCTCGGCGTCGAGGCCATCAGCTTGAAGCCGGGCGGCAGCGCGGTGACCTTGTCGCCGTGGCTCATCCAGACCTTCAGCATCCCGTGGCCTTCGGCGGTGCTGAAATCCTCGATGCCCTGCAGCAGCTTCGTGTGGCCGTGCGCGCGGACCTCGGCGTACCCGAACTCGCGGTGGTCGGCCGCTTCGACCTGGCCGCCCTGCTGCACCGCCATCGTGAACATGCCGTAGCAGATCCCCAGCACCGGCACGCCCAGCTCCCACACGGCGGCCGGCGCGCGCAGCTCGTGCGCCTCGTAGGTGCTCGCGTGGCTGCCCGACAGGATGATGCCCTTGGGGGCGAACTCGCGGATGAACGCGTCGCTGACATCGTTCGGATGAATCTCGCAGTAGACGTGCGCCTCGCGCACGCGCCGTGCGATCAGCTGCGTGACCTGGGAGCCGAAGTCGAGGATCAGGATCTTGTCGTGCATGGTGGTGGCGTCTTGGGATTCGGAACGGTCAGCTCGGCGAGCCGGCGGCGACGGTCTCGCGGGTGGTCTCGAGGGCGGGTTCGGCGTTCGCCTCGCGGGTTCGGCGCGCATGCCGGAAGTGGCGCAGCGCCACCAGCATCGAGCCCGCCTGCAGCAGTGCGCAGAAATACATGGGCGCGCCGATGCGCCAGTCGCCGTGCGGCAGGTGCGAGACGGTCGCGAGCAGCGGCGCGCCTATCATCGGCGCCAGCACCGCCATCATGCTGTTCAGCGATGCGACCGCCCCGGCCGTGCGGCCCTGCGTGCTCGGGTCCGCGGCGTTCGAGATGATGCTCTGCATCGCGGCCGGCGCGGCGAAGCCCAGCACGTTCGCGACGATCGCCACGTACAGCATCCAGCCCTCGGGCGCGGCGCCCCACAGCACATAGCAAAGGCTGGACGAGACCAGCCCCATGATCGCGAGCCGCTGCGGCGAGAAGCGCTTCAGCAGCCTGCCGAGCAGCACGCCCTGCACCAGCACCGACATCAGCCCGATCGTGAACAGCGACCAGCCGTTCTGCGTCGGCCCCCAGCCGAACTTGAAGGTCGTGTACAGCACCCACGAGGTGTGCGTCATGAACTGCGCGAGCGCACTGAACGCAAGCACCAGCACCAGCGATCCCACGCCCTTCAGCTCGGCCAGCCCGCGCAGCGAGCTGATCGGATTCGCCTCGCGCAACACGAACGGCCGGCGCCGCTCGGGCGGCAGCGACTCGGGCAGCACGAACCAGCCGTACAGCCAGTTGATGCAGGCGAGCGTGCCCGACACGAAGAACGGCAGGTGCAGGTTGTAGCCGCCGAGCAGGCCGCCCAGCACCGGCCCGAGGATGAAGCCCATGCCCAGCATCGCGCCGAGCTTGCCGAAGGCCTTCGCACGCTCGGCCGGCGGCGTGATGTCGGCGACGTAGGCATTCGCGATCGCGACGTTGGACTGCAGCGCACCGCTGAAGATGCGCACGACCACGAGCATCCAAAGCGATGTCGCGAGCCCCGTCACGAAGAAGCTCAGCGCGAACCCGGCGAAGCCCATCAGCAGCACCGGCCGGCGGCCGTAGCGGTCCGACAGCCGGCCGAGGACGGGCGACGCAAAGAAGTTCGCGATGCCGAACGCCACGGCAATCGTGCCGTACCAGAACGCCTGCGCGGCCTGCGAGCCCGTGAACGTGCCCACCAGCGGCGGCAGCACCGGGATGATCAAGCCGATCGCGACCATGTCGATCAGCACGGTGGCCATGATGAACGGCATCGCCGCCCGGCGTTTGGGCGATGCGGCCGATAGTTGCACGGCGTCAGTCACGCCACTTCCTCCAAATTTCGCGCGACACCCCAGCAACGGCACATCAAGCGGACGCCGCGGAGCCGGCTTTGCCGGTCCGCTGGGGTCGCCCCCTCGAGGGGGAGCGGCGAAGCCGCTCCGGGGGTGGACCTATTCACTGCGGTAGTTAGGCGCTTCCTTGGTGATCTGCACGTCGTGCACATGGCTCTCGCGGATGCCGGCCGACGTGATCTCGACGAACTCGGCCCTCTCGCGCATGTCCTCGATCGTCGCGCAGCCGCAGTAGCCCATCGAGGCGCGCAGCCCGCCGGCCATCTGGAACACGATGGACACCATCGAGCCCTTGTACGGCACGCGCCCCTCGATGCCTTCGGGCACGAGTTTGTCGGCGTTCGGGTTCGCGCCGGTGTTGTCATCCTGGAAGTACCGGTCGGCGCTGCCCTGCTGCATCGCGCCGATCGAGCCCATCCCGCGGTAGCTCTTGTAGCTGCGGCCCTGGAACAGCACGATCTCGCCGGGCGACTCCTCGGTGCCGGCGAACATGCCGCCCATCATCACGCTGTGCGCGCCGGCGGCGATCGCCTTCGCGATGTCGCCCGAGTAGCGGATGCCGCCGTCGGCGATCAGCGGCACGCCGCTGCCCTTCAACGCGGTCGCGACGTTGTCGATCGCCATGATCTGCGGCACGCCGACGCCGGCGACGATGCGCGTCGTGCAGATCGAGCCCGGCCCGATCCCGACCTTGACCCCGTCGGCCCCGGCCTCGACCAGCGCCAGCGCCGCCGCGCCGGTCGCGATGTTGCCGCCGATCACGTCGACCTGCGGATAGTGCTTCTTGACCCAGCGCACCCGCTCGATCACGCCGGCGCTGTGGCCGTGCGCGGTGTCGACGACCAGCACGTCGACGCCGGCCTTCGCGAGCAGGTCGACCCGTTCCTCGGTGCCTTCGCCGACCCCGACCGCCGCGCCGACCCGCAGCTTGCCCAGCGCATCGCGGGCGGCGTTCGGGAAGCTGGTCTGCTTCGTGATGTCCTTGACCGTCATCAGCCCGCGCAGCTCGAACGCATCGTTGACGACCAGCACGCGCTCGAGCTTGTGCTTGTGCATCAGGGCCTTGCCTTCGTCGAGCGACGCGCCCTCGCGCACCGTGATCAGGCGCTCGCGCGGCGTCATGATCTCGCGCACCGGGACGTCCAGCCGCGTCTCGAAGCGCAGGTCGCGGTTCGTCACGATGCCGACGACGAGGCCGTTGTCGACCACCGGGAACCCCGAGATGCCGTGCTGCTTCGACAGCTCGATCACGTTGCGCACCGGCACGCCCGGCGAGATCGTGATCGGATCCTTCAGCAGCCCGGACTCGTAGCGCTTGACCCGCGCGACCTCGGCCGCCTGCTGCTTGGGCGTCAGGTTCTTGTGCACGATGCCGATGCCGCCTTCCTGTGCGATCGCGATCGCGAGGCGGGCTTCGGTGACCGTGTCCATCGCTGCCGAGACCAGCGGCAGGTTCAGGCGGATGTTGCGGGAGAGGTGGGTCGCGAGGCTGGTGTCGCGCGGCAACACCTGGGAGAACGCCGGCACCAACAACACGTCGTCGAAGGTGAGCGCTTTGCCGAGAAGGCGCATGGAAAGTGGACTCCTGTCGCACAACGGCCTTGCGCCGTTGCGTCGGAGGCTAACTTCGCGAAAGCGAAGTTAAGAAGCGAAGCGCCGGGCCGTAGACAAAAGCGAATTATAGGGATCGGGAACTACGGCACGGTTTGGAGGGTGGTACGTGGCCGCCGCGCATCGCCGCCGCTACACTGCGCAGCGACACCAATCCGTCGCTGGTCGACACTGACAACCATGGCTCGTTGGACCGCCCTCATCTGCGCCGCTGCGCTCGGCGCCTTGCTCGCCGCGCCGGCCGAGGCGCAATGGAAGTGGCGCGACAAGAACGGCCAGGTGCAGTACAGCGACCTGCCGCCGCCGGCCGATGTGGCCGACAACGCCATCCTGCAGCGACCGAACGGCGCCCAACAGCGTCGCGCGGCGCTGCCGGGTCCGACACCCGCCGCGTCGGCCGCCTCGGGGCCCGCGCTGGCACCCAAGGCCGTCGAGCCCGAGCTCGAGGCCAAGCGCCAGAAGGCCGAGCAGGAAGAGGCCGCGAAGAAGAAGGCAGAGGCCGACAAGGTCGCCGCCGCGAAGGCCGACAACTGCAACCGCGCGAAGGCGCAGATGCGGACGCTGGACAGCGGCATCCGCATCGCGCGCACCAACGAGAAAGGCGAGCGCGAGTATCTCGACGACGCAGCGCGGGCCGAAGAGGCCAAGCGCACGCGCGAGATCATGGCGAGCGATTGCAAGTAGGGTCGTTCAGCCTCGCCGTTCAGGCTGAGTCCCTTCCAGTTCCCGCCGGGCGTTCGGGCTGAGTCCCTCCCCGCTCCCTTGCCGTTCGGGCTGAGCCTGTCGAAGCCCTGTATCGAGTTCGCACCAACGCTTCGACAAGCTCAGCGCGAACGGTGCAAGCTCAGCGCGAACGGTGCAAGTTCAGCGCAATCGGACGCAGCCTCAGCGCCTCTTCCCCTTGCGCTCCGCCGCCGCAAGCTCCCGTTGCTGCTGCTGCCGCCTCCTCCGCGCCTCCTTCGGATCGACCTGCAGCGGCCGATAGACCTCGACCCGATCGCGATCGCGAAGCGGGTGCTGCAGGTCGTCGCACAGCGCGCCCCAGATCCCCAGCGCGGCATGGCCCAGGTCGAGCTGCGGATGGCGCTCGGCCAGCCCGCTCGCGACCAGCGCATCGGCGACGCAAGAGCCCGCCGGCAACTGCAGCTCGCGGACATCGACTTCGCCGGCACGCGGGCTGTAGGCCACCGTGACCTGCAGCAGCCCCGCGGCGCCGCCCCCGGGCGGCGCCGGCTCAGCGCTCGCCATAGACCTGCTCGGCGCGCTTGACGAATGAATCGACGAAGGTGTTCGCGATGCTGTCGAACACCGGGCTGACCAGCGCTTCGAGCGGCTTGCTCGAGAACGCATAGTGCAGGCTGAAGTCGACCTTGCAGGCCTTCGCGGCGGCCCCGTCGGTCTTGGGCACCGGCGCGAAGTGCCAGGCGCCGTCCAGGCGCGAGAACGGGCCGTCGACCAGCTTCAGCGTCACGCTCTGGTCCGGCACATGGCGGTTGTGCGTCGTGAACGCCTGGCGCAGCCCCATGTACGACAGGTGCAGCCGCGCGGTGACGCCGTCAGCGCGCTCCTCGATCACCTCGGCGCGTTCGCACCACGGCAGGAATCGAGGGTAGTCGCGCACCGCGGTCACCAGCGTGTACATCTCGTGCGGGGAGTACCACAGCAGGACCGACTTCTTGACGTGCTTCATACAATCCTCAAATTGTAGGGTCGCGTGTGGCGACACCCACGTCGCTGCCGCAGCCACCCCAACCCCATGTCCATCGCCGAAAACCGCCGCGCCCATTTCGACTACCACCTCGAGGAACGTTACGAGGCCGGCGTCGTGCTGCAGGGCTGGGAGATCAAGGCGATCCGCGCCGGGCAGGTCCAGCTGACGGATGGTTACGTGATGATCCGCGACGGCGAGCTGTTCCTGATCGGCTGCCGCATCAACGCGCTGCGCAGCGCCTCGACCCATGTGCGTCCCGAGGCCGACCGCACGAAGAAGCTGTTGATGCGCAAGGAAGAGATCAAGCGCCTCGTCGGCAAGGTCGAGCAGAAAGGCTTCACGCTGGTGCCGCTGAACCTGCACTACAAAGGCGGGCTCGTGAAGGCCGAGATCGCGCTCGCGAAGGGCAAGGCCGAGCACGACAAGCGCAACACCGAGAAGAAGAAGGACTGGGAGCGCGAAAAGGGACGTTTGATGAGACAGAAGGTCTCTTCCAAGCCGCGGAGCTGACGGCGATGACCCCGGCGCTGCGCGAGATCGCCGACCTTCCCGGACCGCGCGGCCTGCCGCTGATCGGCAACACGCTGCAGATCCAGCGCAGCCAGGTGCACCGCACCGTCGAAAACTGGAACCGTGCGTACGGTCCGTTCTTCCGCTTCAGGCTGGGGCGGCGTACGCTGCTCGGCGTCTCCGATCACGAGGCGCTGGGCGCACTGCTGCGCGACCGGCCTGACGGCTTCCGGCGCACCCGTCACCTGGAGACGATAGGCCTGGAAATGGGCCTCACGCCGGGCCTGTTCGGCTCGAACGGCGAGGCCTGGAAGCGCCAGCGCCGCATGGTGATGGCCGGCCTCGACCCAGCGCACGTGAAGGCGTATTTCCCGTCGCTCGCGAAGGTCGCGCAGCGGTTGCGCGCCCGCTGGCAGCGCGCGGCGCGCGCCGACCAGGCGATCGAGCTGCAGCCCGAGCTGATGCGCTACACGGTCGACGCGATCGCCGGCCTCGCGTTCGGCGCCGACGTCAACACGCTGGAATCGGACGACGAGATCATCCAGCAGCACCTCGACAAGATCTTCCCGGCACTGTTCAGGCGCGTGTTCTCGACGCTGCCGTGGTGGCGCTGGTTCCCGAGCGCCGCGGACCGCGAGCTCGCGCGCAGCGTCGATGCCGTCAATGCCGCGATCGCCGGCTTCATCGCGCAGGCGCGCGAGCGCCTGGCCGCCGATGCGCCACGGCGCGCGCACCCGCCCAACCTGCTCGAGGCGATGATCGTTGCGGCGGCCGACGGCGGCGCCGGCGCGGTCACCGACCGCGAGGTCGCCGGCAACGTGCTGACGATGCTGCTGGCCGGCGAGGACACGACCGCGAACACGCTCGCCTGGATGATCCACCTGCTGCACCGCCACCCCGAGGCGCTGCGCCGTGCGTGCGACGAGGTGCGCGCACTCGGCGACGACTCGGCCGCGTTCACGAGCGAGCAGATCGGCTCGCTGACGTGGCTGGAGGCGTGCGCGCACGAGACGATGCGGCTCAAACCGGTTGCGCCGTTCCAGGTGGTCGAGGCGCTGCGCGAGACCGAGGTCGCCGGCATCCGCATCCCGGCCGGTACCGCGGTGTGGTGCGTGATGCGCGGCGACAGCCTCAGCGAGCGCCACTTCGCCGACCCGCAGGCGTTCCGGCCCGAGCGCTGGCTGGGCAGCGACACCGAATCACCGAGCGCCGCCAGTTCGGCCAAGCGCGTGTCGATGCCGTTCGGCGCCGGCCCGCGCGTCTGTCCGGGGCGCTATCTCGCGCTGCTCGAGATCAAGATGGCGATCGCGATGCTGCTCGTGCACTTCGACATCACCGAGGTCAGCACGCCCGGCGGCGGCGAAGCCGACGAGCGCATGTCGTTCACGATGATGCCGCTCGGGCTGCGGATTCGCCTGCGCGAACGCCTCGCGCTCGCCTGAGCTCGTTCAGTCCTTCAGCGCACTCATCGCCTGCTCGAGATCCGCGATCAGGTCCGCGACGTTCTCGAGCCCGACCGAGAACCGCACCAGCGGGCCGTGCCCGCCGGCGATGTTGCGCAGGACCACGTTGTCGTACGGCACCGCGAGGCTCACCGGGCCGGCCCATGAATAGCCGATGCGGAACAGGCGCAGCGAATCGACGAACGCGTCGACCTGCTGCGCGCTGTAGCGCTTGTCGAACACGACCGAGAACAGCCCGGCAGCGCGCCGGCACAGCTTGCGCCAGTTCGTGTGGCTGACCGTGTTGGGCAGCGCCGGATGCAGCACGCCGCCGCGCGAGATCTCGGGCCGCGCGGTGAACCATTGCGCGATCCGGCGCGCGGCGCTGTCCTGCGCCTCGTAGCGCAACTCCAGCGACGGCAGCGAGCGCAGCACCTGCTCGACATCGTTCGCACCGACGCCCAGCCCGAAGCGCATATGCGTCATCTTCAGGCGCAGGTGCAGGTCCTCGTCGCGCGTCGTCGCCGCGCCCATCATCACGTCGGCGCCGCCCGACGGATATTTCGTCAGCGCCTGGATCGAGATGTCGACACCCAGATCCTCGCCGAGCTCGAACGGGTTGAACGCGATCCCGGCGCCCCAGGTGTTGTCGATCGCGACGACGGCGCCACTGGTGCGCGCGACCTGCAGCAGCGCCCGCAGGTCGGGGAACTCCATCGTGACCGAGCCCGGCGCCTCGAGCCAGATAAGCTTGGTGGCCGGCGTCAGCATCTCGGCCAGCGATCGCGGCTGCGCCGCGTCGTAGAACTGGTGCCTGACGCCCCACGCGGCGAACTCGCGCCGCACCAGCTCCTTGCCGGGGCCGTAGGCATTGGACGGGATCAGCACCTCGTCGCCGCTTTCGAGCAGCGCGGCATCGACCAGCGCGATCGCCGCGAGCCCGCTGGGCGCGAGCAGGCTGTACGTGCCGCCCTCCAGCGTCGCGATGCGCTCCTCCAGCGTGAAGCTGGTCGGCGTGCCGTGCAGGCCGTAGGTGTAGCCGGCCTTCTGCTTCCAGTCGCGCGCGCGCAGCGCGGCCGTGTTCGCGAAGATCACGGTCGAGGCCTTGTGCACGCCCGGCTGCACCGCCTCGAACCCGGCGGGCGGTTCGTACGCGTGATGGATCAGCGCCGTGGTGCGACCGGCGAAGCGGTCGGGACCATGTTTCTTCGCCATGGTCAGATCGGCTGCGCCACGAGGTCGTGGCCCTGCGTGCCGACCACGCGCGCGCGCGTGAACTCGCCCACCTTCAGCGTTTTCGAGGCCTTCTCCGGCGGCAGCAGCGTGACGCTGCCGTCGATCTCCGGCGCATCGGCATACGTGCGCCCGACGCCGCCCTTGCGGCCCAGCGCGGGCGCCGAATCGACCAGCACCTGCATCGTCGCGCCGATGCGCTCGCGCAGCTTCGCGGCCGAGACCTCCTCGGCCACCGCCATGAAACGCGTGCGGCGCTCCTCGCGCAGCTCGGCCGGCAGCATGCCCGGCAGGTCGTTCGCGGTCGCGCCGTCGACCGGTGAATAGGCGAAGCAGCCGGCGCGGTCTATGCGCGCCTCGCGCATGAAGTCCAGCAGATGCTCGAACTCGGCCTCGGTCTCGCCGGGGAAGCCGGCGATGAAGGTGCTGCGCACGACGATCTCCGGGCAGGCCTCGCGCCAGCGCTGCAGCCGCTCCAGGTTCTTCTCGCCATTGGCCGGCCGCTTCATGCGCTTCAGCACATCGGGGTGCGAATGCTGGAACGGCACGTCCAGGTACGGCAGGATCGCCCCGCTGGCCATCAGCGGCAGGATGGCATCCACGTGCGGGTACGGGTAGACGTAGTGCAGCCGCACCCACGCGCCGTGGCGCGCCGCGAGCTCGGCGAGCTTCTCGCACAGCTCGGTCATGTGCGTCTTGACCGGCCGGCCGTTCCAGAAGCCGGTGCGGAACTTGACGTCGACGCCGTAGGCGCTCGTGTCCTGGCTGATCACGAGCAGCTCCTTGACGCCGGATTCGAACAGCGCCTGGGCTTCGGACAGCACGTCGCCGATAGGCCGCGACACCAGGTCGCCGCGCATGCTCGGGATGATGCAGAACGAGCAGCGGTGGTTGCAGCCCTCGCTGATCTTCAGGTACGCGTAGTGCCGCGGCGTGAGCTTGACCCCTTGCGGCGGCACCAGGTCGACGAACGGATCATGCGGCTTCGGGCTGTGCCGGTGCACCGCGTCCATCACCTCGTGCGTCGCATGCGGGCCGGTCACCGCGAGCACGCTGGGGTGCATCGCCTGCACCAGGTTGGCGCCGCTCGCATCCGCTTTGGCACCCAGGCAGCCGGTCACGATCACCTTGCCGTTCTCGGCCAGCGCCTCGCCTATCGTGTCCAGGCTTTCCTTCACCGCATCGTCGATGAAGCCGCAGGTATTGACGATCACCAGGTCGGCGCCGGCGAAGGTCTTCGAGGTGTCGTAGCCTTCGGCGCGCAGCTGCGTCAGGATCAGCTCGGAGTCGGTCAGCGCCTTCGGGCAGCCGAGCGACACGAACCCGATCTTCGGCGCGGCGGTCGTCGCCCGCGCCGGGTCCACAATTTGTTCTGTCATCGCGCGATTTTCGCCGATCCGATATATCCCACCACGCCATGCCACCGATCTTCCACATGATTCCCGGCGCACCCGATCCGGTCGCGCCGTTCAGCCATGCCGTCGAGAGCGACGGCTGGGTCTTCGTGACCGGGCAGATGCCGTTTGCCGGCACCTCCGTCGACCAGCCCTACCCCGAAGGCATCGCGGCGCAGACGCACCAGGTGATGAAAAACCTGCAGACCGTGCTGGCCGGCTGCGGGCTCGGCCTCGCCAACGTGCTGTCGGTGCGGATCTTCCTCACCCACTTCGAGGACGACTACGACGCGATGAACGCGGTTTACGCGAGCTACTTCCCGCCCGGGCAGCGCCCGGCGCGCACCTGCATCGGCGTCACCGCGCTGGCCAAGGGCGCGCGCGTCGAGATCGACATGGTCGCGCGGCGCTGAGCGCCGCCGCGCGAGGTCAGCGCCTCACTGCTCGCCCAGCAGCTGCCACTTGCCGTCTTTCAGCGTCATCAGCTCGCGGCCGCGGCGGTCGAAACCGGAGTGGTCGGCCGGCGTCATGTTGTAGACGCCCTGCGTGCCGACCAGCTCCCTGGTCGCCTCCAGCGCATCGCGCAGCGCGCTGCGGAACTCGGGCGTGCCGGGCTTGGCCTTCTTCGCGGCCTCGGGCACCGCGTGCTGCAGCAGCAGCCCGGCGTCGAAGACATTCGCGCCGAAGGTCGCCGGCTTCGTGTTGTAGACCTTCTCGTACGCGCTGATGTACTCGACCGCGAGCCGCTTCGACGGGTTGACGTCGGGGATCTGGTCGAGCACCAGCATCAGGCTCGCCGCCATGATCGTGCCCTCGGCGGCCTTGCCGCTGAGCCGCACGAAATCGGGCGTCGCGGCGCCGTGGGTCTGGTAGATCTGGCCCTTGTAGCCACGCTCGAACAGCGTGGTCTGCGGCAAGGCCGTCGGGCCGCCGGCAGCACCGACGAGGATCACCTCCGGGTTGGCCGCGATCAGCTTCGCGACCTGCCCGATCACGCTCTGATCGCTGCGCTGGAACCGTTCGCTCGCGACGATCTTGATGTTCGCCTTCTCGGCCATCGCCGAGAACGTGCGCCACCACGACTCGCCGTACGCGTCGCCGAGGCCGATGAAGCCCGCCGTCTTGACGCCCTTCTTGACCATGTGCCCGACCAGCGCCTCGCAGATCAGGCTGTCGTTCTGCGTGGTCTTGAAGACCCAGCGCTTCTGCTCGTCCATCGGCAGCACGACCGCCGGCGTGCCGACCGGCGCCAGCATCGGCGTCTTCGCCTCGCTGACGAACTGCAAGGTGCCCATCGCGTTCGGCGAGCCCGACGGGCCGATGATCGCGTCGACCTTGTCCTCGGTCAGCAGGCGCTTGACCAGCGTGACCGTGGTCGTCGAATCGGAGGCGTCGTCGAGCACGATGTAGGCTATCTCGATGTTGCCGATCTTCCTCGGCAACAGCGCGGCGCTGTTCTTCTGCGGGATGCCGACCGCGGCCGTCGGCCCGGTGGCCGACGCGATCACGCCGACCTTCATCTGCAGCTGCGGCACCTGCGCCTGCGCGGCGGCCAGCGGCAGCAGCCACGACGCTGCGAACGCGGCGACGGCGGCGAGCACGCCGCGCGAGGATGACGACGACACGATCATGCGTTCAGTTCTCCGGCGGATTGGAAACAACGACAGCCCGCGAGCCGCACGGCCCGCGGCTCACCCGCTCAGCGCTTGGGCGGCGTGAACCCCGGCACGCCCGGGAACAGTGCACCGGCCTGCTTGGCCATCTGATCCTGCATCTGCAGGAACATCTGGCGCGACTGTTCGAGGTAGTTGCCCATCAGGCCTTGCACGATCGGTGCCTGCCCGTTCAGGAACTGCGTCCACAGCTCGGGGCTCTGCTTGGCCGGGTCGTACAAGCCCTTGCTCTGCTCGGCCAGGCGGTTCTGGATGTCGGTGAAGGTCTGCAGGTTCTTCTCGAGGTACGAGCCCATCATGCCCTGCATCGCATGGCCGTAGAAGCGGATGATCTGCGCCAGCATCTGCGCGGAGAAGATCGGCACGCCGCCGGTCTCTTCCTCGAGGATGATCTGCAGCAGGATGCTGCGCGTCAGGTCCTCGCCGGTCTTCGCATCGCGCACCTCGAAGCGCTCGCTCGAGAGCACCATCGCCTTGACGTCGGCCAGCGTGATGTAGCTGGAGAGCTGCGTGTCGTAGAGCCGGCGGTTGGGGTACTTCTTGAGGACGCGCGGTCCGTCGGCGGAAGGCGTTTCGTCGGGTTTCGGTTCCGCAGCGCTTGCGCGTCGGGCTGAGGGCATTCAACGACTCCTTGGGAATCTACGGCATTGTGCGCTTGCACAAAAAAGATTCTAGGAGGGGCGTCGGAAAGCGGCCGAAGGGGTTTTCCCCCGCAATCCCGTTCGGGCTGAGCTTGTCGAAGCCCTGCCTCGATCCGCGACCAGCGCTTCGACAGGCTCAGCGCGAACGGAGGTGGGACGAGATCCCAGAGCTGGAGTGGGTGCCCGGGCCGACGCCTCACTCCTTCTTCGCCACCAAGGTCAGGATGTCGTAGCTCGCCACCAACTCCCCATCCTGATTCGTCACCTCCACATCCCATGCGACCACGCCCTGCCCGCGGCCGTTCGCGTCCTTCTTGCGGCGGTCGATCTTGCGCTTGCAGGTCAGGCGTGCGCGTATCGTGTCGCCTATCGCGACCGGCTTGACGAAGCGCAGCGTGTCCAGCCCGTAGTTCGCGAGCACCGGCCCCGGCGCCGGCGACACGAACAGCCCCGCGGCGGCCGACAGCACGAAGTAGCCGTGCGCAATGCGCTTGCCGAACGCGCTCTCCTTCGCCGCGATCTCGTCGAAGTGCATGTAGAAGTAGTCGCCCGAGATGCCGCCGAACGCGACGATGTCGGCCTCGCTGACGGTGCGCCGGTGGGTCAGCAGCGAGTCGCCGACCTGCAGCTCCTCGAAGTGCTTGCGGAACGGGTGCACGTCGCTCTCGCGCACCGCGGCGCCGCGCACGTACTCGCCGCTGACCGCCGCGAGCATCGTCGGCGAGCCCTGCACCGCGCTGCGCTGCAGGTAGTGCTTGACCGCACGCAAGCCGCCCAGCTCCTCGCCGCCGCCGGCGCGGCCCGGGCCGCCGTGCTTGAGCTGCGGCAGCGGCGAGCCGTGGCCGGTCGATTCGACTGCCGCCTCGCGGTCCAGCACCAGCAGCCGGCCGTGCAGCGCCGCCGCCGCCGGGATCACCTTAGCGGCGATCGCCGGGTCGTGCGTGACCAGCGTCGCGACCAGGCTGCCCCTGCCGCGCGCGGCCAGCGCGATCGCCTCGTCGAGCTCGTCGTACGGCATCAGCGTGCTGACCGGGCCGAACGCCTCGACGTCGTGCACCGCGTCATTGCGCGCGCCGTCGCGGCACAGCAGCAGCGTCGGCGAGAAGAACGCGCCGTCGGCCACGCCGTCGCCGACCAGCTTCGGCGACTCGCTGCCGAACACGATCTCGTTGCCCTTCGCGAGCTGCGCGACGCGCTCGGCGACATCGCGCTGCTGCGCCTTCGACGCGAGCGCGCCCATCTTCACGCCCTCGACCGCCGGGTCGCCGATGCTGACCTTCGCGAGCCGATCGCGCAGCTTCGCGGCGACGGCATCGAGGTGCCGGCGCGGCACGATCGCGCGCCGGATCGCGGTGCACTTCTGCCCCGCCTTCACGGTCATCTCGCGCGCGACCTCCTTCACATACAGGTCGAACTCCTCGTCATCGGGCGTCACGTCGGGCGCGAGGATCGCGCAGTTCAGCGAATCGGCCTCGGCGTTGAACGGAATGGACTTCGCGATCACGTTCGGGTGCGTGCGCAGCTTGGCCGCGGTGTCGGCCGAGCCGGTGAAGGTGACCACGTCCTGCCCGTCGAGCCGGTCCAGCAGATCGCCGGTGCTGCCGATCACGAGTTGCAGGCTGCCCGGCGGCAGGATCTTGGATTCGACGATCAGCCGCACCAGCGCCTCGGTCAGGTAGCTGGTCGCGGTGGCCGGCTTGCCTATGCACGGCATCCCGGCCAGGAAGCTCGGTGCGAACTTCTCGAGCAGACCCCAGACCGGGAAGTTGAACGCGTTGATGTGCACCGCGACGCCGCCGCGCGGCACCAGGATGTGCGTGCCGGCGAACATGCCCTTCTTGCCCAGCGGCACGACCGGCCCTTCGTGAACCAGGTTGCCAGACGGCAGCTCGTTGCCGCCGACCGACGAGTACGCGTACAGCGTGCCGGTCCCGCCTTCGATGTCGATCCAGCTGTCGCTGCGGGTCGCGCCCGTATGGGCCGAGATCGCGTAGAGCTGCTCCTTGCGCTCGTTCAGGTACGCGGCCAGCGCCTTCAGCCGCGCCGCGCGCTGCTGGAAGTCCAGCGCGAGCAGCGACGGCACACCGACCTGGCGCGCATGCCGCACCGCCTCGCCGAAGTCGATCGCTTCGGCATGCGTGTGGTGGATCAGCGCGCCGTTGATCGCGCTGTGCAGCGGCGCGCCGGCCGCGGAGCCGAGCCAGCGCTCGGCGATCAGGCTTTGCAGGATGGTCGGGGGCTGAGTCGTCATCGTCGTCACGTCCCGTTCGTCGTCAGGGTTGGTACTTCCAGGTTCCGTTCTCGATCTTGACCATCACGCGGGCGCGCTGGTCCAGGCCGAGGTGGTCGGTCTTCGACATGCTGAAGATGCCGTGCGCGCCGGGGACCTCGCGGATCTCCTCGAGCGCATCGCGCAGCGCGCTCCGGAACTCGGCGGTGCCGGGCTGCGCCTTCTTCAGCGCGACGGGCAGCGCGGCCTGCAGCAGCTTGCCGGCGTCCCATGCGTGCGCGCCGAAGGTCGACGCCGAGCCCTTGCCGTGCGCCTCCTCGTACTTGGCCACGTACTCGAGCGCGCTCTTCTTGACCAGGTTGTCGTAGGGCAGCTGCGCCGCGACCAGCACCGGCCCGGCCGGCAGCAGCGTGCCTTCGACGTCCTTGCCGCCGACGCGCAGGAAGTCGTTGTTCGCGACGCCGTGGGTCTGGTAGTACTTGCCGGTGTAGCCGCGTTCCTTCAGCGCGCGCTGCGGCAGGACCGCCGGCGTGCCCGAGGCGCCGATCAGGATCGCATCGGGCTTGGCGGCCACCAGCTTCAGCACCTGGCCGGTCACCGACGTGTCGGTGCGTGCATAACGCTCGCTCGCGACGATGCTCAGACCCTTCAGGCCGGCGGCCTTGCTGAACTCCTGGAACCAGCCTTCGCCGTACGCGTCGGAGAAGCCGATGTAGCCCACCGTCTTGACGCCGGCGTTGGCCATGCTGGTCGCGATCGCGAGCGACATCATGATGTCGTTCTGCGGCGTCTTGAACACCCACTTGCGCTTCGCGTCGACCGGCTCGACGATGCGCGCCGACGCGGCCAGCGAGATCATCGGCGTCTGCGATTCGGCCACGACGTCGATCATCGCCAGTGAGTTCGGCGTGACGGTCGAGCCGATCACGACGTCGACCTTGTTCTCGGTGATCAGCTTGCGCGCGTTCGAGACCGCGGTGGTCGTGTCGGACGCGTCGTCGAGCACGATGTAGTTGATCTTCTGGCCCGCGATCGTCGTGGGCATCAGCGCGATCGTGTTCTTCTCCGGAATGCCCAGCGATGCCGCCGGCCCGGTGGCCGAGAGCGTGACGCCGACGTTGACGTCGGCCTGGGCGAGCGTCGCCGCGGCGAGCGCGGCGACGGCCACGAGGATGTTCTTCTTCAGGTTCATCATGTCTCCGGTGATGAGTTGTTCAGCAGTTGGAAATCGTCGTCGTGGTCATGCGGCCCGCACCTTCGCCGGGAGCTTGGGCATTCGGTTCTTCGGACGGGCCGGCGCGTGGATCGCCGGCAGGCCGCCGAAGAACAAATCGGCGACGACCGGCGCCATCGCCCGGTGCGTCAGCGGCCCGCCCGGCTGCAGCCAGGTGAACATCCAGTTCATCATGCCGAACAGCAGCATCGTCAGCGGCTTCAGCAGATCGGTCTCTCGCAGCTCCGGGCGCACCGCGCCGATCGCCTCGGCGAACGCCCCGACCACGTCGCGCTGCACGTCGAGCACGCGCTCGCGCGCCGCGTCGGGCAGGAACTTCACGTCCTCGGTCAGCACCCGGTGCGCGGCCTGCGAGTCGGCGTAGACGTCGAGGAAGGTCTCGATCAGGCGGCGCAGCCGCTGATCGGGGGTCAGCGGCTGGCGCTGCGCGTCGGCCACCAGCGCCGCCAGCCGCAGCACATGCCCCTCGGCGATCTCGAACAGCAACTCGTCCTTGTCGCGCACGTAGTGGTACAGCGAGGGCTTCGAGACACCGCAGGCCTCGGCCACCTGGTTCATCGAGGTCGCGCTGTAGCCCCGGCGCGCGAACAGCTCGGCCGCGCGGGCGAGGATCTGCTCGCGCTGCATGTCGTAGCCGGGGGCGCGTCCGCGGGGCATGTCACCGCTCGTCGAAGGAGAGCACCACCCGCTCGGTCAGCGGGTGCGACTGGCAGGTCAGCACGAACCCGGCCTCGACCTCGTGCTTCTCGAGCGCGAAGTTGCGCTCCATGCGCACATGGCCTTCGAGCAGCTTCGCGCGGCAGGTGCAGCAGACGCCCGACTTGCACGAGAACGGCACCTCGAGCCCGGCATCGGCCGCCGCATCGAGGATGCTCGGGTGCTCGGCGCGGAACTCGATCTCGCGCGTGATGCCGTCGCGCACGATCGCGATGTGCGCCTGCGCGGCATCGCCGGCGCGCATCACCGGGCGTGCCGGCGCGCTGCCGGCGGGCACCGGGATGCCGAAGCGCTCGATGTGGATGCGCTCGGGCGGGATGCCGGCCGCCAGCAGCGCGGCCTCGGCCTCGTCGTTGACCCCATGCGGCCCGCAGACGAACGCATGGTCGATCGTCTGCGGGTCGACCAGGTACTCGAGGAACTCGCCTATCTTCTCGCGCCCGATGCGACCGCTGTTCAGCGCCGAATCCATCTGCTCCTGCGAGAACACCATGTGCAGCACCAGGCGCGTCAGGTAGCGGTTCTTCAGGTCTTCGAGTTCCTCCTTGAACATCGTCGACTTCTGGCGCCGGTTGCCGTAGATCAGCGTGAAGCGAGAGTTCGGCTCGCGCGCCAGCACCGTCTTCATGATCGACAGGATCGGCGTGATCCCGCTGCCGCCCGCGATGCCCACATGGTGGCGCTGCGCCTGCGCGTCCAGCGGCACGAAGAACTTGCCCTGCGGCGCCATCACGTCGATCGTGCGGCCCGGCCGCAGCTCCTCGTGAATCCAGCTCGAGAACAGGCCGCCCGGCACCTTGCGGATGCCGACGCGCAGCTCGCCGTCGTCGATGCCGGCGCAGATCGAGTACGAGCGGCGCAATTCGGTGCCGCCGATCTTCTCGCGCAGGGTCAGGTGCTGGCCCTGCGTGAAGCAGAAGGTGTCGGCGAGTTCGTCGGGGACGTCGAACGAGACGATGACGGCTTCGTCGGT
>DATCSE010000256.1:0-4361 GCA_036568605.1 Burkholderiaceae bacterium | reverse complement strand
GGGGGTTTGTGGTGGTTCCTCAGCGCGCGGCCGGTCGAGGTGCAGACCGCCGCAGCCGTCGCGCCCGGCAGCCCCGGTGCCAGCAACGCGGTGCTGCAAGCCACCGGGTACGTCACCGCGCGGCGCCGCGCGACCGTCTCGGCGCAGATCACCGGCACGCTGGTCGAGGTGCTGATCGAAGAGGGCGACCGCGTCAAGCAAGGTCAGGTGATGGCCCGCCTCGACGACAGCGCGCTGCGCGCCAGCCTCGGCGCCGCGCAGGCCAACGTGCAGGTCACCGAAGCCCAGGTCGTGCAGGCCCAGGCGCAGCTGGCGCAGGCCCAGGCCGATGTGCGGCGGCAGGAGAGCCTGGCGGCAAGCGCCATGGTCTCGCAGCAGGCGGTCGAGCAGTCGCGCACCGCGGTCGCCACCGCGGCGGCGATCGTGCAGGCGCAGCGCCGCGCGGCCGATGCGGCGCGCGCGCAGTACAACCAGGCCAAGGTCAACTTCGACTACACGGTCGTGCGCGCGCCGTTCTCCGGCGTGATCACCGAGAAGGCGGCGCAGGTCGGCGAGATCATCTCGCCGCTGTCGGCCGGCGGCGGCTTCACGCGCACCGGCGTCGGCACCATCGTCGACATGGACTCGCTGGAGGTGGACGTCGACGTCAACGAGACGTACATCGCGCAGGTCGTGCCCAACATGCCGTGCGAGGCGGTGCTGGATGCGTATCCCGACTGGAAGATCCCCGCGCATGTGATCGCGATCGTGCCGGCCGCGGACCGCGGCAAGGCCACCGTGAAGGTGCGCGTCGCGCTCGAGCAGAAGGACGCGCGGCTGGTGCCCGACATCGGCGTGCGCGTGTCGTTCCTCGGCCAGAAGGCCGATGCCGCGGGTGCGAAAACGACGGCGCCGCAGGGCGTGCTGGTGCCGCCGTCGGCGGTCGTGCAGCGCGACGGCCGTTCGGTCGTGTTCGTGGTGGCCGACGGCAAGGCGCAGCAGCGCGCGGTCGCGCCGGCCGCGAAGGACATGGCCGGGATGAAGCTGCTGCCGCAGGCAGTGAATGCCGGCGAGCGCGTGGTGGTGTCGCCGCCGGCATCGCTGCACGATGGCGTGGCCGTGAAGACGACGGACTGAACGACCTATTGAACGACGAACAACGACGACGAAAGGCCGAGACGACACATGGGCAAGCTGATCGAGATCCGCGACCTCTCGAAGGTGTACGAGCGCGGCAGGCAGAAGGTCGAGGTGCTGCATCACATCGACCTCGACGTCGACGAGGGTGATTTCCTCGCGCTGATGGGGCCATCGGGCTCCGGCAAGACGACGCTCTTGAACCTGATCGGCGGGTTGGACGTGCCCACCGGCGGCAGCATCAGCGTCGGCGGCCAGCGGCTGGACCAGCTCCGCCCCGCCGCGCTGGCGAAGTGGCGCGCCGCGAAGGTCGGCTTCGTGTTCCAGTTCTACAACCTGATGCCGATGCTCTCGGCGCAGCGCAACGTCGAGCTGCCGCTGCTGCTGACCAAGCTCTCGGCCGCCGAGCGGCGCAAGCGCGCGAGCATCGCGCTGCAGCTCGTCGGCCTGGCCGATCGGGCCGCGCACAAGCCCAGCGAGCTGTCGGGCGGGCAGCAGCAGCGCGTGTCGATCGCGCGGGCGATCGTCTCGGATCCGACGCTGCTGGTCTGCGACGAGCCGACCGGCGACCTGGACCGCCAGTCCGCCGAGGAAGTGCTGGGCCTGCTCGGCGCGCTGAACCGCGATCACGGCAAGACCGTGCTGATGGTGACCCACGACCCGAAGGCCGCGGGCGCGGCGAAGCACACGCTGCATCTGGACAAGGGGACGCTGGTGGAGCAGGCGGCGACGGTTTGAGATCGCCGCACGTGAAGCACCACCCTCCCGCGTCACGCAAACCGTGAAGGAGCGACCGACATGAAATACCTGCACCTGATCTGGGCCTCGCTGTTCCGCCGCAAGACCCGCACGATCCTGACGCTGGTGTCCATCGTCGCGGCCTTCCTGCTGTTCGGCCTGCTCGATGCGGTTCGCACCTCGTTCGACCAGGCAGGACAGAGCGCAAACGGCGCGCAGCGCCTGCAGACCGGCTCGAAGCTGTCGTTCATCCAGCTGCTGCCGCAGTCGCTGCAGGCGCAGATCGGGCAGGTGCCGGGCGTGAAGATCGTGACCTTCGCGAACTGGTTCGGCGGCGCCTACCAGGAGCCGCGCAACCAGGTGTTCAGCTTCGCGGTCGCGCCGAACTACCTCGACGTCTACCCCGAGATCCGGGTCGAGGACGCCGAGCGCAAGGCGTTCGAGAACACACGCACCGGCGCACTGGTCGGCGAGCAGCTGATGAAGCGCTTCAACTGGAAGGTGGGCGACCGCATTCCGCTGCAGTCGACGATCTTTCCGGATCAGCAGGGCAGCAAGAACTGGTCGTTCGACATCGTCGGTGTGCTGCACTCGACCGACAAGAAGACCGGCGGCTTCTTCGACCAGATGTTCCTGCTGCACTGGAAGTACTTCGACGACACGACGCCGTACAACCGCGGGCAGGTCGGCTGGTACGTCACGCGCGTGGCCGACGTGAACCAGGCCGACCGCATCGCGAAGGCGATCGACGGCCTGTCGGCCAACTCCGACCACGAGACGCGCACCCAGACCGAGCAGGCCGCCACCGCATCGTGGATGAAGCAGCTGGCCGACATCGGGCTGATCGTCGGCGCGATCATGGGCGCGGTGTTCTTCACACTGATCCTGCTGTCGGGCAACACGATGATGCAAGCGGTGCGCGAGCGCACCAGCGAGCTCGCGGTGCTGAAGACGATAGGCTTCTCGAGCCGCAGCGTGCTTGCGATGGTGCTGGCCGAATCGGTGCTGCTGCTGGTGCTCGGCGGGATCGTCGGGCTCGGGCTCGCGGCCCTGATCATCCCGGTGGTCAGCGGCGCGAGCGGCGGCATGCTGAACCTGCCGACGGTCGGTGCGAACAGCTGGGTGCTGGGCCTCGTGCTGATGCTGGCGATCGGCATGCTGGTGGGCGCGCTGCCGGCGCTGAACGCGATGCGGCTGAACATCGTGGACGCGCTCGCGGGCCGCTGAGGAGGAGACCCCTTGAACTTCCTGAAGAACCTCGGATTGATCGTGCTGCTGGCCGTCGTGCTGGCGATCTGGGTGATGCTGCCGTGGCCTGGCGCGGTGCTGCTCGCGGTACTGGCCGCTGCGTGGTTGATGCTGACGCGGCGCGGCCAGCAGGCGCGTTCGGTCGCCCAGGTGGGCATCAGCACGCTGGGGCAGCGGCTGGGCTCGTCGGCGGTGATCGTCGTCGGCATCGCCGGCGTCGTCGCCGTGCTGGTTGCGCTGCTGGCGATGGCGGAAGGTTATGCGCAGACCCTGCGCAGCACCGGCAGCACCGACACCGCGATCGTGATGCGCGGCGCGTCGGCGGCCGAGGTCGCCTCGGTGCTCGACAACACCAGCACGACGCTGATCGCGCAAGCGCCCGGCATCGCACGCGACGCGAAGGGCGAGCCGCTTGCGTCCAGCGAGCTGGTGGTTGCCGCGAACCTGCAGACCAAGAAGGGCGGCCCCGGCGAGGAGGGCAGCGTGCAGGTGCGCGGTGTCGGCGACCAGGCCTTCAGCGTGCGGCCGCAAATCAAGATCGTCGAAGGGCGGCGCTTCCAGCCGGGCCTGCGCGAGCTGATCGCCGGCCGCGGCGCGGCGCGGCAGTTCGCGAACCTGGTGCCGGGGCAGCAGGTGCGGCTGGGGAGCCAGTCGTGGACCGTCGTCGGGGTCTTCGCATCGGGCGACGCGATGGAGTCCGAGATCTGGGCCGATGCCGGCGTCGTCGCCGATGCCTACCGCCGCGGCAGCGGCCGCGCGTCGGTCACCGCACGGCTCACCGACGCGAAGGCGTTCGACGGCTTCAAGAATGCGCTGGCCGACAACCCGCAACTCAAGGTCGACACGACGACGACGCTGGAGTACTTCAGCAAGCAGTCCGAGAAGATGACCCAGGTGATCCGCGCGATCGGCATCACGGTCGGCACGATCATGGCGATCGGCGCGATGTTCGGCGCGCTGAACACCATGTTCGCGGCGGTCGCGGCGCGTGCGCGCGAGATCGCGACCCTGCGCGCGATCGGCTTCCCGGGGCTGCCGGTGGTCGTCGCCGTGATGCTCGAGACCATGCTGCTCGCGCTGATCGGCGGCGTGATCGGCGGGCTGCTCGCATGGGCCATCTTCAACGGCTATTCGGCGTCGACGCTGGCCGCGGGCAGCGTCGGCCTGCTGAGCTTCGAGCTGCGCGTGACGCCCGAGCTGCTGTGGACCGGGCTGAAATGGGCGCTGGCGATCGGCTTCATCGGCGGGCTGTTCCCGGC
>DATCSE010000255.1:0-8725 GCA_036568605.1 Burkholderiaceae bacterium | reverse complement strand
GCGCCGGCCAGTGCGAGGTTCAGGTCCTTCTGGTGCAGCCCGATCCGAAAGCCCGGCGCGAACGTGCGCTTGACCATGCGCTCGCCATGCACCTCGAGGATGCGGCTGGCCGCGAAGCCACCCATCAGCGCCTGCCGCACCTTCGCCGGATCGGCGCCGGCCTTGGACGCGAACACCAGCGCCTCGCCGACCGCCGCGATGTTCAGCGCGACGATGATCTGGTTCGCGACCTTGCAGGTCTGCCCGTCGCCGTTGCCGCCCACCAGCGTGATGTTCTTGCCCATCAGCTCGAACAGCGGCTTGACGCGGTCGAACGCGGCCTCCGGGCCGCCGACCATGATGGTCAGCGTGCCGGCCTTCGCGCCGACCTCGCCGCCGGAGACCGGCGCATCGAGGTAGTCGCAGCCCAGCGCGTTGATCTTCTTCGCGAACTCCTTGGTCTCGATCGGCGAGATCGAGCTCATGTCGACGACCGTCTTGCCTTTGCTCAACCCGGCCGCGACACCGTCGTCGGCGAACAGCACCTTCGCGACGTCAGGCGTGTCCGGCACCATGATGATGACCACGTCGGCGCGTTCGGCCACTTCCTTCGCGTTCGCGCAGCGCACGACGCCGGCGGCCAGCACATCCGGCTTCGGTTCGCTGCGCGTGTGGATGAACAGATCGTGCCCGCCGGCCTTCAGGCGCAGCGCCATCGGCGTGCCCATGATGCCCAGGCCGATGAATCCCAGCTTGCTCATGTCGATACTCCCGGTGATCCTTCAGAACTTCATTCAAGCAAACAGATAACGATCGCGCAGCGCTTGCGTGCTGCTGCGGAACACGCCCAGGTCGCTGCCCACTGCGACGAACGTGATGCCTTGCGCGATGTAGCGGCGCGCATCCGCCTCGATGGGCGCCAGGATGCCGATCGGCTTGCCGGCCGCTTGGCCCGCCTCGATGATCTGCGCCATCGCCGCCTGCACCTCGGGGTGGTTCGCGTTGCCGAGGTGACCGAAGCCCGCCGCGAGGTCCGACGGGCCGACGAACAGGCCGTCGACGCCGTCGACCTTCGCGATCTCGGCCGCGGCCGCGACGCCCTTGCGGCTCTCGATCTGCACCATCACGCAGATCTGGTCGTTGACGCCGGCGAAGTAGTCCTTGATGCTGCCGAACTTGTTGCTGCGCTGCGAGACCGAGACGCCGCGAAAGCCCTGCGGCGGATAGCGCGTCGCCGCGACCGCACGCGCGGCTTCGTCGGGGGATTCGATGAACGGGATCAGGAAGTTGTAGAAGCCCCCATCGAGCAGCCGCTTCAGCTCGACCGGGTTGTTCCAGCTCGGCCGCACGATGGGCGCGCTGACGCTGTCCTTCAGCGCCATCAACTGCGGGATGAAGGTCGTCACGTCGTTTGGCGAGTGCTCGCCGTCGAGCAGGATCCAGTCGAAGCCGGCCACGCCGAGCACCTCGGTCGTGATCGGGTTGGCGAGCGAGCACCAGCAGCCGATCAGCGTCTCGCCCGCCGTCAGGCGTTGCTTGAAGCTGTTCGGAAAGGCGCAGTACGGGGTGGTCGGTGTCGTCATGGTGGGGTGAGTGGCCAGAGTCAGTCGAGCTTGATGCCGCCCTTCGCGACGACGCCCGCCCAGCGCTTGCGCTCGCTCTCGAAGAAGCCGGCGAATTCGGTCGGTGCCATCGTGTAGACCTCGGCGCCCTGCGCGGTCAGCCGCGAGCGCACCTCGGGCGAGCGGATGATCTTCGTCAGCTCGGTCGAGAGCCGCGCGATCACCGCCGGCGGCGTCGCGGCCGGCGCCAGCACGCCTTGCCAGGTGCCCGATTCGAAACCGCTGACGCCTTGCTCGGCGATCGTCGGCACGTTCGCGAGCAGCGGCACGCGCGTCGCCTTCGAGACGCCCAGCACCTTGAGCTTGCCCGACTGCACGAACGGCAACGTCGCGAGCATGCCGTTCATCAGCACCTGAGTCTGGCCGGCGATCGTGTCGGTCACCGCCTGCGAGCCGCCCTTGTACGGGATGTACTCCCACTTCGCACCGGTCGCCTTCTCGACGGCGACGCCGGCCAGATGCGGCGCACTGCCGATCGCGGTGACCGCGAAGTCGATCTTGCTCTTCTGCGACAGCGCGACCAGCTCCTTCAGGTTGTTCGCGGTGACCGACGGATGCACCACCAGCAGGTGCGGCGAGTACGCGAGCATCGTCACGCCGCGCAGGTCCTTGCTCGGGTCGAACGGCAGCTTGGTGTAGACCGACGGCGTGATCGCGAGCGCGCCGACGTCGCACAGCAGCAGCGTCAGCCCGTCGCCGGACGACTTCGCGACCGCGTCGGTGCCGGTGTTGCCGTTCGCCCCCGGCTTGTTCTCGACGACCACGGTGGTCTTCAGCGCATCGGCCAGCGGCTGACTGACGGCGCGCGCGATGATGTCCGACGAGCCGCCCGGCGTGTACGGCACGACGATGCGTATCGTCTTGCCGGCCGGCCAGTCCTGGGCATGAGCCGGGGCGAGCAGCGCTGCAACGCACAGCGCCAGCGATGTCAGTGGCTTGATCACGTTCATCCCATCTGCTCCTGTCGCTCGGTACGCGTCACTGCGGCGGCCGCACGGCTTGCCGGGCGAGCAGCTTCCATTGCCCGCCTTGTTTCTTCCAGACGCCGAGGATCTTGATGAGCACCTTGCCCGGCTTGCCCGAGTCGTTGGTGTCGGCGGCCAGCGTGTGCCGCACGATCGCGGTGTCGCCGTCGACGATGCGGATCGTCTGGTCGCTGATCGCGATCGTCACGAAGTCGGACTTGCCGTCGAGCAGGTCGGCGATGAAGCTGGCCTTAGTGTCGACCTTGCCGCCCGAATGGCCGTAGCTCAGCTCGTCGGCCAGCAGCGGCGCGAGGTTCTCGCGTGTGGGGTCGATCATCGCGATCCGCAGTTGCTCCGCTGCGCTCGCCACGGCGGCGCCGTCATCCGCGGCACTGCCGCCGCTCGGCGCGCTCGCGCAGGCGGTCAAGGCGGCGGCGAGTACGGCAGCGGCGATCCATCGTCTCGGCATGGCAGGGCGTCTCCTGTTTGCGTGGCGACGTTATCAGTCGTCGTACAACTATCCTAGGCCAAGCCAGGCTGTGAGACAAGCCCGGTGCAATCCCGGGAGGGCCGCGGGGTCAGGAAATCGGCGTTCAGTTGCTCAGGAGTTGCCGCCCCAGGCCGCTGCGCGCCGCCGCCGTTCGCGGCTGTTGGCGAGGTGCGTGCGCATCGCCGCGCGGGCGGCTTCGACGTCCTGGTTCGTGATCGCGTCGAGGATGCTGCCGTGCTCGGCGTTGACCCGCCGGAGGTACGCCTGACGCTCCTCGTCCGGCGGCGCCGCCGGGTCCAGCCTGGCCCGCGGGATGGCCTGCGCACCCAATGTCGCCATCAGGCTGGCGAAGTGGGGGTTCTGCGTGGCCCTTGAAATCTCGAGATGAAATTGAAAGTCGGCGCTCACTGCGTCACGTCCGGCCTCGACTGCCTGGGTGAATGCTTCCAGCGCATCGCGCATCGCCAGCAGGTTGTCGCCGGTGCGGCGCTGCGCCGCCAGACCGGCAGCCTCGGTCTCGACACCGATCCGCAGCTCGAGCATCGCGACCACGTCGCGTAAGGTCGCGAGCTGCTCCGGCCCGATCCGGAACGAAGAGGCGTCGCCCAGCCCGACGACGAAGGTGCCGATGCCGTGCCGGGTCTCGACCAGGCCGCTGGCCTGGAGCCGCGAGATCGCCTCGCGCACGACGGTGCGGCTCACCCCGAATTCGGCCATCAGCGCCGCTTCGGTCGCGAGTTTCACGCCGGTGGCCAGCCGGCCGTCGCGGATGCGGTCGCCGAGCGCCTCGACCAGTTCGTGCGCGAGTGTGCGCGGGCGGCGGCGGATCTCGCGGGCCTCGGGAGCGGCAGGCGGTGCGGAGCGTGGAAGGTTCATGCCGTGTCTTCGTGGAAACCCGGATCGTGCGTGCCGGTCGGGCTGGCTACCATCACTCGGCTTGTTGTACGACAACCGATGACGTATGACAACCGCAGCGACCCGACTCTATCAAATGCCTACCTCCTCGTCGCCCACGAGATCGCCCGCCGGCCCGCCGCCGTTCAACCGCCTGCTGCTGACCGGCGCGGCCGGTGGCCTGGGCAAGGTGCTGCGTTCGCGGCTGAAGCCATGGTGCACGCTGCTGCGTGTCTCCGACATTGCCGAGCTCGGCCCGGCCGCCGCCGGCGAGGAGTTGCAGACGGCGGCGCTCGAGAACGCCCCGGCCGTGCATGCGCTGCTCGAGGGTGTGGACGCGGTCGTGCACCTGGGCGGCATCTCGGTCGAGGGCCCGTTCGAGCCCATCCTGCAAGCCAACATCGTCGGCACCTACAACCTCTACGAAGGCGCGCGCCGGCACGGTGCCAAGCGCATCGTCTACGCGAGCTCGAATCACGTGACCGGGTTCTACCGGCAGGACGAGGTCATCGACCCGTCGATGACCATGCGCCCCGACGGCCACTACGGGCTCAGCAAAGCGTTCGGCGAGAACCTCGCGCAGTTCTACTTCGACCGCTACGGCCTCGAGACGGTGTCGCTGCGCATAGGCTCGTCGTTCCCCGAGCCCAAGGACCGGCGCATGCTCGCGACCTGGCTCAGCTACGACGACCTCGAGCGTCTGGTCGTCGCGAGCCTGACCGCACCCGTCGTCGGTCACACCGTGATCTACGGCGTCTCCGACAACGCCACGACCTGGTGGGACAACACCCGCGCCCGCCACGTCGGCTACCGGCCGCAGGACAGCTCCGAGCCGTTCCGGGCCGCGGCCGAAGCGCGCCAGCCGTCCATCGACACGAGCAGCGCTGCTGCGGTCTACCAGGGCGGCGGCTTCGTCACGCAAGGGCCGTTCGAGTGAGCGCTCGGCAGCCGCTGCCGCGATGGATCACTAGTCGTTCGGCCGGCTCGACGTCGATGCGACCGGCGCGGCCTGAATCACCAGGAAGACCTTCTCACCAGGAGACGCCATGAAGCCACGTCATCGCCCCTCGTTCGCCGTCTTGCTGGCGGCCATCGCCTCGTTCGCGTTCGCGCCGGCACAGGCGACCGACTTCCGTTCCACCGACATCCACCCCGACGGCTATCCCACCGTCGAAGCGGTCAAGTACATGGGCACCGTGCTGAACAAGCTGACCAACGGCAAGCACGGCATCAAGGTCTTCAACAACAGCGCGCTCGGCGCCGAGAAGGACACGATCGAGCAGGCCAAGATCGGCGCGGTCGCGATGACCCGCGTGAACATCGCGCCGATGAACAACATCTGCCCGACCACCGTCGTGCCGACGATGCCGTTCCTGTTCAACTCGAAGGAGCACATGCGCCATGTGCTGGACGGCCCGGTCGGCGAGGAGATCCTGAAGAGCTGCGAGGCGCAGGGCTTCATCGGCCTCGCGTTCTACGACAGCGGCTCGCGCTCGATGTACACCGTCAAGAAGCCGATCAAGACGCTGGCCGACATGAAGGGCCTGAAGGTGCGCGTGCAGCAGAGCGACCTGTGGGTCTCGCTGCTCGAGGCGATGGGCGCGAACGCGACGCCGATGCCGTTCGGCGAGGTCTACACGGGCTTGAAGACCGGGCTCGTCGACGCGGCCGAGAACAACTACCCGTCGTACGAGAGCTCGCGCCACTTCGAGGTCGCGAAGTTCTACGCGAAGACCGAGCATTCGATGGCGCCCGAGATGCTGCTGTTCTCGAAGAAGGTCTGGGACACGCTGAGCCCGGACGACCAGAAGGCGATCCGCCAGGCCGCGAAGGAGTCGGTGCCGTACATGCGCAAGCTGTGGGACGAGCGCGAGGAGAAGTCGCTCGCGATCGTCAAGGCCGGCGGCGCGCAGATCAACGAGGTCGACAAGCCGGCATTCCAGGCGGCGATGAAGCCGGTCTACGACAAGTTCATCACCGACGCGAAGCTCAAGGACATGATCAAGCGGATCCAGGACACGAAGTAATCGAGAAGCACCGTTCGGGCTGAGCCTGTCGAAGCCCTGTGCCGCGCGGGCACTCCGACAGGCGCAGTGTGAACGGCCTCCTGCGTGAAGACGAACTCCCGAGCTTCGACCATGTACACCCAACTCTGCGCCCGCATCGCCAAGTTCTGCCTGCAGCTCGGCGTGCTGGGCCTCGTGCTGATCATCGCCTGCGTCTCGTACCAGGTGTTCGGCCGCTACGTCCTGAACAACACGCCGACCTGGGCCGAGAGCCTCGCGCTGCTGCTCGTGCTGTACGTGACGATGCTCGGCTGCGCGGTCGGCGTGCGCGACGCCGGGCACATCGGCATGGAGCTGTTGAGCCTCGTGATCCCGCAGTCCTGGCACCGCGCCAGCGAGATCGTCGTGCACCTGCTGACGCTGCTGTTCGGCGTGCTGCTCGCATGGAACTGCGTGCTGATGTTTGACTCGGTCCGCAGCTACATGATCCCGACGCTGCACGTCTCCGAATCGTGGCGCTACGTGCCGATGGTGCTGGCCGGTGTGCTGATCGTGATGTTCTCGATCGAGCACATCATCGCGCTGCTGCGCCACGACGAGGTTCAGCCGGCATGGCACTGACGATACTCTGCATCAGCTTCTTCGGGCTGCTGGTCATCGGCGTGCCGGTCGCGTTCGCGATCGGCCTCTCGGCGCTCGCGACCATCCTGTACGAGGGCCTGCCGATGGCGGTCATCTTCCAGCAGATGACCTCGGGCATGAACGTCTTCTCGTTCCTCGCGATCCCGTTCTTCATCTTCGCCGGGGAGCTGATGATGTACGGCGGCATCGCCGACAAGATCGTCAACTTCGCGAAGGCAGCCGTCGGCCACATCCGCGGCGGGCTGGGGATGAGCAACGTCGTCGCCTGCACGCTGTTCGGCGGCGTCTCCGGCTCGCCGGTGGCCGACGTCTCGGCGATGGGCGCGGTGATGATCCCGATGATGAAGAAGGAGGGCTATCACGCCGACTACGCGGTCAACGTGACGACCCATGCGGCGCTGGTCGGCGCGCTAATGCCCACCAGCCACAACCTGATCATCTACACGCTGGCCGCCGGCGGCAAGGTCTCGATCGCGAAGCTGATCCTCGCCGGGTTGATCCCGGCGGTGGTGCTGACGATCTGCAATCTGATCGCGGCCTACGCGGTCGCGGTCAAGCGCGGCTACCCGGCCGGCTCGTTCCCCGGCTGGAGCATCGTCGCCCGCACGTTCGCGGCATCGCTGCCGGGCCTGCTCGTCGTCGTGCTTATCCTCGGCGGGATTCTCTCGGGCGTATTCACCGCGACCGAATCGGCCGCGGTCGCGGTGCTGTATGCGCTGCTGCTGTCGGTCGTCGTCTACCGCGCGCTGAAGTGGGAGCAGTTCCTGAAGGCTGCGGCCAAGGCGGTCAAGACCACCGGCGTGGTGCTGCTGCTGATCGGCATCTCGGCCGCGTTCGGCTACATCATCAGCTTGTACGAAGTGCCCGAGCTGACCGGCAAGCTGCTGTCGGGCATGACCTCGAGCCCGTGGATGATCTTCCTGCTGGTCAACATCATCCTGTTCCTGCTCGGCACCTTCCTCGACATGGCCGCGACCATCCTGGTCTGCACGCCGATCTTCCTGCCGATCTGCATGAAGTACGGGATGAGCGAGGTGCAGTTCGGCATGGTGATGCTCATCAACTGCGCGCTGGGCCTGAACACGCCGCCGGTGGGCACGACCCAGTTCGTCGGCTGCGCGATCGGCGGCGTCTCGGTCGGCACCGTGATGAAGACGATCTGGCCGTTCTACGGCGCGCTGATCGCCGCGCTGATGCTGGTGACCTACGTGCCGGCGTTCTCGATGTTTCTGCCGAACCTGTTCTTCAAGTGACACCCAGCCCGCAACCATGGAGATCTCGACGATGCCGATCTTTCGCCGCGGCCCGCTGGCGGCCGCCTTCGCGCTGGGCATGGGCATGGTGATCACCGCAGCGCCGGCGCTCGGCGCCGGCACGGTCGTCTACGTCTCCAACGCCGACAGCCAGGAGATCTCGGTGCTCGCGCTGGACCGCAGCAACGGCGAGCTCATGCCCATCGAGACGGTCCCGGTCGGCGGCACCGCGATGCCGATGGCGCTGAGCCCGGACCGCCGGCTGTTGTACGTCGCGCTGCGCTCGCAGCCGTATCGCGTCGTCACGTTTGCGATCGATCCGGCCACCGGCAAGCTGAACAAGCGCAGCGAAGCCGCGCTGGCCGACAGCATGGCCAACATCGACGTGGACCGCACCGGCCGCTGGCTGTTCGCGGCGTCGTATGGCGGGCACAAGATCACCGTCAACGCGATCGGCCAGGACGGCAACGTCGGCGCCGTGCAGCAGTTGATCGCGACGGCGCCGAACGCCCACGCAATCCACGCCGATGCGAGCAACCGCTACGTGCTCGCGACCAGCCTGGGCGGCGACAACCTCTCGGTCTGGCGCTTCGACGCGGCCACCGGCAAGCTCACGCCGAACGAGCCGGCGCTGGTCAACGCGCCGGCCAAGATGGGCCCGCGGCATTTCATCTGGGATGCGGCGCAGCGCCATGCCTACCTGCTGGGCGAGCTGGACGCGGCGCTGATCGTCTACGACTGGGATGCGGCGCGCGGCACGCTGCGCGAGGCGCAGCGCATCAGTGCGCTGCCGCCCGGGTTCGACGCCGGCGCGCCGTGGGCCGCCGACCTGCGCCTGACGCCCGACGGGCGCTTCCTCTACGCCTCCGAGCGC
>DATCSE010000254.1:0-5350 GCA_036568605.1 Burkholderiaceae bacterium | reverse complement strand
CCGACCACCATGTCCAGCTTGCCTTGCGAGAGGCGCTCCATCAGCACGTCGCTGGTCTCGATCTGCAGTGAGATGCACAGGCTGGGATGCTCCTGCTTGACCAGCGCGACGGCCGGCGGCAGCAGCGTCATGCCGGGCGCGGTGATCGCGCCGATGCTGACCTGCCCGTAGCGGCCGGCCTTCAGCGCGTCGATCTCGTCGTGCGCCTGCGACAGGCTGGCCAGCGCCATGCGCGCGTGGCGGATCATGGTTTCCCCGTACCAGGTCGGCCGCATGCCGCGCGGCAGGCGGTCGAACAGCTGGACGCCCAGCATGTCCTCCAGGTCCTTCAGCAGCTTGGAGGCCGCCGGCTGGGTCATGTTGAGCACCTGTGCGGCGCGGTGGATGTTGCCTTCTTCCTCCATCGCGACCAGCAGCAGCAGCTGGCGGGTCTTCAGGCGGGCGCGAATGAACCAATGGGTGTAGGTGGCCGATGACATATCCAAAATCGTATATGGATCGGGCCTGAAAATCTATTAGAAAGGAATGCCTCGGCTCCGTACGATCCGCGGCAACAAACCGCATGGAGACGCGGAAGCCCGTGGAGACGCTCAAGCACTACATCAATGGCCGCTGGGAAACCGGCGTCACGCTCGGCGTGAGCGAGAACCCGTCGGACCTGAACGACGTGGTGGCCGAATTCGCGCGTGCCGATGCGATGCAGACCGAGTCGGCGGTCCGTGCCGCGGCCGATGCGCAGCAAGCCTGGGCCGACAGCACGCCGCAACGCCGCTTCGACGTGCTCGATGCGATCGGCACCGAAGTGCTGGCGCGCAAGGAAGAGCTCGGTCGCCTGCTCGCCCGCGAGGAGGGCAAGACGCTGCCCGAGGCGGTCGGTGAAGCGGCCCGCGCCGGGTCCATCTTCAAGTTCTTCGCCGGCGAGGCGCTGCGCAGCGCCGGCGAGCGCGTCGCATCGGTGCGGCCGGGTGTCGATGTCGAGGTCACGCGCGAGCCGGTCGGCGTGGTCGGGCTGATCACGCCGTGGAACTTCCCGCTCGCGATTCCCGCGTGGAAGATCGCGCCGGCGCTCGCGCACGGCAACACGGTGATCTTCAAGCCGGCCGAGATCGTGCCCGCCTGCGCCTGGGCGCTGACCGAGATCATCAGCCGCGCCGGGCTGCCGGCCGGCGCGTTCAACCTCGTGATCGGCAGCGGGCGCCTCGTGGGGCAGACCATGGTCGAGCATCCGCTGGTCGATGCGATCAGCTTCACCGGCAGCGTGTCGGTCGGCGAGGGCCTGCTGAAAGCCGCGAGCGCGCGCCGCGCCAAGGTGCAACTCGAGATGGGCGGCAAGAACCCGCTGGTCGTGCTCGACGATGCCGACCTGCCGCGCGCGGTGGACTGTGCGGTGCAGGGCGCGTTCTTCTCGACCGGGCAGCGCTGCACTGCGTCGTCGCGGCTGATCGTCACGGCCGGCATCCACGACCGCTTCGTGCAGGCGCTGCGCGAGCGGATGCAGGCGCTGGTGGTCGACCATGCGCTGAAGCGTGCCGTGGACATCGGCCCGGTGGTCAGCGAGGCCCAGCTCGAGCAGGACCTTTCGTACGTCGACATCGGCCGGCGCGAAGGCGCGGTCTGGCTGACCGGCGGCGAGCGGCTGCAGCGCGAGACGCGCGGCCACTACCTGAGCCCGGCGCTGTTCCTGGCCGAGCCGCAGCACCGCATTGCGAGGGAGGAGATCTTCGGCCCGGTCGCCTGCGTGATCCGCGCGAAGGATTACGACGAGGCGCTGACGCTCGCGAACGACACCCCGTTCGGCCTGTGCGCCGGGATCTGCACGACGTCGCTGAAATACGCGACGCACTTCAAGCGCCACGCCCGTGCCGGCATGGTGATGGTCAACCTGCCGACCGCCGGGGTCGACTACCACGTGCCGTTCGGCGGCCGCAAGGGGTCGAGCTACGGGCCGCGCGAGCAGGGGCGCCACGCGATCGAGTTCTACACCGCCGTGAAGACGGCATATACCAACGCCTAAACAGCAAGCAGGAGACGACCATGAACCACTCACGCCGCCACGCCGTGGCCACGCTGTCTGCCGCCGCCCTCGCGGCCGGCTTGCCGCTGGCCGCGCTGGCCCAGAAGAAGATCGTGCTGGGTTTCTCGCAGATCGGTGCGGAAAGCGAATGGCGCACCGCGAACACCGAGTCGATCAAGTCGTCCGCCGCCGAGGCGGGCATCGACCTGAAGTTCTCCGATGCGCAGCAGAAGCAGGAGAACCAGATCAAGGCGATCCGCTCGTTCATCGCGCAGAAGGTCGACGTGATCGCGTTCTCGCCGGTGGTCGAGTCCGGCTGGGGCACGGTGCTGCGCGAGGCCAAGGCGGCCAAGATTCCGGTCATCCTGTCCGACCGCGCGGTCAACGAGAAGGACGACTCGCTGTGGGTCACCTTCATGGGCTCGGACTTCGTCGAGGAAGGCCGCAAGGCCGGCCGCTGGCTGCTCGAGAACTACAAGGGGCAGGGCGACGTCAACATCGTCGAGCTGCAGGGCACGGTCGGCTCGGCGCCGGCGATCGACCGCAAGAAGGGCTTCGAGGAGATCATCAAGGCCGACCCGCGCTACAAGATCATCCGCTCGCAGACCGGCGACTTCACGCGCGCCAAGGGCAAGGAGGTGATGGAAGCCTTCCTGAAGGCCGAGGGCAAGAAGATCAACGTGCTCTACGCGCATAACGACGACATGGCAATCGGTGCGATCCAGGCCATCGAGGAAGCGGGCTTGAAACCGGCGAAGGACATCACGATCATCTCGATCGACGGCGTGAAGGGCGCGTTCGAGGCGATGATGGCCGGCAAGCTCAACGTCAGCGTCGAATGCAGCCCGCTGCTCGGGCCGCAGCTGATGCAGGCGGTGAAGGACCTGGTGGCCGGCAAGACGCTGCCCAAGCGCATCGTCACGCAGGAGTCGATCTTCCCGATGGAGGTCGCCGCCAAAGAGTTCCCGAACCGGAAATATTGAGTTCCAGCGGGACAATCACGACAGAAGGAGACGTAACGTGAAGAAGCTAATGATGGGGCTGGCCGCCGCGGCCGTCGGGTTCGCCGGGCTGCTCCAGCCGGCGCTCGCGCAGGACAAGGGCACGATCGGCATCGCGATGCCGACCAAGTCCTCGGCGCGCTGGATCTCGGACGGCGAGAACATGGTCAAGTACTTCAAGGAGAAGGGCTACAAGACCGACCTGCAGTACGCCGAGGACGACATCCCGAACCAGCTGGCGCAGGTCGAGAACATGATCACCAAGGGCGCGAAGGTGCTGGTGATCGCGGCGATCGACGGCACGACGCTGTCCAACGCGCTGCAAAAGGCTGCCGACAAGGGCGTCAAGGTCATTGCCTACGACCGGCTGATCCGCGGCTCGAAGAACGTCGACTACTACACCACGTTCGACAACTTCCAGGTCGGCGTGCTGCAGGCCGGCTCCATCGTCGACAAGCTCGGCCTGAAGCAGGGCAAGGGCCCGTTCAACATCGAGCTGTTCGGCGGCTCGCCCGACGACAACAACGCGTTCTTCTTCTACGACGGCGCGATGTCGGTGCTCAAGCCCTACATCGACAGCGGCAAGCTGGTCGTGCGCAGCAAGCAGATGGGCATGGACAAGGTCGGCACGCTGCGCTGGGACGGCGCGGTCGCGCAGGCGCGCATGGACAACCTGCTGTCGGCGTTCTACGGCAAGGAGAAGGTGCATGCGGTGTTGTCGCCGTACGACGGGCTGTCCATCGGCATCCTGTCGTCGCTGAAGGGCGTGGGCTACTGCACCTCGTCGCAGCCGTGCCCGGTCGTGACCGGGCAGGACGCGGAGATCCCGTCGGTCAAGTCCATGCTGCGCGGCGAGCAGAGCTCGACCGTGTTCAAGGACACCCGCGAGCTCGCGAAGGTGACGGTCGGCATGGTCGACGCGATCCTGTCGGGCAAGCAGCCCGAGGTCAACGACACCAAGACCTACAACAACGGCGTCAAGGTCGTGCCCTCGTACCTGCTGAAGCCCGTCGCGGTCGACAGCTCGAACTACAAGCAGGTGCTCGTCACCAGCGGCTACTACAAGGATTCGCAGCTGCAGTGATGACCCACCCCCGGAGCGCCTTCGGCGCTCCCCCTCAAGGGGGCGCCGCCACCGGACCGGCGAAGCCGGATCCGCGGCGGCCGCTTGGTTGCACCGAGTCGTGCAGCCGGAAGTTAGCTTGCGATGACACAAACCTTTTTGCTTGAGATGCGCGGCATCCGGAAGACCTTTCCGGGTGTCGTCGCGCTCGACAACGTGAACCTGCGCGTGCGCGCAGGCGAGATCCATGCGGTGGTCGGCGAGAACGGCGCCGGCAAGTCGACCTTGATGAAGGTGCTGAGCGGCGTCTACCCGCACGGCACGTACGAAGGCGCGATCCTGTTCGACGGTGTCGAGCGGCAGTTCGCCGGCATCGCCGACAGCGAGCGCCTGGGCATCATCATCATCCACCAGGAGCTGGCGCTGGTGCCGCTGCTGTCGATCGCCGAGAACATCTTCCTCGGCAACGAACCGGCACGCGGCGGCGTGATCGACTGGACGCTCGCGCACCGCCGCGCGCGCGAGCTGCTGGCCAAGGTCGGGCTGAAGGAATCGCCGGCCACGCTGGTCGGCGACATCGGCGTCGGCAAGCAGCAGCTTGTCGAGATTGCGAAGGCGCTATCCAAGGAAGTGCGCCTGTTGATCCTCGACGAGCCGACTGCGAGCCTGAACGAGACCGACAGCGATGCGCTGCTGGAACTGCTGCTGGAGCTGCAGCGCCACGGCATCGCCTGCATCCTGATCTCGCACAAGCTCAACGAGATCGCGAAGGTCGCCGATTCGATCACCGTGCTGCGCGACGGCGCGACGGTTGCGACGATGGATTGTGCTGACGGTCCGCCGCAGCAGAACGTGATCATCCACCACATGGTCGGCCGCGAGATGGCCGACCGTTACCCGAAGCGCAAGCCGAAGATCGGCGAGACCGTGTTCGAGCTGCGCGATTGGCGTGTGCACCACCCGCTGCACGCAGAGCGCGAGGTGGTCAAGGGCGTGAGCCTGAACGTGCGGCGCGGCGAGATCGTCGGCATCGCCGGGCTGATGGGTGCCGGGCGCACCGAGCTCGCGATGAGCTTGTTCGGCCGCTCGTGGGGCCGGCGCATCAGCGGTCAGGCGCTGATGCACGGGCGCGAGATCGACGTGAGCAGCGTGCAGAAGGCGGTCGCCCATGGCATCGCCTACGTCACCGAGGACCGCAAGTCGCTCGGCCTGGTGCTGGACCACAGCATCGCGCACAACACCACGCTCGCGAACCTGGGCGCGGTGTCGCGC
>DATCSE010000253.1:0-9708 GCA_036568605.1 Burkholderiaceae bacterium | reverse complement strand
ACCATGAAGACGATCCCCACGGTCATGTTCAGCAGCTTGGAGACCACCGCGAAGCCGCACAGCGCGAACAGCAGCAGCGCGATGTTCTTCAGGCTGAAGTTCAGCGGCACCGGCGCGACGAAGCGCGAGCGCACGATGGTCACGACGGCGATCACGAACAGCAGGCCGCTGACCATGAACGGGAACAGCCCCGGACCGGCGCGGGCCAGGTCGCCCAGCGGGTAGCGCAGCGCACCCAAACCGAACGCCAGCGAGATGGCCGCGAGGAACAGGCCTCTGACCAGGTTTTGGTCTTTCATGGGAGATCCGTGAGCGAGGTGGGACGGAGTGGCGAACAGTCGGCCCACTGTAGGGAGGGCCGCGTCGCGATCCACATCGGTTTTCACGTACGACAGCTACACGACAGCTTGACGCGTTGCATTGCCGTGCGGCAGCGCGCCAGGCGCAGCGCTGCAAGAATGGGCCGATGAAGCCTGTACTGCTCGTCCTGATCCCGATGCCGGAACCCCGCCTCGAGCAACTGCGCGAGCGCTTCGAAGTCCACCACGCACCGAGCCCAGCGCAGCGCGCCGATGCGGTCGCGGTGCATGGCGCCGCCATCCAGGTCGTGCTGACCAACGGCACTACCGGGCTGCGTGCCGACGAGATCGAGGCGATGCCGAATCTCACGCTGGCCTGCGCGCTCGGCGCCGGCTACGAGAACCTCGCGCTGGACGCTGCGCGTGCGCGCGGCATCGTGCTGGCCAACGGCGCCGGCACCAACGACGATTGCGTGGCCGACCATGCGCTGGCGCTGATGCTGGCGTGCGTGCGCACGATCCCGCAATTCGATGCGGCCTGCCGCCGGGGCCTCTGGCGCGACGCGCTGACGATGCAGCCGCAGCTCGCCTACAAGCGCCTGGGTGTGCTGGGCATGGGCATGATCGGCCGCAAGATCGCGCAACGGGCCGCGGCGTTCGAGATGCCGGTCGGCTACCACAACCGCTCGGCCCGTTCCGACCTGCCGGCGCCGTACCGCTACTTCGAAAGCGTGCAGGCGCTGGCGCAGTGGTGCGACGTGCTCGTGGTCGCCGCGCCCGGCGGCGCCGCAACGCGGCACCTGGTCGATGCGAGCGTGCTGAAGGCGCTGGGCCCGGGCGGCTACCTCGTCAACATCGCGCGCGGCAGCCTCGTCGACACCGCGGCACTGGCCACAGCGCTGCGCGCCGGCGAGATCGCGGGAGCCGGTCTCGACGTCTACGAGAGCGAGCCGCAGCCGCCGGCCGAGCTGCTGGACCTGCCGAACGTCGTGCTGACGCCGCATGTTGCGGGCACCTCGCCCGAGGCGGTGCAGGCCTCGCTGCAGTGCTTTCTCGACAACGCCGAGCTGCACTTTGCCGGCAAGCCGGTGCGCACGCCGCTATGACGCGCGGTTTGTCGTGCTGCTGCTGTCGAGCACCAGGCGCGCCGCGGCCTTGAGCTGCGCGGCAATGTCCGCCGCAAGATGGAGGCGGCGCAGCAGCCATGGGCTCAGGTCATGCTCGAACGGATCGGGCAGCTCGACCGGGCCGACTGCCGGTGCGCTGGTCGGGTCGGCGTCGTCGCCGGGCTCGCGATTTGCGTTGCCGTTCGCCAACCGTGCCGCGATCGCCTGCGCCGCATCGCGCAGCGGCGCGCGGATCTGCTCGGCGTTCAGCCGGCCGCGGCGCAGCAGCAGCATCGTCTTCACCGCGGTCAGCTGTGCGAGCAGCTGGTAGCTGTGCGCGATCAGGCGCTCGAGCGCCGGCAGCGGCGGGCGCACCGCGCGCGGCTCGGACAACGAGCGCTGCGTCGCCTGCACCAGCGCCGACAGGCTGTCGTAGACCTCGCGGCGCGCGAGCCGCCAACCGACCTCCGATTCGTTGTCGACCGCGTCGAGCTGGCCCAGGCCCAGTGCGAGTTGCGCGTGGTGCGCCTGCGCGCGCAGCGTGCGCCGCACCAGCGCCGGGATCTGCGTGCGCTCCCACGACGGCAGCACGTAGCTGAAGGCCCACGCGATCGCGACGCCGACCAGCGTGTCGGCGATGCGCTCGGCCACCTCGAAGACCGGGCTCACGCCGGTGTTCAGCAGATGCGCCTGCAGCAGCGCGAGCAGCGTTGCCGCGATCACCGTGACCAGATAGCGGCGCACCGCGAACGCATGCGCGATGCCCTGCGCCAGCGTGACGACCACCAGCAGCACCCCCAGCGGCGCGCGCAGCGCGAGCAAGGCGCCGGCCAGCACGCAGCCGAGCAGCGTGCCGGCGACGCGGATGTTGCGGCGCTCCAGCGTCTGCGCGAAGCTGCCGCGCAACACGACCGTGATCGTCAGCAGGATCCAGTAGTCGTGCGTGCCCCACGGCAGCGCGAGCGCCAGCACCTGGCCGGCGCCGATCGCGAGCGCGGCGCGGATCGCATGCCGCAGCGGCGGCGCGTCCCAGCGCCACAGACTGCCGAGCGGCTGCCACGACCAGGTGGTCGGGCTGGTGAACAGCTGCCAGGCGGCGCGCACGACGGCCAGATCGGGCTTCGCATCGCCGCGCGCGAGCTCGCAGAGGCGGCGAACTTCGTCGGCGATGTGGCCGACCCGCGCGACCAGGCTGCGCGCCAGCAGTTCGCTAGACGCCGGCGTGGCGCCTTCCGAAGCAGACGCGTCGTCGGCATCGCGCGCGGCCATCGGCGGATCGCGCTGCGCCAGCGTCATCGCGGCGGCGACACGTTCGCGCAGCGCCTGCGTGCCGGTGGCATCGAAGGCGGCCGGCGTGCGGCCGATCAGCAGCGCGTCGGTCAGCATCTCCAGCTGCAGCGCGAGCGTCTCGAGCTCGCGGCGCAGCGTGTCCAGCACCGGCACATGCTCGGGCGGATCGCGCAGCGTCTCGAGGTCCAGCTCGCAGGCGACCAGGTGGTCGCGCAGCTCGAGCACGGCCAGCAGCATGCCGGCGAGCTGCTGGCGGCGCGGAGTGCGCGGCGACTCGAGCACGATGTCGCGTGCCGCCTGCAACTGGTCGGCGAGCGCTGCCTGCTGGCGCAGCAGCAGGCCCAGCACCGGCGCACTGCCCGCGGGTGCGGCCGCATCGGCCGGGCCGGGCGCAAACCGCGCCGCCTGCGTGCGCATCAGCGCCGCGACGGCGAGCAGCGTGTCGGCCAGCATCGTCACGCGGTAGCGAGCGTTCAGCAGCAGGTTCGCGAGCGTTGCGTAGACGACGTACGCGAATGCGCCCAGCGTGAAGTACAGGCTGGTCGAGATCGCGGTCGCGCGGTCCGGCGGCGTCGGCGTCGCGATCGAGAACAGCATCGCGAACATGATGGACATCGAGATCGGCAGGCCGCGCCGCCCCCAGGCCGCCGCGAGGAACGCGACGAACGCAGCCGGCACCAGCAGCGCGCTGGTGCGCAGCATGTCGCCGTGCAACCACTGCATCGCGAAGAACAGCGGCGGGCCGATCAGCGCCGCCGGCAGCAACTGGCGGAACTTGCCGCGGCGCGGGGCCGGCTGGTCCGGCGGGATCACGACGATCACGCCGACCAGCGCGGCGGCGGCCGCGAACTCACCGGCACCCAGGTGCATCGCGACCGAGATCAGCGCGAGCCCGAGCGCGGCGGACAGGCCATTGGTGACGTAGAAGCTCAGGCCCACCCGCAGGGCCCGGCTCCGCCAGCTCGCGACGGCGGAAGGCCCGCTCACTCGCGTTCGCGCGCGCGGCGTTCGACGGCACGCGGCGCTTCCGGCACCGCGGCACGCAGGTCGATGCGCGGCGCTTCGGGCGTGGGCTTGAACAGCGGGCGGTGCAGGCGCAGCACGGTCCAGCCCTTGCGAAGCGCGGTGGCTTCGAGTCGGGAATCGGGGTCGACCACGATGGGTTTGCGCACGGCGCTGAGCAGCGCCAGGTCGTTGATCGAGTCGGTGTAGAAGCTCGCTTCGTGCAGCAGCGCCTCAGGCTGGTTCGTCTCCTGCAGCCACTGGCGCACCCGCTCGACCTTGCCGGAGCGCATGTTCAACGTCCCGCAGGTGCGGCCGGTGTAGCGGCCGTCGGCCAACTCCAGCTCGGTGCACAGGTAGTGGTCGACGCCGAGGTCCTGCGCGGTCAGCTCGCTGACGACGCGGTTCGTCGCGGTGGTCAGCACCAGCGTCTCGTCGCGCGCCCGGCAGCGCCGCAGCAGCTCGCGGGCATCAACCGGGATGTGCGGCCGTATCCAGTCGCGGAAGAAGCGCTCGCGCAACGGGCGCAACTCCTCGACCGAGTAGCCCGCCAGCGTCGCGGCGTGGAAGTGGCAGTAGTCGATCGGCGAGACGGTGCCCGCGTCGTAGTGCGAGGCGACCAGCCGGTACTGCTCGGCAAACGGGGCGTCGAGCCGGCCCTCGCCGATCAGGAACTCGCACCACTGCACATCGCTGTCGGCACTCAACAGCGTGTGGTCGAGATCGAACAAGGCCAGGCGCATCGTCGTTGTCGTTCGGGCTCTGGTCGAGCCGGCGTCGTGCTCAGGATGCGTGGGCATCGTACCTCCGAGTCGCGATGCCGGTCAGCGGTTGCGGGCGCCGATTTTGCAATTGCCTACTTTGTTAATCGACCGGGGGCGCGTGGTTGTCGACACACTGTGTTCGCCGTTCAACGGCTCCAGTCGATCTGCTCGAAGAGGCGCCTCAGCCGCTGCGCTTTCTGCGGATTGACTTGCTCAGCCCACGCCACGCGGCCGCGCAGGTGTTCGCGCCAATCCGCTCGGGCCTCGCGGTTCTGCGCGGCCGGCCCCTGTGTCGCGCAGCGATGCAGGATCGCCTTGAGGCGATCGAACTCGGCCCGCGGCAGGTTCGGGTGCCGGTTCACGACGATGCTGCACACCGTTTGCCGCTGCGCGGCGACCAGGCACCGGGTTTTGCGATGGTTCAGCGCAAAGCCTTCTTCGATCGCGATCCGCGCGACCCAGGCTTCGATCCGCGGCGAGGCGTCACGCAAGGCGCGGTCGCCGGACAGCACGATGTCGTCCGCGTAACGCGTGTAGCGCGCGCCGAGTGCATGGGCCAGGCCGTCCAAACGCAGGTCGAAACGGAACGCGCACAGATTCGCCAGCGCGGGCGAAGTCGGCGCGCCCTGCGGCAGGTGCGGATCGCGCAGGCGCTGCAGCTGCGGCCAGCTCAGTTGGCCGTCTTCGTGCATACGGCGCAGCACCGGCTCCGGGGTGGCCGTCGTGCACAGTGCCGCGAGCTCGCGTGCGACCGGCGCCGGATAACGCAGCGTGGCGAACAGCGCGTGAACGCGCGACGCGCGCACCGACGCAAAGAAGTCCTGCAGGTCGAATTTCAGGACCACCGCCTGGCCGCGGTGCGCCCGCGCATGATCGAGCACCGAGCGCTCGCGTGCATAACCGCAAGCGGCCTGGTGCGGTGGGATGCGATCGAGCAAGTCGTCGAGCAGGCGCCGCTGCAAGGCCATCAGATGCGGCTGCGGCTCCTCGAGCAGACGCCATCCGCCGCGGCGCTTGGCCAGCAGGTGGTAGCGGTAGTGCTGTTCGCCCAGTGGGGCGCGGCGCTGCCAGGCGGCGGGACGCGTCAGGCGCCACATGCCGGCATCCGGCACGTCTAGCCAGCGGGCGAGTGCGGCCGTGTGCGGCCAGTCCGGGACGTGGCATCGGTCGAGCCCGAGCGGCGGCGGCTGCATGCGGGTCGCGGTACGCAGGATGTAGCGCCTGACATTCGGCCGCGTGTCTTCCGTCGACCAGGCGCGCAGGTAGCCGGCGTCGCGCTCGATCAGCGTCGCGAGCGTGCGTGCCGTCAGGCGGCGCCAATGTTCGCCGGGCAGGCGCGCACAACGATCCGCCAGCGGGCGGCACCAGGCGGAATCTCGGGTGCCGAGGCAGACATGCAGGCGGGCCGCCAGGCCGGCGGCATCGGGTGGGCCCGCGAGCATCGCGCGGGCCAGCGCCAAGGCGGTGAGTCTGTGGACGGTCGGCATCTCGGCTTGTCGTCGTCGGGTGCGGCACGCCGCTCAACCTGCGGGTGATGCGTGAGCGGTCTGGCGAGCATCGCCACGGGGCTCATGCCACGGATGGCGTCAACAAGACAACAACCACGGGGGTACCCCGTGGTGCGAAGTCGATCCGAGAATCGGTTCGCGTCAAACTTGAGCGACGGCCGCGCGGGCATTATCCGGGCGGACGCGAACGCGACCCTCGATCCGCCTGGGATCGCAGTTCGTCGCGCGTTTCGCGCCCTTCATCGCAGGCCGCTGTCGCGGGATGCGCGGCGCTCCTACAGTGCATCCGACGCGATGTTGCGTCGACGCTGCCGCGCTGACCGGTCCCCACCCGATGAAGACCCTCCTGACGCTGATCGCCTGGTGCCTGCTGCTGGTCGTCTGCTGGCCGCTGGCGCTGCTGGTGATCGTGCTGCTGCCGCTCGCCTGGCTGCTGTCGCTGCCGTTTCGCCTCGTCGGCATCGTGTTCGAGGCGCTGTTCGGCGTGATCCGCGCGCTGCTGTTCCTGCCCGCCCGTCTGCTCGGGTACACCGGCCGCTGAACCGGGCCGACGGATGCAGGGCCATCGCGCCGGACGTATGCTCGGCGGCACGATGACCTCTCGCGAGCAACTTCACGGTGACCCGGCGCCGGGCCCGATCGAATGCCGCCTCGCGCGCGTGCACGGCCGCGTGCAGGGCGTCGGCTTTCGCGAAACCTGCGTGCAGCAGGCGCGTGCGCTGGGCGTGACCGGCTGGGTCCGCAACCGCCTGGACGGCTCGGTCGAGGCGATGCTGCAAGGCACGCCGGCGCAGCTCGAGGCGATGTGCGAGTGGCTGCGCGACGGCAACCCGGTCGCGCTGGTCGATGAGCTGGAGCTTCGTGCGGTGCCGCCGCCGTTCGCGCGCGCCGACGGCTTCGAACGTTTGCCGACGCTTTGACGGCCGGCCGCTCGATCACGCCGCGCCGGTCGCACGCCGCAGCGCGGCACGTGCGAGCAGGCGGGTCGAATCGAGCGTCGGCAGCGGCGAGTTCGTGTCGTCGATGATCAGCGGGATCTCGGTGCAGCCGAGCACGACCGCATCGCAGCCCTCGTCGTCGCGCAGCCGCGCGATCACGCGCTGGTGGTACGCGACGCCCGCGGGTGCGAAGACGCCGCGAACCAGCTCGTCCATGATGATGCGATGGATCTCGTCGCGCTCGGCGATGCTCGGCCGAACCGCTTCCAGCCCGCGCGCGGCGAACTTCTGCGGGTACACCTCGCTGTCGACCAGCCAGCGTGTCCCGGTCAGTCCGATGCGCCGGTAGCCGCGGCGCGCGGCCTCGTCGGCCACGACCTCGGCAATGTGCAGCCATGGCTGCGGCGAGCGCGGCGCGACGTGGTCGAACGCTTGGTGGATCGTGTTGTCCGGGCAGATCAGCAACTCGGCGCCGGCCGCCGCGAGCTTGCGCGCGGATTCGAGCATCAGCGCGCCGACGCCGGGCCAGTCGTCGCGCTCGATCAGCCGCGTGTAGTCGGCCAACGACGCGGTGTGGATGGACACCTCCGGGTGCCCGTGCTTCGTGCCGACGAAGGATGCGCCTTCGATGCAGATCGTTCGATAACACAGCGCCGCGCCTTCCGCGGAGCAGCCGACGATGCCGATGTGCTGGGGCATGATGCGTATCCTGCAGGCGCTGCGACGAACGTTGCGCGATTCTGGCGTGCCTGCCGCCCCATCACGCCCACGCCTTCCGCATGACCCCATCCGCCACGCGTTCCACCACCACGCCGTTCGAAGCGGCGGTCGTGATCGCGATCTGCTTCGGCTTGTCCATCGCCACGTCGCTGCAAGCGGTGGCCGGCGAGTTCCGCGCGAACGCCGAGTTCAGCGATGCCAGCTTGCTGTGGCTGATCGGGACCGAGCTGCTGCTCGGCGGCGTCGCGCTGGCCTTCCTGCACCTGCGCGGGTTCGCGATCGCGCGGCTGCTGCCGACGCCGACGCTGCGCGGCGGCATCGCCGGCATCGGGCTGTTCTTCGCGGCATGGCTGGTCGGCTGGCTGCTGGTCGCGCCGTTCGCGCTCGCCGCCGGCCCGGCCGAGCCGCAGCCGATCGAGCGCATGGTGGCCCAGGCGAACATCTCGATGCCGGTGCTGATCGCGACCGCGTTCGTCAACGGGGCCTTCGAGGAAGTCTTCCTGCTCGGCTTCCTGGCGCGCGCGCTGCGCGGCTTCGGCCTTGCGATCGCGCTGGGCGTGCCGACCCTGGTGCGGCTGAGCTACCACCTGTACCAGGGTCCGCTGGGCGCGTTGTGGGTGTTCGCGGTCGGCCTCGTGTTCGCGCTGTACTACGCGCGCACCGTGCAGCTGTGGCCGGTGGTGCTCGCGCATGTGCTGTGGGACATCGTGCCGTTCGTGTTCCGCGACGACTGAGCGCGCCGTCGGTCACCGCAGCATCACGGTCGAGCGCTTCCAGGCCGGGTCCTGCCACTTGTCGAACAGCGCGAGCTGCGCGGGCGCGCGGGCCTGCTTCTCGGTGTTCAAGGTCGTGACGTTCGCGACCTCGAAGCTGCGCTGGTAGCGGCCGTCGATGCGGGCTTCGCGGGCAAGCAGCAGCTTGTCGCTGCCCGGCACCCAGCCGGCGAACTCGACGTACCCGAGCTCGGGGTTGCTCGCGGCCGGCGGCAGCACCGCGACGCTCCAGGCGTTGTTGGCGCCTTCGCGGCGGAACACCCACAGCTCGCGCCAGCCGGCCAGCGGCTGCGCCGCAAGCGCGACCGCGCGTCCGTCGGCGCGCGTGCTGGCCGAAGCAGCCCAGATCACACCGTAGCTGCAGCGCTTGGCGAGCGGCGCATCGGCGCCGTGGGTCGCATCGACGAGCAGTGCGCAGGTCTCGCCCGGCTGGCCGGGGGCGGTGATGATCGTCGGTTTGCTGCGCGCGGCGGCACGGCCGGCGGTGACCGTCGAGACTTCGACCGTCGATGCCGGAGCCGGCAGCGCGGCCCAGCGCGCCGCGCCCACACGCAGTGCCGCGTCGGTGTAGGCGATGCCGTCGCCATCGGCGAGCTCGTTCTTGTCGATCGCGGCGAGGTCGCCGATCGCGCGCTGTGCGGCGGCGGCGGCCGCGATCGCATCGCCCTGGCGCGACCGCTCGAAGGCGATCGCCGACCAGACGCCGGCACGGCGCAGCCGCACGCGGTTCTTCAGCGGTGCTGAGAGCTGCTGCCATTGCGCGGCATCCAGCCGGTCCAGCACCTCGGCGCGCCAGGTGTCGAGCTGGATGCGGGCCAGCGGGGCCAGGTCGGGGGCGATGCAGTCGTGGCGGGTCAGCGCCAAGGCCGCGCGGGCGCGCTGCTCGGCGCTGCCGGGCAGTGCGAACACGCGACGGTAGGCGTCGCCGTCGTAGCAGAGCCGCACGGCCCCGTCGACCTCGAAGCTCGCGAACTGCACGCCGTACGAGCGTGCAAGCTCGAGGTGCGCGGCCAGTGCATCGCTGGCCTTGCCGTTGAGCTGGCGCACCGACGCCCGTTGCGCGAGTCGCTCGGCCAGGCTCGCGAGCGCATCGAACGGCTCGGCAGTGATCGCATCGGCCGGCGCGGCCTTCAGGTACGCGGCCGCGTAGGCGATGCCCAGCGCCTCGGCGCCGGGCGTGTCGCGCACGAAGCGCAGCACCGCAAGCAGGGCCGGCGCTTCATCGGGCGCGAGCGCGGTGCCGCGCACCTGGGACGCGAGCACGTAGCCGGCGCGCTCGCGGCGGTGGTCGTAGACCTGCAGGTAGCC
>DATCSE010000252.1:0-9412 GCA_036568605.1 Burkholderiaceae bacterium | reverse complement strand
GTCGGCACCGGTGCTGACCGCCGCGGCGATGATGGACTGCACGATGGACTACGACGCCATCGCGAAGGCCGGCTCGATGCTGGGCTCGGGCGCCGTGATCGTGATGGACGACACCCGCTGCATGGTCAAGAGCCTGTTGCGCCTGTCGTACTTCTACATGCACGAGAGCTGCGGCCAGTGCACGCCGTGCCGCGAAGGCACCGGCTGGCTGTTCCGCATGGTCGAGCGCATCGAGAACGGCCAGGGCCGCATGGAAGACATCGACCTCTTGAACTCGGTGGCCGACAACATCCAGGGCCGCACGATCTGCGCGCTGGGCGATGCCGCGGCGATGCCGGTGCGCGCGATGATCAAGAACTTCCGCGACGAGTTCGTGCACCACGTCGAGCACAAGCACTGCCTGGTGCCGACTTACGTCTGATCTGGTTCCCTCAACATGATCGAAATCGAACTCGACGGCAAGAAGGTGGAGGTCGCCGAAGGCAGCATGGTGATGCATGCGGCCGACAAGGCGGGCACCTACATCCCGCACTTCTGCTACCACAAGAAGCTCTCGATCGCGGCGAACTGTCGCATGTGCCTGGTCGACGTCGAGAAGGCGCCCAAGCCCATGCCCGCCTGCGCGACGCCGGTCACGCAGGGCATGATCGTGCGCACCAAGAGCCCGAAGGCGGTGCAGGCGCAGAAGGGCGTGATGGAGTTCCTGCTGATCAACCATCCGCTGGACTGCCCGATCTGCGACCAGGGCGGCGAGTGCCAGCTGCAGGATCTGGCGGTCGGCTACGGCGGTTCGACCTCGCGCTATGACGAAGAGAAGCGCGTCGTGTTCCACAAGAACGTCGGCCCGCTGATCTCGATGGAGGAGATGAACCGCTGCATCCACTGCACGCGCTGCGTCCGCTTCGGCCAGGAGGTGGCCGGCGTGATGGAGCTGGGCATGATCCACCGCGGCGAGCACTCCGAGATCACGACCATCGTCGGCGAGACGGTGGACTCCGAGCTGTCGGGCAACATGATCGACCTGTGCCCGGTCGGCGCGCTGACCAGCAAGCCGTTCCGCTACAGCGCCCGCACCTGGGAACTGTCGCGCCGCAAGAGCGTGAGCCCGCACGACAGCACCGGCACGAACCTGATCGTGCAGGTCAAGAACCACCAGGTGATGCGCGTCGTGCCGCTCGAGAACGAAGACGTCAACGAGTGCTGGATCGCCGACCGCGACCGCTTCGCGTACGAGGCGCTGAACGGCGACGATCGCCTGACCACGCCGATGCTGAAGCAGGGCGGCGAATGGAAACAGGTCGACTGGCCGACCGCGCTCGAATACGTGAGCCGCGGCCTGACACAGATCTCCGCCGAGCACGGCGCGAAGAGCATCGGTGCATTGGCCGCCGCGCACAGCACGGTCGAGGAGCTGCACCTGCTCGCGAAGCTGGTGCGCGGCCTGGGCAGCGAGAACATCGACGTCCGCACCCGCCATGCCGATTTCTCGAACAGCGCTGCCGCCGGCAACGCGCGCTGGCTGGGCACGTCGATCGCAAGCCTGACCAGCCTGCAGCGCGTGCTGGTGGTCGGCTCGTTCCTGCGCAAGGATCATCCGCTGCTCGCGCAGCGCATCCGCCAGGCCGCACGCAAGGGTGCGCAGGTGCACGGCCTGCATGCGCTGCATGACGACTGGCTGATGACCATGGCGTCGCAGCAAAGCGTCGCGCCCAGCGGCTGGGTGCAGGCGTTGGGCGACATCGCGGTCGCGGTCGGCGCCGCCACCGGCGTCGCGGCGCCGGCGCACGGTACCGCCACCGACGCGGCCAAGGCGGTCGCGGCGTCGCTGCTGAGCGGCGAGCGCAAGGCCGTCCTGCTCGGCAACGCGGCGGCCCAGCATCCGCAGGCGGGCGAGCTGCTCGCGCTCGCGAGCTGGATCGCCGCGCAGACCGGCGCCAGCGTCGGCTACCTGACCGAAGCCGCGAACAGCGTCGGCGCGCAGCTGGTGCGGGCGCTGCCGGGCAAGGGCGGGCTGAACGCGGCGCAGATGCTCGGCGCCGCCCCGGGCGGCGCGCTGAAGGCTGCGCTGCTGCTGAACCTCGAGCCGGCGCTCGACGCGGCGGATGCCGCGGCCGCGCGTGCGGCGCTGGGCGCGGCCGACATGGTGGTCGCGCTGACACCGTTCAAGAGCGCGGGCCTGGACATCGCCGACGTGCTGCTGCCGATCGCGCCGTACACCGAAACCTCCGGCACCTTCGTCAGTGCCGAGGGGCGCGTGCAGAGCTTTCACGGTGTCGTGCGTCCGCTGGGCGAGACGCGTCCGGCGTGGAAGGTGCTGCGCGTGCTGGGCAACACGCTGGGGCTGTCCGGCTTCGAGTTCGAGACCTCGGAGGAGGTGCGCGCCGAGGCGCTGGGCGATCCGGCGACGGTCGCGGCCCGGCTCGACAACAAGGTCTACGGCAACGATGGTGCGCCGGCCGCCGGCTCCGTGCCCGCCGGTGCGCTCGAGCGCATCGCCGACGTGCCGATCTACGCCACCGATTCGCTGGTGCGCCGCGCCGGTCCGCTGCAGCACACGGCCGACGGGCGGCCACCGGTCGCGAGCCTGCCGGCGTCGCTGTGGACCAGCCTGGGCCTGACGAACGGCGCGCAAGTGCGCATCGCGCAAGGCGAGGCCTATGCGGTGCTGCCGGCACGCGTGGACGCCACCCTGGCCGAGAACGTCATCCGCGTCAGCGCCGGTCATGAGTCGACCGCGACGCTGGGCGCGATGTTCGGCACCGTCACCGTCGCAAAGGCCTGATCGCCATGGACACGATCACCCAATTCGGCAGCTCCGTGTTCGGCCCGATCTGGCCGCTGGTCTGGAACGTCGTCAAGATCGTCGCGCTGCTGCTGCCGCTGATGATCTGCGTCGCCTACCTGACGCTGTGGGAGCGCAAGGCCATCGGCTGGACGCAGATCCGCCCCGGTCCGAACCGTGTCGGCCCGCTGGGCCTGCTGACGCCGATCGCCGACGCGGTCAAGCTGATCTTCAAGGAGATCATCCTGCCGACCGCGTCGAACAAGCGGCTGTTCCTGCTCGGCCCGGTGATGACCATCATGCCGGCGCTGGCCGCGTGGGTCGTGATCCCGTTCGGCCCCGACGCGGCGCTCGCGAACATCAACGCCGGGCTGCTGTACCTGATGGCGGTGACCTCGGTCGAGGTCTACGGCGTGATCATCGCCGGCTGGGCTTCGAACTCGAAGTACGCCTTCCTCGGCGCGTTGCGCGCCTCGGCGCAGATGGTGTCGTACGAGATCGCGATGGGCTTCGCGCTGGTCGTCGTGCTGATGGTGACCGGCAGCCTGAACATGACCGACATCGTGGTCGGCCAGGGCAAGGGCTGGTTCGCGTCGCACGGCATCACGTTCCTGTCGTGGAACTGGCTGCCGCTGCTGCCGATCTTCGGCGTCTACTTCATCTCCGGCCTGGCCGAGACCAACCGCGCGCCGTTCGACGTGGTCGAAGGCGAGTCGGAGATCGTCGCGGGCCACATGATCGAGTACTCGGGCATGGCCTTCGCGATGTTCTTCCTGGCCGAGTACGCGAACATGATCCTGGTGTCGTGCCTCGCGGTCGTGATGTTCCTGGGCGGCTGGCAGGCGCCGGTCTCGTTCTCGCTGTTCGGCATGGCGACGCCCGATTGGATCGTCAAGTCGATGTGGTTCTGGAACTGGTTCTGGCTGTTCGCCAAGACCTTCTGCGCGGTGACCATGTTCCTGTGGGTGCGCGCGACCTTCCCGCGCTTCCGCTACGACCAGATCATGCGGCTGGGCTGGAAGATCTTCATCCCGATCACGCTGGTGTGGCTGGTGGTCGTCGGGCTGTGGATCCAGTCGCCGTGGAACATCTGGAAGTGATCGTTTAGAGAGTTCGCCATGTCTGCCGTTGCTTCGATCAAAGGCGTGCTCGGGAGCCTGATGCTGACCGAGCTCTTCAAGGGGCTGATGCTGACCGGTCGGCACTTCCTCTCGCCGCACATCACGGTGCAGTTCCCGGAAGAGAAGACGCCGCTGAGCCCGCGCTTCCGCGGCCTGCATGCACTGCGCCGCTACGAGAACGGCGAGGAGCGCTGTATCGCCTGCAAGCTGTGCGAGGCGGTCTGCCCGGCGCTCGCGATCACGATCGAGTCCGACGTGCGCGCCGACGGCACGCGCCGCACGACCCGCTACGACATCGACATGACCAAGTGCATCTTCTGCGGCTTCTGCGAGGAGAGCTGCCCGGTCGACTCGATCGTCGAGACCCACATCTTCGAATACCACGGCGAGAAGCGCGGCGACCTGTACTTCACGAAGGACATGCTGCTGGCGGTCGGCGACCGCTACGAAAAGGAAATCGCCGCAGCCAAGGAGGCGGACGCGAAATATCGCTGACGCCGACGCACGCGGGGCCGCAGCGGCTCCCGCCGTCGCGGCTACGCCTTCGCGCAAGAAACAACATGGCCATCAATACCGCGCTCTTCTATATCTTCTCGGCGGTGCTGCTGTTCGCGGCGTTCCGCGTGATCACCGCGCGCAGCCCGGTCTACGCGGCGCTGTACCTGGTGCTCGCGTTCTTCAACGCGGCCTGCGTCTGGATGCTGCTGCGCTCCGAGTTCCTCGCGATCGTGCTGGTGCTGGTCTACGTCGGCGCAGTCATGGTGCTGTTCCTGTTCGTCGTGATGATGCTCGACATGGGCGTCGACCAATTGCGCCAGGGGTTCTGGAACCACTTCCCGGTGGCGGCGCTGGTCGGCGTGATCATCGCGCTCGAGATGGCCGCGGTGCTGATCCCCGGCTTCAACCTGTCCGATGCGCCGGTGGCCGACGCGGCCGCGCTGAAGCTCGGCAACACCAAGCTGCTGGGCATCGAGGTCTACACCAAGTATTTGTACCCGCTGCAGATCGCCGCGGTGCTGCTGCTGGTCGCGATCATCGCGGCGATCACGCTGACCTTGCGCCGTCGCAAGGATTCGCGCTACCAGAACCCGTCGGTGCAGGTGCGGGCCCGCAAGGCCGACCGGGTGCGCGTGATCAAGCTTCCGCCGACGGTCGAGGCACCGCCCGAACCGGCCGTTGCCGCCGCCGCTGCGGCGGGAGGAGAAAAGAAATGAACCTCGGTCCGGTGACGCTAGGCCACTACCTGTCATTGGGCGCGATCCTGTTCGCGCTGTCGGTGATCGGCATCTTCCTGAACCGCAAGAACCTGATCGTGCTGCTGATGGCGATCGAGCTGATGCTGCTCGCGGTCAACCTGAACTTCGTCGCGTTCTCGCACTACCTGGACCCGGGCCGCTCCGACCCGATGGCCGGGCAGGTGTTCGTGTTCTTCATCCTCACGGTCGCGGCCGCCGAGTCGGCGATCGGGCTGGCGATCCTGGTCGTGCTGTTCCGCAACCGCGCGACGATCAACGTCGACGAGCTCGACGCGCTGAAGGGCTGACGCGATGGCAAGCACCTTGAATCCCACGCTGCTGACCATCGTCCCGCTCGCGCCGCTGGTCGGCGCGGTGGCCGCGGGCCTGTTCGGCAAGACCATAGGCCGGCGCGGCGCGCACTGGATCACCTGCATCGGCGTCGCGATCTCGCTCGTGATCTCGATCCAGACCCTGCTCGCGGTGCTCGACGGCGCTCGCTTCAACGCGACGATCTACGAGTGGATGCAGATCGGCGGCCTGAAGATGGAGATCGGCTTCCTGATCGACGGCCTGACCGCGATGATGATGGTGGTCGTGACCTTCGTGTCGCTGATGGTGCACATCTACACCATCGGCTACATGGAAGAAGACCCGGGCTACCAGCGCTTCTTCGCCTACATCAGCCTGTTCACGTTCTCGATGCTGATGCTCGTGATGAGCAACAACTTCCTGCAGCTGTTCTTCGGCTGGGAGGCGGTGGGCCTCGTGAGCTACCTGCTGATCGGCTTCTGGTACAAGAAGCCGACCGCGATCTTCGCCAACCTGAAGGCCTTCCTCGTCAACCGGGTGGGCGACTTCGGCTTCATCCTGGGCATCGGCCTGATCGTGGCGTACGCCGGCACGCTGAACTACGGCGAGGCGTTCGCCCGCGGTGCCGAGCTCGCGAAGCTGACCTTCCCGCATTCGGACTGGATGCTGATCACGGTGATCTGCATCTGCCTGTTCATCGGCGCGATGGGCAAGAGCGCGCAGTTCCCGCTGCACGTCTGGCTGCCCGACTCGATGGAAGGCCCGACCCCGATCTCGGCGCTGATCCACGCGGCGACGATGGTGACCGCGGGCATCTTCATGGTCACCCGCATGTCGCCGCTGTTCGAGCTGTCGGACACCGCGCTGTCGTTCGTGATGACGATAGGCGCGATCACCGCGCTGTTCATGGGTTTCCTCGGCGTGATCCAGAACGACATCAAGCGCGTGGTCGCGTATTCGACGCTCTCGCAGCTGGGCTACATGACGGTTGCGCTCGGCGCCTCGGCCTACTCGGTCGGCGTGTTCCACCTGATGACGCACGCGTTCTTCAAGGCGCTGCTGTTCCTCGGCGCCGGCTCGGTGATCATCGGCATGCACCACGACCAGGACATCCGCAACATGGGCGGCCTGCGCAAGTACATGCCGATCACGTGGATCACGTCGCTGCTGGGTTCGCTCGCGCTGATCGGCACGCCGCTGTTCGCCGGCTTCTATTCGAAGGACTCGATCATCGAGGCGGTGCACGAGAGCCATCTGTGGGGTTCCGGCTTCGCGTACTTTGCGGTCGCGGCCGGCGTGTTCGTCACGGCGTTCTACTCGTTCCGCATGTACTTCCTCGTGTTCCACGGCGAAGAACGCTTCCGCCACAAGCCGTTCCCGGGCGAGCACGATCATCCGGACGAGCACGGCCATGTCCACGTGCACGAGCCGCACGAGTCGCCGGCGGTCGTGTGGGTGCCGCTGGTGGCGCTGGCGATCCCGTCGGTGATCATCGGCTATCTGACGATAGGCCCGATGCTGTTCGGCGACTTCTTCAAGGATTCGATCGCGGTCAACCTCGAGCGTCACCCGGCGATGGAGGAGCTTGCGAAGGGCTTCCATGGCGCGGGCGCGATGGCCGTGCATGCGCTGACCTCGCTGCCGTTCTGGCTCGCGCTGGCCGGCGTCGTCGTGGCCTGGTACTGCTACCTCGTGAACCCGGCGGTTCCGGCGGCGATCGCGCGTGCGTTCAAGCCCATCGTCACGATCCTCGAGAACAAGTACTACATGGACTGGATCAACGAGAACCTGATCGCGCCGGCAGCGCGTGCGCTCGGGCGCGGGCTCTGGAAGGGCGGCGACGAGGCGGTGATCGACGGCGCGCTGAACGGCTCGGCCGATGCGGTCGGCGGCATCGCGTCGCTGGGCCGCCGCCTGCAGAGCGGGTATCTGTACTGGTATGCGCTGGTGATGATCGTCGGCGTCATCAGCCTGATGACCTGGCAGTTGTGGCCCGACCTGAAGGCCTACCTGTCCGGCGGCATCGGCCGCTAGGCCGATCGCCGGAAGAACCGCGCGCCGCGCACGGAGAACAAGAAACATGGGTTTGTTGAGTCTGGCCATCTGGGTGCCTATCCTCTCGGGCGCCGTGCTGCTGGCGCTGGGCCGGCCGGAGCACGCGCGCACGGTGCGCTGGCTGGCATTGATCGCGTCCGTCGTCAGCCTGGTCGTGACGATCCCGCTGATCACCGGCTTCGACACGTCGACCGCCGCAATGCAGTTCCAGGAAAAGGCACCCTGGATCGAGCGCTTCAACGTCTACTACCACCTGGGTGTCGACGGCCTGTCGATGTGGTTCATCCCGCTGACCGCGTTCATCACGGTGATCGTCGTGATCTCGGCCTGGGAGGTGATCAACGACCGCATCAACCTGTACATGGGCGCGTTCCTGATCCTGTCGGGCCTGATGATCGGCGTGTTCGCCGCGCTCGACGGGCTGCTGTTCTACGTGTTCTTCGAGGCCACGCTGATCCCGATGTACATCATCATCGGCGTCTGGGGCGGCCCGCGGCGCGTCTACGCGGCGTTCAAGTTCTTCCTGTACACGCTGGCCGGCTCGCTCTTGATGCTGGTCGCGCTGATCTACCTGTACTACAAGTCGGGCGGCAGCTTCGACATCCTGACCTGGCACAAGCTGCCGCTGGGCTCGCTCGCGCAGACCCTGCTGTTCTTCGCGTTCTTCCTCGCGTTCGCGGTCAAGGTGCCGATGTGGCCGGTGCACACCTGGCTGCCCGATGCCCACGTCGAGGCGCCGACCGGCGGCTCCGTCGTGCTGGCGGCCATCATGCTGAAGCTGGGCGCATACGGCTTCCTGCGCTTCTCGCTGCCGATCACGCCCGATGCGAGCCACCAGTGGGCCTGGTTCATCGCCGCGATCTCGCTGATCGCCGTCGTCTACATCGGCCTGGTGGCGCTGGTGCAGAACGACATGAAGAAGCTGGTCGCGTATTCGTCGATCGCGCACATGGGCTTCGTGACGTTCGGCTTCTTCATCTTCAACGAGATCGGCATGGCCGGCGGCATCGTGCAGATGATCTCGCACGGCTTCGTCTCGGGCGCGATGTTCCTGTGCATCGGCGTGCTCTACGACCGCGTGCACTCGCGCGAGATCGCGGCCTACGGCGGCGTGACCAACACGATGCCGAAGTTCGCCGCGTTCGCGGTGCTGTTCGCGATGGCCAACTGCGGCCTGCCGGGCACCGCCGGCTTCGTCGGCGAGTGGATGGTGATCCTCGGCGCAGTCAAGTTCAACTTCTGGCTTGCGCTGATCGCCGCGACGGCGCTGATCTCGGGCGCTGCGTACACGCTGTGGATGGTCAAGCGGGTCTACTTCGGCGCGGTCGCGAACGACCACGTGAAGGAGCTGCTGGACATCAACCAGCGCGAGTTCATGATGCTGGGTCTGCTCGCGATCGCGGTGCTGTGGATGGGCCTCTACCCGAAGCCCTTCACCGACGTGATGCAAGTGTCCGTCAGCGAACTGCTGAAGCACGTCGCGGTCAGCAAATTGGGCAACTGATATGAACTGGTCCGCCGTCTACCCCGATATCGTGCTGCTGGCCATGGCGTGCGTGGTCGCCATGGTCGACCTGTGGGTCACCGACCCGCGCCGCACGCCCACGTACCGGCTCACGCTGATCTCGGTCGCCGTCGTCGGCGCGATGCACCTTGCCGCGTTCAACGACGGCGCGACCGTCTACGCCGCGCAGCGCATGGTGGTCGCCGACCCGATGGGCCATCTGCTGGGCGTGTTCGCCGCGATCGCGGTGATCGTCTCGCTGGTCTATGCGCGGCCGTATGCCGGCGAGCGCGACATGCTCAAGGGGGAGCTGTTCACGCTCGCGATGTTCACGCTGCTGGGCATCGACGTGATGCTGTCGGCGAACAACTTCCTCGTGGTCTACCTGGGCCTGGAGCTGATG
>DATCSE010000251.1:0-3659 GCA_036568605.1 Burkholderiaceae bacterium | reverse complement strand
GCGGCGCCGCCGCTGCTCATCGTCCAGTTGCCGCAGGTCGTGTTCGCGTCGCCGGCGATGAACGTGCCGTCGGGTTGCGAGCCGGTCAGCATGTCATGCAGGTTCGGCGTGTCGCCGCGGCCGTTGACCACGTCGCCCTTCTCGGTCAGCGCGGTCTGCTTGTTGATGTTGTTGTTCGCGCTGTGCAGGTTCGCGACATCGGTCGCCACGACCACGCCCTTCGCGTTCTTCCACGGCCCCTTGCCGATGCGGTCGCGCGCGTTGACGCCGGCCGCGCCGCCCGCGGGCTGCGTGCTCAGGTAGGCGCGCCAGGTCTTGTCGCCGGCGCCGGCCGCGGCTGCCAGCGTCTGGCACTGCTGGTCGGCGCCGGCCAGGCCGCCGAGATCGGCGCCCTTGCCGGGGTTCGCGCTCGTGACGAAGAAGCCGAGCTCGCTCTTGCTGCCGCCGCCGCTGCTCATCGCGCCGCAGGCGGCCAGCCCCAACGCGGCGGACGTGACGGCCGCGGCCGCGGTGAGCGTGGTCCATGGAATCGATCGGCGCATCGCTGTTCTCCTCTGGTGTGGGAATGGTCGTGAATCGGGGGTTCGTGCCCGGTGTACGTTGGCCGCGCCCGCCGCATTCCATGACGGGCGGCGAAGTCTAGGCCGCGCGAGTGGGCGGCCGTGGCGCAGCCGCGTCGACCCGAGGGTCAAACCGTGCCGCCGGCCCTGTGCGATGCTCGGCGCCATGCAACGCAGAGCCTGCCTGGCCACCCTCGGCGCCTTCGGCGCCGGCACGATCGCGCCGATACCTGCATGGCCGGCAGTCGAGGCGCCGGCGCTGCGCTTCCCGGCCGACTTCGGCTCGCATCCGGACTCGCGCACCGAGTGGTGGTACATCACCGGCAGCCTGCAAAGCGGCGCGCGGCTGTTCGGCTTCCAGATCACGTTCTTCCGTTCGGCGACCGGCATCGCGGCCGACCACCCGAGCCGCTTCGCCGCGTCGCAGCTGATATTCGCGCATGCCGCGCTGACCGATCTCGAGGGGCGCAAGCTGCGCCACGACCAGCGCATCGCGCGCGCCGGGTTCGGCGTGGCCGAAGCAGCGGTAGGCGACACGCGGTTGCGGCTGCGCGACTGGCAACTCGAACGCAGCGGCGGCGACACGAGCGCACACGATCGTTATCGCGTGAACGTCGCGAGCCGCGACGCCGGCTTCGCGTTCGAGCTCACGCTGACCAGCGATGCGCCGCCGCTGCTGCAAGGCGAAGCCGGCTTGTCGCGCAAGGGCCCGGCCCCAAGCGACACGAGCCGCTACTACAGCCGCCCGCAACTGGCCGCGCAGGGATCGCTCGTGCTCGACGGCCGCACGCTCGCGCTGACCGGCGGCCGCGCCTGGCTGGACCATGAATGGAGCGATGCATTCCTGCCCGCCGGCGCGGTGGGTTGGGACTGGATCGGCATCAACCTGGCCGACGGCGGCGCGCTCACCGCGTTCCGCCTGCGCCGCGCGGACGGCAGCAGCGTGCATGCCGGCGGCAGCCTGCGCACTGCAGACGGCCGCGTGCGCAACTTCGCGAGCGAGGAGGTGCGTTTCGTGCCGGGACGGGTCTGGCGCAGCGCGTCGTCCGGCGCGAGCTACCCGGTGCAGTGGCAGCTCGAGACGCCGGCCGGCCGGCATCGCGTCGAGGCCTTGCTCGACGCGCAGGAGCTCGACAGCCGCGGCAGCACCGGCGCCGTCTACTGGGAAGGCCTCAGCGATCTGCTCGACGCAGCGACCGGCACGCGTGTCGGCCGCGGCTATCTCGAGATGACCGGGTACGCCGGCGCGTTGAAGATCTGACCCGCGGCGCCTTCGCGGCAGGTCAGTGAGCGCCCCCGCCGCCGGCGCCGCCGCCCGCGCTGGGCTGCGGCTTGGTCATCCACACCAGCACGATCAGCACGAAGAACAGCATCGACGACATCCAGAACAGATCGTTGACCGCGAGCGTGAACGCCTGCTGATCGATCAGCCGGTTCACGCTGGCCAGCGCCTGCTCGCTGCTGTAGCCGGCCGCGCCGAGCTGGTTCAGCGTCTGCATCGCGACGTTGCTGCCGTTGTTGATGCCCTCGGCGAGCTGCGCGTGGTGCAGGCTCGCGCGGTTCTCCCACAGCGTCGTGAACAGCGAGGTGCCGACCGCGCCCGCGGTGATGCGCACGAAGTTCGACAGGCCCGCGGCCGACGGCAGCCGGTCCGGCGTCAGCCCCGAGAACAGGATGGCCTGCAGCGGGACGAAGAAGAACGCCATCGCCGCGCCTTGCAGCACCGTCGGGATCAGGATGGTCCGGAAGTCGGCCTGCACGTTGAAGTGCGAGCGCATCCACAGCACCAGACCGAAGCCGATGAACGCGACGGTCGCGAGCCGCCGCGGATCGATCTTGCCGACGTTCTTGCCGACCCACGGCGACAGCAGGATCGCGAGGATGCCCACCGGCGCGGTCGCCAGCCCGGCCCAGGTGGCCGTGTAGCCCATGTACTGCTGCAGCCACAGCGGCAGCAGCACGACGTTGCCAAAGAACAGGCCGTATGCGACCGACAGCGACAGCGTGCCCCACAGGAAATTGCGGCGCGCGAACAGGCGCAGGTCGACGATCGGGTGCTTGTCGGTCAGCTCCCACGCGAGGAAGAACATGAAGCTCACCAGCGACACGATCCCGAGCGTCACGATCTGCCCCGACGAGAACCAGTCCAGCTCCTTGCCCTTGTCGATCATCACCTGCATCGTGCCGACGAACAGCACCAGCAGCAGCAGGCCCACCACGTCCAGCGGCACGCGCCGTGGCCCCGGGTCGCGCTTGTGGTAGATCGACCAGGTCACCAGCGCCGCGACGATGCCCACCGGGATGTTGATGTAGAAGATCCACGGCCACGAGATGTTGTCGGTGATCCAGCCGCCCAGCAGCGGCCCGGCCACCGGCGCGACCAGCACCGTCATCGCCCACATCGCCATCGCGGTGCCGGCCATGGCCTTCGGATAGCTCGCCAGCAGCAGCGTCTGCGACAGCGGGATCATCGGCCCGGCGACGAAGCCCTGCAGCACGCGGAAGAAGATCAACAGGCCCATGCTCGGCGCGAGGCCGCACAGCCACGACGCGATCACGAACAGCACCACGCTCGCGGTGAACAGGCGCACCTGGCCGAAGCGTTGCGTGAGCCAGCCGGTCAGCGGCACCGAGATCGCGTTGGCGACCGCGAACGACGTGATCACCCAGGTGCCCTGGTTCGGGCTGACGCCCAGATCGCCGGAGATCGCCGGGATCGACACGTTCGCGATCGACGTGTCCAGCACGTTCATGAAGGTCGCGAGCGACAGCGCGATCGTGCCGAGCACGAGCTGGCCGCCCTTCAGCGGCGGGTACGTCGGCGGGCGCGCCGCAGCGGCCGAAGCCGGTGCGGGTGCTGCCGCGGCAGGCGCTGCCGGCGTCGAAGCCGGCGCGCCGCGGCTGGGCAGCGCAGCGGAACTGGAAGACATGGACGTCACCCCGTGAGGTCAGCAGGCTTCTGATGCCCTGCGGCTTACTTCAGCACGCGCGAGTTCGCGGCGATCGTGCTCGGCCCGGTCGCGGACACCGCCGCGGCGGCCGGCACCCATGCCGACGACGACGAATGCGACGCGGCGGCAGCGCTGGCCTGCGCCGGCG
>DATCSE010000250.1:0-3233 GCA_036568605.1 Burkholderiaceae bacterium | reverse complement strand
GAGGCCGATGCCAAGCAGCAGACCGCCGAAGCGGATGCCGCCATGCGCCGCGCCCGCGAAGCCGCGCCGCAGGCGGCGCGGCCGCTGGTGCTGGCCGGACAGCGCGCGGCGCGCGCCGGCGATCACGCCGAAGCGCTGACGCTGTGGGGCGCCCTGATGGTCACGCATCCCGCCGCGTTCAACCTCGTCGCGCGCGACTACGCCGCCGCCGCGGTCGCCGCCGGGCAGACCGCCGCGGCCCACGAGCGGCTGCTCGAGCTGTACCGGCGCGCGCCGACGATGGACCTGCTGAGCGCGATCGGCGCGCTCGAACCCGACACCGCACAGCAGCGCGAGCGCGTGCGTCAGCACCTGCGCACCTACCCGACATTGGCCGCTGCGCAAGCCTTTCTGAGCCAGTCGCCCGACGACAACCCGGCCACCGCAGCCTGTGCGCCGGTGCGCGAAGCGGTGAACCGCGCGGCGCAGCCGCTGCACCGCTACCGTTGCGCTGCCTGCGCATTCGAGGCACAACACTACTTCTGGCAATGCCCCGGCTGCCTGAGCTGGGACAGCTATCCGCCGCAACGTCTCGAGGACCTCTGATGAGCTCGCCGTCTCCCGATCGCGCCCACGTCGCCGCCGCCCGCGTGCTGATCGTCGGCGATGCGATGCTCGATCGCTACTGGTTCGGCGCGGTCGAGCGCATCTCGCCGGAGGCGCCGGTGCCGGTGGTCCGCGTGGACCGCGAAGAGGAGCGCCTCGGCGGCGCCGCGAACGTCGCATTGAACGTGAAGGCGCTGGGCGCGCAGGCGACGCTGCTGACCGTCGTCGGCGACGACGAGCCGGCGCGCAAGCTGCGCGGCCTGCTCGAGAGCGACGGCGTCACCGCGGTGCTGGGCAGCGACCCGAATCTCTACACCATCGTCAAGCTGCGCGTGATCGGCCGCTCGCAGCAGCTGATCCGCGTCGACTTCGAGAACCAGCCCGACCACGAGGTGCTCGCCGGCATGCTCGCCGACTACGAGCGGCTGCTGCCCGCGCATGACGCGGTGCTGTTCTCCGACTACGGCAAGGGCGGGCTGACCCACATTCCGCACATGATCGAGCTGGCACGGCAGCAGAACAAGCCGGTGCTGGTCGATCCGAAAGGCAGCGACTACGGCCGCTATGCCGGCGCGACCGTGATCACGCCGAACCGCGCCGAGCTCGCACAGGTGATCGGCACCTGGAGCAGCGAGCCGCAGTTGCTCGAACGTGCCGAGGTGCTGCGCCGGCAGCTCGGGCTGGAGGCGCTGCTGCTGACGCGTTCGGAAGAAGGCATGTCGCTGTTCGATGCGCAAGGCCACGTGCGCGTGCCGGCGCAGGCGCGCGAGGTGTTCGACGTCACCGGCGCCGGCGACACCGTGATCGCCGCGTTGGCCGCGATGCTGGCCTGCGGGCTGAGCCTGCGCGACGCGATGCCCATCGCCAACCGCGCCGGTGCCATCGTCGTCGGCAAGTTCGGCACCGCGAGCGTCTCGTACGACGAGCTGTTCGCGCCGGCCGCCACGAAGGAAGTCTCCCGATGAAAGTCGTCGTCACCGGCGCCGCCGGCATGATCGGCAGCAACCTGGTCCATGGCCTGAACGCGATCGGCATCGACGATGTGATCGCGGTCGACGACCTGACCGACGGACCCAAATACCGCAACCTGCTCGGCGCACAGTTGAGCGACTACTTCGACAAGAGCGAGTTCTACAGCCGCTTCGCGAAGGGCGCGTTCGGCAAGGTCGACGCGGTGCTGCACGAAGGCGCGTGCTCCGACACGATGGAGCACAACGGCCGCTACATGCTGGATACCAACTACCGCTGCTCGAAGGACCTGCTCGATGCCTGCCAGGCGCAAGGCACGCGGCTGCTGTACGCGAGTTCGGCGGCGACCTATGGCGGCAGCGCGTCGTTCCGCGAGGAGCCGCAGTTCGAGCAGCCGCTGAACGTCTACGGATATTCCAAGCTGCTGTTCGACAACGTCGTGCGGCGCATGCTGCCGAGCGCCACCGCGCAAGTCGCGGGCTTCCGCTACTTCAACGTCTACGGGCCGCGTGAGCAGCACAAGGGCCGCATGGCCTCGGTGGCGTTCCATCACCACAACCAGTTCCGCGAGACCGGCAAGGTGCGTCTGTTCGGCGAGTACGGCGGCTACGGTCCCGGCGCGCAGAGCCGCGATTTCGTCTGGGTGGGCGATGTGGTCGCGGTCAAGCTGTGGTTCCTGCAGCACCCGGACAAGAGCGGCATCTTCAACCTCGGCACCGGTCGCGCGCAGCCGTTCAACGACGTCGCGGTCGCCTCGGTCAACGCGGCCCGCGAGCTCAAGGGCGCCGCGGCGCTGCCGCTGTCGGCGCTGGTGGCCCAGGGCCTGATCGAGTACATCCCGTTCCCCGAGGCGCTGGTCGGCAAGTACCAGTCGTACACCCAGGCCGACCTGACGCAGCTGCGGGCCGCGGGCTGCGAGCACGCGTTCGCCGACGTCGCCACCGGCGTGAAGGCCTACGTCGACTGGCTGGCGGCGCAGCAGCCCTGATGGCGGGCTGCGCCGCGATGCGGCGCAGTGGAGCACAATCGGCCTTCGTCAACTGGGCTTGAGTCGCGGCCGTTGATGACGCGCCGCGCGGGGTGCCGCGCGGAATCTCTCCTTCACCACACCAAATTCGAGGAGTCCCATGATCAAGAAAATTCTTGCCGCGCTGCTGTTCCTGTTCGCGGCCGCAGCGTTCGCGGCCGTGGACGCCAACACCGCGTCCCAGGCCGAGCTCGAGGCCATCAAGGGGATCGGCCCCGCGCTCTCCGGCAGGATCATCGAAGAGCGCCAGAAGGCTCCGTTCAAGGATTGGCAGGACCTGGCCACCCGGGTCAAGGGCGTGGGCGTGCGCAACAGCTCGAAGTTCTCGTCAGCCGGCCTGACCGTCAACGGCGCTGCGTACACGCCGCCGCCGCCCCGTGCCTCGAAGCCGCAGTCCGACGCGCCGGAGCAGGCGCCGAAGCCGTCGCTCACCGGCAGCAAGGCCAAGCCCGGGCAGTTGCAATCGGCCGCGCCGGCCGGGGCCGAGAAGCAGGCAGCCAAGTCCGCAGCGGCGGCCGGCTCGCAGCCGAGCAGCTCGAAGGCCAGCGCTGACGAGCCGCAGTCCTCCGCTCCGGTGACGGCTCCGGCGGCCAAGGCGATGACCGCCGACGAGCGCAAGGCCGCCGGAGCCGTCACCGGAGCGGAGGCTGTC
>DATCSE010000249.1:0-8350 GCA_036568605.1 Burkholderiaceae bacterium | reverse complement strand
ACGCTGACCTTCACGGTGACCGGCGTCAACAACGCGCCGATCGCGACCGCCGACACCGGCACGGTCACCGAGGACACGCCGCTGACCGTGACCGCCAGCCCGACGAGCGGCCTGCTCTACAACGATCACGATCCGGACAGCGGCGCAACGCTGACGATCACGCAGTTCATGGTCGCCGGTGACCCCACTGTCTACGCCGCGGGCAGCGCCGCGACCATCGCCGGCGTCGGCACTCTGACGATCAGCGCCGACGGCTCGTACGGCTTCGCGCCGGCCGCGAACTACAACGGATCGGTCCCGGCCGCGACCTACACGGTGAGCGACGGCCTGTCGACCAGCACGGCCACGCTGGCGTTGAACGTCGCGCCGGTCAACGACGCGCCGACGCTGAGCCTGGACGCCGACTCGTCGCACAACACGGTGACGGTGCAGGCGATCAGCGGCCTGTTCAACACCGGCGTCGCGGCGAACGGCTCCGCACTCAGCGAAGGCGATCTCGACACGCACTACACCGTCGTCGCGCTGCCGAACGGCAGCACAACCACCGCCGCTTCGGCCTCGCTGTCGGGGGCGTGGATCGCCAACGACGCCGATTCGACATGGATAGGCTCGACGCACGATCAGCCAACCGGCATCTACCAGTACCAGACCAGCTTCACGCTGCAGGCCGGCGCCGATCCGAGCTCGGTGCACATCGAGTTCGACATCGCCAGCGACAACGCGCTGCGCGACATCCTGGTCAACGGCGTTTCGACCGGCATCAGCTCCAACGTGCAGTACCACGCGAACACGCACATCGCGCTCGACGGCGTCAGCGCGGCGTTCACCAGCGGCACGAACACGATCACCTTCGTCATCGACAACCGCGACCCGGGCTCGCCGGCCACTTCCGGCCCGACCGGACTGCGCATCGACAACATCACCGGCAGCGTCGCCGTGGTCGAGGGCAACGCCGCGACCCATCACGGCGACTACGCGGCGGTTTATGTCGAAGGCACGCCGGTGGCGATCGGCGACGGCGATGTCCTGGTCCAGGATATTGACAGCCCGACGCTGCAGCACGCCACCATCACGCTGACCAACCCACAGTTGGGCGATGTGCTCGCGCTCGGCGCTCTGCCCGTCGGCATCGCGGCCAGCGTCAACGCCGCCGGAACGCAGATCACGCTGAGCGGCGCGGCCACGCTGGCCGACTACCAGGACGCGATCAAGGCGATTCTGTTCGACAACACGAGCGAAGCGCCCTCGGGCGCGGTCGACCGCGTGGTCACGGTCGTCGTCAACGACGGCGTCGCCGACAGCAACACCGCGACGACGACCATCCATGTCGTTCCGGTCAACGACGCGCCGGCATTGGATCTGGACGGCAACGATTCGACGGCCGCGGGCACCGGCTACGCCGCCACCTTCGTCGAGAACGGCTCGGCGGTTGCGATCGTCGATGCCGACCTGACCATCCAGGACGTCGACTCGGGCGTGCTGCACAGCGCGACCATCCGCATCGACAACGTGCAGGCCGGCGACACGCTCGATGTCGGGCCGCTGCCATGGGGCATCTCGGCGGCTGTGTATGACCCGACGAGCGGCACGCTGATGCTCTCGGGCAGCGCATCGCTGGCCGACTACCAGGCCGCGCTGCACAGCATCACGTTCTCGAACTCACGCGACGACCTGAGCAGTGTGACCCGCACGATCGAGATCACGGTCAACGACGGCAGCGGCAACAGCAATGTCGCGGTGTCGACGCTGACCATCAACGCGATCGACGACGCGCCGGCCAACACCGTGCCCAGCGCCCAGACCACCAACGAGGACACCCCTCACGTCATCACCGGTGTCAGCGTCGCCGACATCGACAGCAGCACCTTGACGACGACGCTGGCGGTCGGCAACGGCACGCTGACGGTGCTGACCGGCAGCGGCGCGGCGATTGCCGGCAACGGCAGCGGCAGCGTCACGCTGAGCGGTACCGCGGCGCAGATCAACGCGGCGATCGCGGCGATCAGCTACAGGCCGGCGGCCGACTACAGCGGCAACGCGACGCTGACGGTGCAGACCTCCGACGGCACGTTGAGCAGCACCAGCTCGGTCGCAATCACGGTCGCGCCGGTGGTCGACACGCCGGTCCTGACCTCCGTGGCCGGGAGCAACTGGAGTACGTACACCGAGGATTGGCAGGACCGCAACGTCACGTCCGGTTCGATGACCTGGACCGGCAGCCGCGCCATCGAGGCCGGCGTGGGCAGCGACCCGGCGCAGTCCGCGTACAGCACGGTGCAGAACCCGCACACCCCCAGCCTGACGACCAGCACCAACGTCGTGATGGAGCTCGAAAGCTACGGCTCCGGCACCAACGTGTTCAGCTCGACGGTGAATTTCTCGACCGCGGGTCAGGTGGTCGAGATCGGCTTCGACACGATCCATCGCACCGTCAGTGCCACGACCGGTTCCGATGCCAACACCCAGTCGTTCACGGTCGAGTGGAACGGCACGGTCGTCGGCACATACAACCCCGGCAGCGCGAGCTGGACCCAGGCCGACCTGCAAGTGACCAGCCTGGCCGGTGCGAACACACTGACGTTCCGCGCTGCCGATACGACCGGCACGCTGGGCGCGATCGTCGACAACATCAGCGTCAAGACCATCGGCGATGCCGCGATCAACACGACCGCGAAGCTCGCGTCGCTGGTCGGTGCCGCGAATTTCGGCGACACGGTAGACAACTCCGAGCGACACACGCTCGCGATCGACGCGATCCCGGTCGGCGCGACGTTGAGCGACGGCACGCACACCTTCACCGCAACCGCCGGCAATACCAGCGCGACGATCTTCAACGAAGACAACCCGTCTTCCGCGACGGGTGGCTCGAACTGGGACCTCGCGCATCTGACGCTGACGCCGCCGACCGACTTCGTGGGCACGGCACCGCTGACCATCACCGCGACCGCGACCGAGATCGCGACTGGCCAGACGGCGGTGACGCACAGCGATCTGCCCGTGACCTTCGTGCCCGCACTGACGACCATCGGGACCCTGGGTGCGGACAACAACCTCAACGGCGTCAACAACCCGGACCGCGTCATCGGCCTGGACGGCAACGACTCGTTGAACGGCAACAACGGCAACGACATGGTCGAAGGCGGGCTCGGCAACGACTCGCTGAGCGGCGGCAACGGCAACGACGTGCTGATCGGTGGCAAGGGCAGCGACACGCTGACCGGCGGCAACGGCGCCGACGTGTTCAAGTGGTCGCTGGCCGATCAGGGCACGACCGCGTCACCGGCAGCCGACACGATCAACGACTTCGACAACAGCGCCAGCGGCGACAAGCTCGATCTGCGCGACCTGCTGGTCGGCGAGCACAGCGACGCGGGCAACCTCGCGAACTACCTGCACTTCACGAGCAGCGGCGGCAACACGGTCATCTCGATCAGCAGCAGCGGCGCGTTCAACGGCAGCAACTACGCGACCGCGACCGACCAGACCATCACGATCACCGGCGTGAACCTGACCACGCCCGGCACCGACGCGCAGATCATCAGCGACCTGCTGACGCGCAACAAACTCGTCGTGGAGCACTGACCCACCCCCGTAGGGGCTTCGCCGCTCCCCCTCAAGGGGAACCGGTCACCCTGAGGTATCGAAGGGCGCCAGCGGACCGGCAAAGCCGGATCCGCGGCGTCTGCTTGGTCGGGTATCGGTTCGTGCGTCGGATGCCCGCTTCGGCGCCATCGCGAACTGATTGACCGTTGAAGCGCACTCGCGTCAGGGAGGGAGCATTCGCACCCACGGGCCGGTGATGCCGTCGACGCCGCAGGTCCACAGGGCCTGCGCGTCGGCCTCGCTCGCCACGCCCTCGGCGATCACCTGCAGCGAGAGGCTGTGCAGCAACGTCACGAGGCCGCCGACGAAGTCGGCGCGGCGGCTGTCGTGGCCGGTGTCGCGCACGACCGCGGCGTCTAGCTTCACATAGTCCAGCCCGGCTTCGAGCAGGCGGTCGATCCGGCTCAGCCGCTCGCCGGCGTGTTCGAGGCCGAACCGCACGCCCAGCGGCCGGAGCTGCCGCGACAGCTCTCGCACGAGCTCGAACTGCTCGGCCGCCGCGATCTCGCCGACCTCGACCCACAGCTCGCGCGCCGCGCGCGGCTGCTCGGCCAGCCTCGCGCGCAAGCGCGCCGCGAAGCCGCTGTCGGCCAGCGATGCCGGCGACAGGTTGACGCCGCGCGCCTGGCCGTCACGCGAGATCGCGCGCAGCGCAAGCGTCAGTGCGAGCTCGTCGGCCGCCGGCGTCATGCGGGTGCGCACCGCGAGCGGCAGCCAGTCGCCGGCGACCTCGAACGCACCCTGCTCCTCGAGCTGCAGGCGCAGCGGGCACTCCAGGTGGATCACGCGCCGCGCCCGGTCGACCACCGCATAGGTGGCGAGCTGTGCGCGCTGCTCGTCGCGCAGCGCCGCCTGCAGCAGCCCGCCCCAGCGGTGCTCGCCCAGCAAGCCCCACGCGGGACGCCGCGCACCGGCATCGCGGTCGATGTCGACGCTGGCCACGGTGCCGGAACCGCCGGCCTCGGCACGCGCCAGCGCCAGGTCGGCCTGGCCCAGCAGCTCGGCCAGCGGCGTCTCGCGCGGTGCCTCGACCGCGCCGGCCACCACGCTGATCTGCTGTGCGGCGCCGGTCGGCAACGCCGCGTAGACGCGCTCGATCAGCACGGTCGCGATGCCGCGCGCGGTACCGCCGGAAGGGACACCGACCGCGAAGTCCGCGCCGTTCAGCCGGCCGGCAAACGCGCCCGGCGTGCTCTGCACGAGCGACTGCACCGCGCCGCCGATCGCCGCGATCAGCTTGTCGGTCTCGACATGGCCCAGGCGCCGGTTCAGCGCGGCCAGTTGCAGCACGCGCAGGAGCACCAGTCCGCCGTCGGGGCCACCGTCCTCGCGATGCTGGCGCGCGGTCAGCTGCGCCATGAAGTGGCCGCGATTGGCCAAGCCGGTCAGCGTGTCAAGATTGGTCTGGCGGCGCAGGCTCTCGACCTGCGCAGCCTGCGCCTCGAAGACGGTGCGCAGCCGCGCGACCATCGCGTTCATCGTGCGGGTCAGGCGCCGCAGCTCCGGCACCGAGGGCTCGGCGACGCTCAAATACTCGCCGCGCTGCAACGATTCGGCCTGGCGCATGGTGTCGTCCAGCGGCCGGCGGATGCGGCCCACACCCAGCGCGCCCAGCAGCCCGGCGAGCACGCCGACGATGGCGAGCGCAATCGCCGAGCGGGTGCCGCCGCGCCAGAGCTCGTCGTATGCGAACGCGGTCTGGCTGACGACTTCGACCGAGCCGAGCGCGCGCCAACCGTCGCTGACCTGCGCGGCGCCGGGCCGGCTCTCGATCGCGACCCACGCCGCGAACCAGGCCGGCGCCTGCTGCGGCACGCCGTCCGCGCTGCGGTCGAACAGCGTCTTGCCGTCGGCGCCGATCAGGCGAATGCGCTTGTAGAAGCCGGTGTCGAACTGCGCCGAGAGCGTCAGGTCCATCAGCGCCAGATCGCCCTTCTGCTGCGACAGCACCTGCGCCAGCGCGGTCGCGTTGTCGGCGTTCTTCAGGTCGAGCTGGGTCTGCAGCGTGTCGCGCACCGCGCCGATGTTGATGACCGTGGCGGCCGCGAACGCGAGCACCAGCGTGCCCAGTAGCAGCAGCCAGATCTGGCGGATCAACGACATGGGCCACTCCGGTGCGTTTTGCTTTCCGTCTTCATCTTCGTCTCTCGTTCTAGAAACCTTCGCTGCGCGCCTTCGCGAGCACCTCGCGCCAGCGCGACAGCCGTGCGACCGGATCGCCGGCCGATTGCATGCCGGTGCCCTGCCACAGGCCGTCGCTGTTGAAACTGAACACCGGCGCCAGGTCGGGCCGGCGCGATGCCGGCCGAATCTCGCCGATCAGGCTGTCCAGCACAAGCGGCTCGGCATTCGATGTCGCGTAGTAGGCCAGCACCATGTGGGCCTGCGCCACGCCGCCCTCGCCGCCGATCAGCGCCCGCACATAGACCAGGCGCAGCTTCGTGCTGGGCATGCCGGCGGCGAGCAGCGCGAAGTACTTCGCGATCACGTAGTCCTCGCAATCGCCGCGGCCCTTCTCGAGCGTCTCGAGCGGGCTCGCCCAGTAGTCAGCCTGGCCCCACACCTCCTGGTCGCTGCTGAACAGGATGCGGCGGTTGAAGAAGTCGTTGACCGCGGCGAGCTTGGCCGCATCGTCCCGCGCCGCGATGCCGGCGAGCAGGCCTTGCAGCGCGCGCACGTGGGCCACCGTGTGCGGGCCGTGCGCGTTCGCGGCACGCAGCATCGTGTCGGCATCCCACGCGAGCGAGAGCGTCGCGCAGCACGCCGCGGCCAACGCGCAGGCCAGCAGCGCGAGCTTGTGCACAAACGCACGGCGGGAAGTCGAAGACCGGGCCACACGACGTTCTCGTCCTTCGGCATCACAACTTGAGGGTCGTCGAGTCGGGCCATCGATGCGCGTGAACGCCGCAGCATGCGTTGTGATCGAGGTCGAGCGAACGTGCCATCGCTTCGCGTGAAATACTGCGTCGCAACCCATGATCGAGGGGATTGGCACGCGAGTGAGGATCCCTAGACTCGGGCCCGCGCCACGCAGCCGCGTAGCGCAGTGGCCGCAGTGACGAACCACTGCATGCCGCACACAACATCAACGTTGGAACCCATGAAGCCTTTGTCCCTCCAGCGTCGCTCGAGCGTCGCGTTCGCTTGTCTCCTGGCCTGTGCGGCCAGCGCGTTCGCGCAAGCCGCGAAGACCGCTAACGTCCCGGCCGATCCGTTGGCCGCCGCGGTGCAGAGCGCGATCACGACCAACCCCGACGTCACCGCGCGCTACAACGCGTATCGTGCCTCGATCGACGCGGTCGATGTCGCGCGTGCGGGCTATCTGCCGCGAGTGGACCTCAGCGCGACCGCCGGCCCCGAGCGCGACCGGTTCGACAACCGCGACCCGGCCAGCCAGACCTTGAACCGGCGCGAGGCCGGCCTGACCGTCACCCAGTTGCTGTGGGACGGCCTGGGCACGCAGCAGGACGTGGCCCGGCTTGGCCACGAGCGGCTGACCCGCTACTTCGAGTTCGTCGACGCGACCGAGCAGACCGCGCTCGACGCGGCCAAGGCGCACGTCGACGTGCAGCGCTACCGCAAGCTGGTGCAGCTGGCCGAAGACAACTACGTGCAGCACCGCTATGCGTTCCTGCAGATCGAGTCGCGCGTGAAGGCCGGCGTCGGCCGCGGCGTCGACCTCGAGCAGGCCGCGGCGCGGGTCGCGCTCGCGCAGTCCAACCTCGTGACCGAGGTCTCGAACCTGCATGACGTGACCGCGCGGTACCAGCGCGTGGTCGGCACTGCGCCGCCGAAGGACATTCCGTTCATCGGCATGCTCAACGCGGGCCTGCCGGCCAGCGCCGGTGACGCGATGACGACCGCGGTCAAGCAGAGTGCCGCGGTCAGCGCGAGCATCGAGAGCCTGCGCGGCGCGCGGTCGTTGGCCGAGGGCCGGCGTTCGGCGTTCCAGCCCAAGGTCGAAGCGCGCCTGCGCGGCGTCGCGGGTCGCAACGTCGAGGGCCTGCAGGACCAGACCCGCAACGCCGCCGCCGAGATCGTGCTGAGCTGGAACCTCTACAACGGCGGCGCCGACCAGGCTCGCGTGCGCCAGCAGACGAACCTGTTGAACCAGGCCGGCGACCTGCGCGACAAGACCTGCCGCGACACGCGCCAGACCGCCGCGATCGCGTTCAACGACACGCGCAAGCTGGTCGACCAGCTCGCCTACCTGGACCGCAACACGCTCGCGATCCAGAAGGCGCGCGACGCGTACCGCCAGCAGTTCGACATCGGCCAGCGCAGCCTGCTGGACCTGCTGAACGCCGAGAATGAGCTGTACACCGCGCGCCGCTCCTACGTGAACGCCGAGTACGACCTCGCGCTCGCCTACGCACGCACGCATGCGGCGCTGAACCAGCTCGGCACACAGCTCGGCGTCGCGCGCATCGACGCGGCCGCCAACGACGCCGCCGGCTGGGAGCAAGGCGACGATGCGCCCATGCGCTGCCCGATCGTCGTCGCCGAGATCCCGGCGATCGACCAGGCCGAGCTGGACAAGCGCGCGAACGCGCTGGCCGCGCAATCGCCGGCACTGCCGGTGCAGACGCCGCAATCGCGCAAGCCCTGAGGCGTCAGCGCTTGACCGGCGGCAGGTCGGTGCAGGCGCCCTCGAACGCCTCGGCGGCCAGCCCGATGCTTTCGCCCAGCGTCGGGTGCGGGTGGATGGTCTTGCCGATGTCGACCGCGTCGGCGCCCATCTCGATCG
>DATCSE010000248.1:0-6217 GCA_036568605.1 Burkholderiaceae bacterium | reverse complement strand
CTCGGTGACGATCGGCTTCCAGGTCGGCGCGCTGATCCAGATCCGCGACGGCCAGGACCTGATGCCGGGCGAGGTGCTCGCTCGCATCCCGGTCGAAGGCCAGAAGACCCGCGACATCACCGGCGGTCTGCCGCGTGTGGCTGAACTGTTCGAGGCGCGTTCGCCGAAGGACAAGGGCACGCTCGCGGAGATGACCGGCACGGTGTCGTTCGGCAAGGAGACCAAGGGCAAGGTTCGCCTGCAGATCACCGACCCGGACGGCAAGGTGTACGAAGAGCTGGTGCCGAAGGACAAGAACATCCTCGTGCACGAAGGCCAGGTCGTGAACAAGGGCGAGTCCATCGTCGACGGACCGGCGGATCCGCAGGACATCCTGCGCCTGCTGGGCATCGAGGAGCTGGCGCGCTACATCGTCGACGAGGTCCAGGACGTGTACCGCCTGCAGGGCGTGAAGATCAACGACAAGCACATCGAGGTGATCGTTCGCCAGATGCTGCGCCGCGTGCAGATCGTCAACCCGGGCGATACCGGCTACATCGTCGGCGAGCAGGTCGAGCGCTCCGAGCTGCTCGAGCGCAACGACAAGGCGCTGGCCGAGGGCAAGCTCCCGGCCACCCACAGCGATGTGCTGCTGGGCATCACGAAGGCGTCGCTGTCGACCGACTCGTTCATCTCGGCCGCGTCGTTCCAGGAGACCACGCGCGTGCTGACCGAAGCCGCGATCATGGGCAAGCGCGACGAGCTGCGTGGGCTGAAGGAGAACGTCATCGTCGGCCGGCTGATCCCGGCCGGTACCGGCATGGCGTTCCACGATGCCCGCAAGGCGAAGGAAGCGATGGACGACGCCGAGCGCAAGGCCATCGTGATGCAGGAGGCCGAGGAACTGGCCGCCGTGCAGCTCGCGCAGGTCGATGCCGCGGCCGGCAGCGGCGACGCGACGGAGTAAGCCTGGTCGCGTTTACCAGCGTTCCATGCAAAGGGCGGCCCGCGGGCCGCCCTTTTTTCTTGGCAGCGGAGGATTAGCATCCCCCCATGAACATCGCACTGATCGCCCATGACCAGAAGAAGGCCGACATCGTGCTGCTCGCGCGCGAGTTCGCGGCGTTTCTCGGGACTTGCCACCTCGTCGCGACCGGCACGACCGGCGGACGCATTCACGACGAAGCGGGTCTCGACGTCGAACGGCTGTTGAGCGGCCCGCTGGGCGGTGACCTGCAGATCGGCGCGCGGCTCGCCGTCGGTGGGATCGACGCGGTCATCTTCCTGCGCGATCCGATGACGCCGCAGCCGCACGAGCCCGACATCAACGCGCTGGTGCGCGCCTGCGACGTGCACAACGTGCCGTGTGCGACCAACCTCGCGAGCGCGCGGTTGCTGTTGCGCGCGCTCAGTGCGGGCGCTGGCGCGCCCACGCCTCCGGCGTGAGGATTGCCACGCCCGCCTCGCGCGCTCGGCGCGCCAGCTTCAGCACGGCGCGGTCGCGGCTCAGCAAGCTGGCGGTGCCGAGCTGCAGCGCGAGGTCGATGAACTTCTGATCATCGGGATCGGTGCAGCGCAGGTGCGGCGACGTGAGCGTCGCGAGAGGTGCGACCGTGTGTGCCCAGCGGTCGCGCGCTGCAGCGATGGCCTCGAGGTCCGGCTGCCAGGCGGCCAGCGTGCCGCGCGACAGCACGTGCATCAGCTCGTCGTGCATCGCGGTCGACGCGACCCAGATCGCGCGGCCCGATGTCAACGCTTCGGCCAGTGCGACGCACGCCGGGTTGCGAAACAGCAGCCAATCGAGCACGACGTTGGTGTCGAGCACGAGGCGCGGCGCATCGGTGGGGTGGGGCAAGGTGCTGAGGTCGGCGTGCGGCATCGGTCGCGGCGAATGTAGCGCGAGTCGAGGCTCTCGCGTGCCGTGACCGTTCATCCGCTTGAAGGCGCATCGAGAACATCATGGCGCAGCTGCGCGACCGGCAGATCGCGCGAGAGCTGGTCGAGACCGTCGCGCAGAAGCAGATCGCGGCCGACAAGCACCGTGAGCTGATCGAGGCCCGCCGAGGAGCAGACCGAGCTGACCGCCCTGCTGGTCGACATCTCGATCAAGGCGCGCTGATGAGCTCGCTCAAGGCCGGTGAGCTGATCCGGCGCGACACGACCGACGCGAGCCGGCGCCAGATGACAACGGCCAAGGTGCGCTCGATGATCGGAAGACTCTGCAAGAATCTTCGCCAACTCCAGCGCCGATCCCCATGTTCCCGATCATCGATGTGCAGTCGCACGCGAATGCCCATGCGCGCGGCCTCGCCTACGGCCGCGCGGCCGCCGCGCGGGTGGCGCACAGCGTCGCGACCTATGCACGCCTGTTCGCCGGCTGCGGCATCGCCTGGTCCGAAGCCGCGCGGCGTGCGGCCCGTCATCTGCCCGTGATCGAGGCGCTGGATCCCAGCCTCGCGGACGAGTTGCGCGGCATCGCCAAGGGCAGCGGCCAGACGCTGGAGGCGATCCTCGCGTTGAACTGCCGGACCGAGATCCTGCCGGCGAGCTACCTGGCCGAGTCCGCGGCGCACGACCCCGCGAGTGCCGCCGCGGCGTTCGACGCCAACCGCGGCGCGGGATTGCAGGACTGGTCGGAGTGCACCGCGATGTGCGTGACCGGATCGGCCAGCGCCGATGGCGCCGCGTGGTTCGCGCAGAACTGGGACTGGATCGGACGCCAGCGCGCCGCGCTGGTGATCCTCAAGACCTGCGATGCCGGCGGCCGACGCATCACGACGCTGACCGAAGCCGGCATGCTGGCCAAGATCGGCCTCAACGACGCCGGCTTCGCGCTCGGCCTGAACATCGTGCGGTCCCTGCAGGACGGCGCGCACTCCGGCATCCCGGTGCATGGGCTGCTGCGACACCTGCTGTCCTGCGCGTCGGTGGCCGAGGCGCGCGAGCGGCTGCGGACGCTGGCATCGCTGCGCTTCGGATCGTCCTCCAACGTTCCGTGCGCCGATGCGTCGGGCGAGATTGCCTGCTTCGAGGTGGCCCCTGCCGGCTGGGCCGAATTGAAGCCGACGAACGGCACGGTCGTGCACACCAACCACTTCCAGTGCGAGACCTTGCTGGCGCAGCAGGCGCCGGTGGGCGCGGCGATATCGAGCACGTCGCGGCTCGACACGGCCGCCGCGCATGCCGCGCGGTCGCGCGTCGGCCTCGTCGAGATGCAAGCCTTCCTGCGCGACGAGTCCGACGGCTACCTCAGCATCTGCCGATCGCCCAACCCCGCGTGGCCGATCGAAAGCCGGATGGAGAGCGTGGCCGGCGTCATCATGCGGCCACTGAGCCGGCAGATCTGGATCGCACCGGACGTTCCGAGCCGAGCGGCGTTCGCGGAGCTGCCCGCGGCGTGATTCGCCGCACCCGCCTGGGCGATTTCACGGGCGCGTTCTGGTCGCCGGCGACAGCCGCTTCCATGGCAAGTCGGCCGGATCGGCGGCCATCGGCCCGGCCGCCTTCGCGACGATGATCTCGGCAGCGATCGGCGTGAAGTCGGCGCGGAAGTGGTTGGAGCTCTTGACCGCGACGATCTTCATCGCTTCCGGGTCGATGCCGACCATGCGGAACAGCTCGCGGTCCAGCATCTGCTTCTTGCCGCTCGCGACCGCGACCAGGATGCCGTCGATCTCCAGGCAGGCACAGGTACCCAGGTGCACGGTCAGGCCGGTCATCATCGGGCCTTTCAGCGTGACGCGGCCGTCGCTGACCGCACGCACCTTGAACTCGCCTTGCAGCGGCGGGTCGCTGAGCTCGCCGGTGAAGGTCGGCACGGCCGCTCCGAGTGGGGCCGAGATCGTCGCGCCCACGCCGGCGGCGACCGCGCGTTCGGCGGTGGGCGGATCGAACATCAGCCCGAGCGCGACCCGGCCCGGGAACGCGCGGCCCGCGCCTTGCTGCAGCAGCGCGCGCAGCAGGCCGGTGGTGTTGCTGTCGCCGCCGGCGCCGGGGTTGTCCTGCGTGTCGGCGAGCACGACCGGGCCGTCGTTGCGCTGCGCCGCGAGGGCCATCGCCCGACGCACCGCCTCGGCTGCATCGAGGAAGTCAGCGCGCCACTGCGTCGGCTCGGCAACGCGTTCGTAGAGCTGCTGCAGCGCGGCGTCGGCACGTTCGCCGTGACCCCAGACCATGGGCGCGCACTCGTCGAAGTCGGCGGCCGGGAACGCCATGCAGAAGCTCAGCACGCAGCCGAAGTCGCGATCCAGCGCGGCCAATTCGTCATAGAGCGCGCGGGCCGGTTCCATCCACGTGCTTTGCGCGTTCAACGGGATCAGGAACGGCAGCCGGCGGTAGGCCAGCGTTTCGCGCCGACCGAGCTTCACGCGCCGCGCCAGCAGCTCGGCCGCGAGTTCGCCGGTGGCCGCCATGTCGACATGCGGATAACGGCGGTACGCGACCAGCGCATCCGCCTCGGCCAGCATGCGATGGGTGACGTTCGCATGCAGGTCCAGGCTGGCGACGATGGGCACATCGGCACCAACGACGCGCCGGATGCGCGCGATCAGTTCGCCCTCGGTGTCGTCCACGTGCTCGGCCACGGCCGCGCCATGCAGATCGAGGTAGATGGCGTCGAAGCCGCCTCGGGCCACGTCGGCCAGGATCGAGGCACTGATGCGCTCGAACGCATCCTCGGTCACGTGCGCCGACGGGATCGCACCGCACCAGCTGCTGGGCACGAGCAACCAGCCGCGCGTACGTGCAGCCTCGATGAAGCCGCCGGCCGGCAGGTTGACGCCGCGCAGGCGGTCCAGCATCGGCTGGCCATGGACGAACGCGGGGAACGAATCGCCGCGGTTGAACGCGGCCCAATCGGCTCGGGTCGGCGCGAAGGTGTTGGTTTCGTGCTGGTAGCCGGCGATGAGAACTCTCAAGCGATCGCTCCGGGCGCGGCCGCGAGCAGGCGGCGCGTGTAGTCGTGTTCGGGCTGGGCGTAGAGCCGGGCAGTCGGCCCTTCCTCGACGATTCTGCCCTGATGCATCACGATCACGCGATCGCACAGTTGCGCCGCGACCCGCAGGTCGTGGGTGATGAACAACAAGCCCAGGCTGAGCTCGCGCTGGATGTCGCGCAGCAATTGCATGATCTGCGCCTGGACGCTGACATCCAGCGCGCTGACCGCCTCGTCGGCCACCAGCACGCGCGGCCGGCAGGCCAGAGCGCGCGCGATCGCGAGGCGCTGGCGCTGGCCGCCGCTGAACTGGCTGGGGTAGCGGTGCAAGCCCTCGCGCGGCAGGCGGACCTTGTCCATCAGGTCGGTGGCCAGATCGCGCGCCTCGTCGTGGCTCGCGCCGAAGTTGACCGCGCCTTCGATGATGGAGTCGCCGACCTTGCGGCGCGGATTCAGCGAGCGGTTCGGGTCCTGGAATACCACCTGCACGAGCGAGCGCAGCGGGCGCAGCCGCCGTTCGGCGAGTCGCGCCACTTCCGCGTCGCCCCAGTGCACGTGGCCGGCGCTGGGTGCGATCAGGCGGATCAGGCAACGCGCCAGCGTCGACTTGCCGGAGCCCGACTCGCCGACGATGCCCACCGTCTCGCCCGCATGCACCGCCAGCGTTGCGGCGTGCAGTGCGTGGGTCTGATGCAGGCGCCCCATCCAGTCGCGGCTGCTGTAGGTCTTGCGCACGGTCTCGCCGCGCAGCAGCGCATGGCCGTTGCACGCGGCGCGTGCCGGCGGCGGCGTCATGCCGGGCACCGCGGCCAGCAGCATGCGGGTGTAGGCCTCTTGCGGCCGTTTCAGCACGGCGTCGCAGGTGCCGTACTCGACCGCGCGTCCCTGGTTCATCACGAGGACCGCGTCGGCGATCTCGGCGACGACGCCCATGTCGTGCGTGATGAACAGCACCGCCATGCCCTGCTCGGACTGCAGCTCGTTGATCAGCGCGAGCACTTCCTTCTGCGTCGTCACATCCAGCGCGGTGGTGGGCTCGTCGCAGATCAGCAGTGCGGGTTTCAGGATCACCGCCATCGCGATCACGATGCGCTGACGTTGCCCGCCCGAGAGCTGGTGCGGGTAGCTGCGCACCATGCGCTCGGGGTCGGGCAGCTTGACGCGTGCCAGCACGCGCAGGATCTCGGCGCGGCGCTTCGTCGCGTTCCAGTCGGTGTGGGTCTTCAGCAGCTCCTCGATCTGGTCGCCGCAGCGCATCACCGGGTTCAGCGCGGTCATGGGCTCCTGGAACACCATGCCGATGCG
>DATCSE010000247.1:0-3183 GCA_036568605.1 Burkholderiaceae bacterium | reverse complement strand
GCGCGGCCTGGTCCTGCGCGTCTTCGCTCGCGGCCAGCGATGGCAAGGTCGCGGCATAGGCGTCGAACAGCGCCGGATGCGGGTCGTGGCGCGCGAGCAGCTTCATCAGCAGCTCGTTCAGATAAAAGCCGCTGAACAGCGCGGCACCGCCGAGCATCGCGGCGCCGCCGGCCCATTCGGCGCCGCGCAGGTTCTGGATCTCGCTGGCGCCTTCGCCGTCGGCGACGCGGCCGACCGTCACGTGAATGCGCTGGAACGGAAGCAGCACCGCACGCAGCTGCGAGTACGGCCGCTTCGCGCCTTTGGCCGCGACCGCGATGCGGCCCTGCTCGCGCGTGAACAGGTCCAGGATCAGGCTGGATTCGCTCCAGTCGTAGCGGTGCAGCACATACGCGGCGAGCGGCCCGCTCGAGGGGCGCGCGGCGCCACCACGCGAACCGCCGCGAGCCGTGCGCGCGGTCGTCGCCACGCTATTCGTAGCCGTACGAGCGCAGATGTGCCTCGTCGTCGGCCCAGCCCGACCGCACCTTGACCCACAGCTCGAGGAAGACCTTTCCCTGCATCAGCGACTCGAGCTCCGCCCGCGCGTCCGAGCCGATGCGCTTGAGCCGTTCGCCGCCGTTGCCGATCACCATGCCCTTGTGCGCATCGCGCTCGACGATGATGCTGGCGCTGATGCGGCGCAGGTCGCCTTCTTCCTCGAACTTGTCGATCAGCACGGTGGAGGTGTACGGCAGCTCGTCGCCGGTCAGCCGGAACAGCTTCTCACGAATGATCTCGCTGGCGAGGAAGCGCTCGCTGCGGTCGGTCAGCGCGTCCTCGTCGTAGAACCACGGCTGCTCGGGCAGGTACGGCTCGACGATGCGGAACAAGCGCTGCACGTCGGCCTCGCGCTTGGCCGACAGCGGCACGAACTCGGCAAAGGCATGGCGCTCCTGCATCGCCTTCAGCCAAGGGGCCAGCTCGGCGCGGCGCTGCACCATGTCCAGCTTGTTCGCGATCAGGAACACCGGCTTGTCCTGCATCGCCTCGTTCTGCACGAGTGCCAGCACCTTGGCGTCGTCCAGGCCGAAGCGCCCGGCCTCGACGACGAACAGCACGACGTCCACATCCGCCAGCACGCCCTGAACCGTGCGGTTCAGCGTGCGGTTCAGCGCGGCGCTGTGGCGGGTCTGGAAGCCCGGCGTGTCGACGAACACGAACTGCGAATGGCCGACGGTGCGGATGCCGGTGATGCGGTGCCGCGTCGTCTGCGCCTTCGCCGACGTGATGCTGACCTTCTGGCCGACCAGCGCATTGAGCAGCGTCGACTTGCCGACGTTGGGCCGGCCGACGATCGCGACGAGGCCGCAGCGCCGCGGCGCTTCGGCCTCGGTGTCGGACTCTGGGTGCGCCGCAGCGGCAGGGTCTGGCATCGTCACGACAGCAGCGCGCTGCCGGGCTTGTCGCTGGCTTTCAGCGCATCGAGCATGCGGCGCGCCGCTTCCTGCTCGGCGACGCGACGCGAGCGGCCTTCGCCGGTTTCCGCCAGGCTCAACGCCGGCACCGCGCATTCGACCTCGAAGGTCTGCGCATGCGCCTGGCCGCGGGTCGCGAGGATGCGGTAGGCCGGCACCGGCAGGCGGCGCGCCTGCAGCCATTCCTGCAGCTCGGTCTTCGCGTCCTTGCTCCAGCTGCCGGCATCGGTGTTCGCGATCACCTCGCCGAAGACGCCCTTGACGAACGCGCGCGCCGCGTCGAAGCCGCCGTCGAGGAAGGTCGCGCCGATCAGCGCCTCGAGCGCATCGGCGAGGATGGAGGCGCGCTGCGCACCGCCGCCGCGCGCCTCGCCTTCGCCGAGGTTCAGCACCTCGGGCAGCGAGAGCTGCAGCGCGACCTTGTGCAGGCTGTCTTCGCGCACCAGGTGGGCGCGCACGCGGGTCAGGTCGCCTTCGTCGGAGCCGCCGAAGCGCTCGAACAGCAGGTGCGAAATGGCAAGGCTCAGCACCGCATCGCCGAGAAACTCCAGGCGCTCGTTGTGGTCGGCGCCGAAGCTGCGGTGGGTCAGTGCGCGAGTGAGCAGACGCGGGTCGCCGAAACGGTGGCCGATGCGCCGCTGCAGGGTATCCAGCCGGCTGTCATCCATGGCAAACAGTTCATCCGATAGGCGGGGCGCAGGAGGTGCGGGCTCAGGAGCCTTCTTATTTCGAGCGCCCCTCGTACTTGATCAGCAGATAGACCGGCTTCATCAGCTCGATCTCCTTGTCGTACGCGAAGGTGATCACGACCTTCTCGTTCTCTTTGGTGATGTTCAGATCCTTGGCCGAAATCGACTGGATCGAATATTCGATGTCCTTGGTGCGTTCGAAGGCGTTGCGGATCTCGGGGACGGTCGAGCCGCCCTCGTGCGCGATCTTGTTCACCGCCTTCTGGATCGTGAAGTACTCGTTCAGCGTCGGGAGCACCTTCATGACGATCAGCGCGACGAAGCCCACGATGATGGCCCAGAACATCAACCCGAACAGCGTGACGCCGCGCTGAGCCCGCCGTGCTCCGTGGTACCCGATCGTCATAACCTGCGCTCTCCTCACTGGAACGAACCGATTCGCTTCAAGTTGCCGAAATTCATCCACACGAAGAAGGCCTTGCCGACGATGTTCTCATCCGGAACGAACCCCCACCAGCGCGAATCTTCCGAGTTGTCGCGGTTGTCGCCCATCATGAAATAGTGACCGGGCGGCACCTTGCAAGCCACCGCTTCGGCACTGTAGCGGCAGTTTTCGCGAAAGGGAAAGGTCTCGTTGCGGTAAATCGGCTGCAGCTTCGGATCGACCAGCACGTGGTGCTCGACGTCGCCCAGCTTTTCGATCGCCTCGGGCACGTAGCGCTTGATGTCCTCGTCGTAGAAACCGGGCGGCGGCAGGGGATTCAGCGGCGCCGCCTTGCCGTTGACGTACAGGCGCTGTTCGCGGAACTCGACCTCGTCACCCGGCACGCCGACGACTCGCTTGATGTAGTCGGTGCTCGGGTCTTTCGGATACCGGAAAACCATCACGTCGCCGCGCTGCGGATCATGGTTCGCGACGATCTTCTTGTTCAGCACCGGCAGCCGGATCCCGTAGTGGTACTTGTTCACGAGAATCAGGTCGCCGATCAGCAGCGTCGGCTTCATCGAGCCGCTGGGGATCTTGAACGGCTCGAACA
>DATCSE010000246.1:0-2179 GCA_036568605.1 Burkholderiaceae bacterium | reverse complement strand
GGCCCTGCCGCCCGCCGCGGTGAACTTCCTGGTGATCCGGGGCGACGTCACCTGTCCGCGCGCCGTTCCACCGCAACCCCCTCACAATGGCGACCCTGTGATCACCGTGCAGCACCAGCCTTGAGACAGGGGGTGCACGCGGCCTCCCCGCCCCCATGACCCCCTCACCCGTTCACACTCCGGCCGACCTGGCCTTCATGCGCGAGGCCCTGGCCCTCGCCACGGCCGCGATCGGCCTGACCGAGCCCAACCCGCGTGTAGGCTGTGTGATCACCACGCCCGATGGTCGTGTGCTCGGGCGCGGCCACACCCAGGAGGTCGGCGGCCCGCATGCCGAGGTGATGGCGCTGCGCGACGCCGCCGCGCGAGGCCAAGACGTGCGCGGCGCGACCGCCATCGTCACGCTCGAGCCCTGCTCCCACCACGGCCGCACGCCGCCGTGTTGCGACGCGCTGATCGCGGCCGGCATCGCCCGCACCGTCGTCGCCGTCGAGGACCCTAACCCGCTGGTCGCCGGCCAGGGCCTGGCGCGGCTGCGCGCGGCCGGCATCGAGGTCGAGCTGGCCGGCGCGGCCATTGCCGAAGCGGCGCGCGAGCTCAACATCGGCTTCTTCTCGCGCATGCAGCGCGGCCGCCCGTGGGTGCGGATGAAAGCGGCCGTCTCGCTCGACGGCCGCACCGCGCTGTCCAACGGCGCGAGCCAGTGGATCACCGGCGCGGCGGCCCGCGCCGACGGCCACGCGTTCCGCAAGCGCGCCGGCGCGGTGCTGACCGGCGTCGGCACGATACTCGACGACGATCCGCGTCTGGACGTGCGCCTGGTCGAGACCGCGCGCCAGCCGCTGCGCGTGATCGTCGACTCGCGCCTCGACACGCCGCCGAGCGCGCGCATCCTGGATGCACCCGGCTCGGTGCTGATCTACTGCGCGCAGCCCGACGCACAGCGCCGCGCGGCGCTCGCCGAGCGCGGCGCCGGGATCGCGATCGTCGCCGGGCCGAACGGCAAGGTGGACCTGCCGGCGATGCTCGCGGACCTGGCGCAGCAGCGCGGCATCAACGAGCTGCATGTCGAGGCCGGGCACAAGCTGAACGGCTCGTTCGTGCGCGAAGGGCTGGTCGACGAGTTCCTGGTCTACATGGCGCCCAAGCTGCTGGGCATGGGCCGCGAGCTGGCCGCGTTCGGCCCGCTGGAGCGGCTGGATCAGAGCCTGGCGCTGCACTACACGAATGTCACGACGATCGGCGACGATCTGCGCATCCTCGCGCGCCCGGTCGCCGCCGCTGCCGCCGGCGCGAACCCATGACACACCCCCGCGCCGGCGCCGCCTTGCGCCGGCTGCGACAATCCGCCCCACCATGTTCACCGGCATCATCAGCGGCCTCGGCCGCATCACCCGCGCCGACGCGCTCGGCGCCGACGCCAGCCACGGCAAGCGCCTGACGATCCAGGCGCCGGACGGCTACCTCGACGACGTGCAGCTCGGCGACAGCATCGCGCTGAACGGCGCCTGCATGACCGCGACGACGCTGGAGCAGGCGACCGCGACGTTCACGATCGACATCTCGGCCGAAAGCCTCGCGCGCACCGCGGGACTGGACCGGCCGGGCCCTGTCAACCTCGAAAAGGCGATGCGCGCGAACGACCGGCTCGGCGGCCACCTGGTCAGCGGCCACGTCGATGGCATCGGCACGGTGACGCATTTCGCGCCGGTCGGCGAATCGTGGGAGCTGCGGGTCCAGACGCCGCCGGAGCTCGCGCGCTTCATCGCGTACAAGGGCTCGATCACGGTCAACGGCGTCAGCCTCACGGTCAACCACGTGATCGACACGACCGACGGCTGCGAGCTCCGCATCAACCTGATCCCGCACACGCTCGCGAACACCACGCTGGGCGAGCTGAAGGTGGGTACGCAGGTGAACCTCGAGATCGACCTGATCGCGCGCTATGTCGAGCGCATGCTGACCGCCCCCAAAGCCGCCTGAGCCGGCCCGGCATCCCCGTCGACTTGCCCGGCCCGGGCAACGGGATGGGGTCGCCGCCTACAATTTGTCGATGTCCACCTCCCCGATCCCCGAGCTCGTCGCCGAACTGGCGGCCGGCCGCATGATCATCCTCGTCGACGAGGAGGATCGCGAGAATGAAGGCGACCTGCTGATCGCCGCCGAGCTCGTCACGCCC
>DATCSE010000245.1:0-12278 GCA_036568605.1 Burkholderiaceae bacterium | reverse complement strand
GCGGCAGTCGGCAGCACCGCCGAGCTGGGGCTGGCCGAGCTTCCCGACGGTGCGCTGGCCGCGCAGCACCTGTACGCGCTGCCGGGCAAGGTGCCGTTGATCAAGAAGACCTACCGACCGCCGAATTTCGAGACGCCGATCGAGTACCTGCGCACGCCGATCACGCGCAACGACGCCTTCTTCGTCCGCTGGCACCTCGCCGACATCCCGCAGGTGAACCTCCAGGACTGGGTGCTCGCCGTCGGCGGCGAAAGCGCGCAGCGCGAACGGACCTTCACGATGGCGCAGTTGCGCCGGGAGTTCCGGCTCGACGAGATCACCGCGGTGTGCCTGTGCTCGGGCAACCGGCGCGGCCTGTTCGAGCCGCATGTGCCGGGCGTCGAATGGGGCGTCGGCGCGATGGGCAATGCGGTGTGGAAGGGCGTGCGGCTGAAGGACGTGCTCGCCACGGTCGGCGTCAAGGCGGACGCGCTGGAAGTGGTGTTCGACGGCGCCGATCGGCCGGTCATCGAGAAGACGCCGGACTTCGTCAAGTCGCTGCCGCTCGAGATCGCGCTGGACAAGAACACGCTGATCGCGTTCGAGATGAACGGCAAGCCGCTGCCGGCGATGAACGGCTTTCCGGCGCGCCTGGTCGTGCCCGGATGGACCGGCACGTACTGGGTCAAGGCACTGACCGGCATCCGGGTGGTCTCCAAGCCCGAAGGCAACTTCTGGATGAGCACGGCCTACCGGCTGCCGCGCGGCAAGTTCAAGACGCCGAGCTTCGCGTCGCAGGTCAAGGAGGCCAACGAGCCGATCACGACGATGGTCGTGAACTCGCTGATCACGTCGCTCGCGAGCGGCCAGAGGATACGGCGCGGCCAACCGCTGGTCGTGAAGGGGCTGGCGTGGGACGGCGGCTCGGGCATCGCCAAGGTCGAGGTCTCGACCGACGGCGCTGCGAGCTGGCAGGAGGCCCGGCTGGGCCCGGAGCTCGGGCTGTTCTCGTTCCGCGAGTTCTCGTTGAGCGCCCCGACCGCGCAGGCCGGGGCGCGGCTCGTGATGGCCCGTGCGACGAGCCGCGCGGGGCAGACGCAGGTCGAGCAGTTGATCCACAACCCCGCCGGCTACCACCACAACGTGATCCAGCGCATTGCGGTCGAGGTCGTATGACGGCACGCTCGTTCATCGGTGTCGTCGCCTGCCTGCTGGCCGGCGGCGCGCTCGCGCAGGAGTCGCGGGTGCAGCTCGCCGACGGGCCGGGCAAGGACAAGGTCGGCCAGTGCGTGGCCTGCCACAGCCTGGACTACATCCAGATGAACGCGCGCTTCCTCGACAAGGCCGGCTGGACCGCGTCGATCAACAAGATGATCAATGCGTTCGGCGCGCCGATTCCGAAAGAGGATGTAGCCACGATCGCGACCTACCTGGCCGAGCGCTACGGCAAGCCGGGGCCGACGACGACCAAGCCTTAGGTGATCACCGTGGGCTTCTCGCGCCCGGTGCGCCCGCGGATGCCGGCGAGCCGCTCGGCCAGCGCGATCAGCGGCGCGAGCGCGGTCTGCGTCTCGACCGCGTGCTTCGCCGGATCGGCCTCGAAGCGTTCGAGGTAGACCCGCAGCGTTGCGCCTTCGGTGCCGGTGCCCGAGAGGCGGAACACGATGCGCGAGCCGTCTTCGAACGCGATGCGCACGCCTTGCGCGGTCGTCACCGAACCATCGACCGGGTCGGTGTAGGCGAAGTCGTCGGCGCTGGCGATCGTGCTGCCCTCCACACGCTTGCCCGGCAGCGTCGGCAGCGACTCGCGCAGCTGCTGCATCAGGCCGTTCGCAGCCGCGCTGTCCACGCCCTCGTAGTCGTGGCGCGAATAGAAGTTGCGGCCGTAGCGCTTCCAGTGGTCGCGCACGATCGCCTCGACGGATTCGCCTTCGCGCACCGCGAGGATGTTGAGCCAGAACAGCACGGCCCAGACACCGTCCTTCTCGCGCACGTGATCGCTGCCGGTGCCGGCGCTCTCCTCGCCGCACAGCGTGGCCTTGCCGGCATCCAGCAGATTGCCGAAGAACTTCCAGCCGGTCGGCGTCTCGTAGCTCGCGATGCCCAGCGCGGCCGCGACGCGGTCGGCGGCTGCGCTGGTCGGCATCGACCGCGCGACGCCCTTCAGCCCCTGCGCATAACCCGGCACGAGCCGCGCGTTCGCGGCCAGCACCGCGAGGCTGTCGCTGGGCGTCACGATGAAGTTGCGGCCGACGATCATGTTGCGGTCGCCGTCGCCGTCGCTGGCGGCGCCGAAGTCCGGCGCGTCGGGCGCGAACATCGTCTGGACCAGCACCTCGGCGTAGGTCGGGTTCGGATCGGGATGGCCGCCGCCGAAGTCCGGCAGCGGCACGCCGTTGATCACGCTGGCCGGCGGTGCGCCCAGCCGCTTGACGAAGATTTCCTGCGCATACGGGCCGGTCACGGCGTGCATCGCATCGAAGCACAGGCGAAAGCGCCCCGAACGCAGCAGCGCGCCGATGCGCCCGAAGTCGAACAGCGTCGCGAGCAGATCGGCGTGGTCGGCCACCGGGTCGATGACTTCGACCGTCATCGCGCCGAGCTGCGCCGTGCCGAGCCGCGCGAGGTCGACGTCGGCCGCGGCCAGCGTGAGGTAGCGCGTGATCTTCTGCGTGTTCGCGTAGATCGCGTCGGTGATCTTCTCGGGCGCGGGCCCGCCGTTGCCGGTGTTGTACTTGATGCCGAAGTCGCCGTCCGGCCCGCCGGGGTTATGGCTGGCCGACAGGATGATGCCGCCGAACGCGCGGTGCTTGCGGATCACGCAGCTCGCTGCCGGTGTCGACAGGATGCCGCGCTGCCCGACCAGCACGCGGCCGAAGCCGTTGGCCGCGGCCATGCGCAGGATGGTCTGGATCGCCGCGTCGTTGTGGAAGCGGCCATCGCCGCCCAGCACCAGCGTCTGGCCGGCGTAGCCCTCGAGCGAGTCGAAGATCGCCTGGACGAAGTTCTCGAGGTAGCCCGGCTGCTGGAAAACCGCGACCTTCTTGCGCAAGCCCGAGGTGCCGGGCTTCTGGCCGGCGACCGGTGAGGTCGCTCGCGTGATGATGGCGCTGTCGTCGTTCATGTTGTCCCTCCCTGTATTGCGGTCACGGCGTCGGGCCCGACACCGACGGCTCCGCATCGACGTCGCTGAACAGCGGTGCGGAGGCGTCGATCGTCGCACCGAACGGCTTGGCCGTGCGGCGCCAGTCCACCCAGCCGCGCGCGATGCGCTCGCGCGAGCGCCACCCGAAGCGGCGCAGCCGCTGTGCCAGCGTCGCCGGGTCGACGACGCGGCTCGCGGCCGCCGCATGCCCGATGCTCGACGGCCCGAAGCGCTCGAGCACCGGGAACGGGAAGACCGCGTAGTTCGCGATGCCGTAGTCCCAGTAGCGCGACATGGCCCAGTCGATCGGCATCGTCAGCCGCTCGCACGAGCGTATCAGCGCGGCGGCGCCGCGCCGGCTCAGCATATAGGCCTGCGTGCCGTAGCAGTAGCCGCGCAGACGCATCAGGTGGCTGTGGTCGGAGAACAGCTTGTAGCGCATCAGCTCCGACTGCGCCGGGTAGGTCGTGAACAGCTTCAGGATGTCGAGGCCGTCGGCCCCGAGGTCGCGGCTGCACAGCACGCGCAGCGCCGACCAGTCGACCGCGACGTCGTCCTCCAGCACCAGCAGCTGCGTGTGGTTCGAGGCGATGAACCAGCGCCACAGGCTGTAATGGCTGGCATAACAGCCGATCTCGCCGGGGCGCAGCGGACGTCCCGTGTGGATGATCTCGGTCGCCGGGTCGTGGACCAGCGGGGCTTCGGGCAGGCGCAGCGCGTCGAAGTAGGACCACTCGAGCCCGGCCTGCGCCGCTTCCGCGGAGAAGCGCGCGCGCCGCTCGTGCGCGGACACCATGCTGATCACGCGGATGGTGGTGCTCGCGCCCATCGTTCACGCGCTCCGCAAGGCCGCGGCGGACGAAGCCCGGTACGACGCCAGCGCCTGGGCCAGCGAATCGGCCCGGCTCATGCCCGCGAACTCGGCGGTCCAGAGCTTGATGAAGCGCGAGACCTTGCCGTAGCTGTTGTCCAGCACCACGTGCGGGATGTCGAGCAGCGTCGCGACGATGTGCACGTGCAGCCTGTCGGTGATCACGACGTTGCTGGACGACAGCAGCCGGATCCCGCGGCGCAGCCGGTTCAGCGCGAGCATCTCGAAGTAGTCCTGGCGCAGCGCCATCGGGTCGGTGCGCAACCGAAGCAGCGTGTTCAGCGCGGCGGCAGTCTTCACGCGGACCTTCATGTTCTTGTCGTCGTCGAGCCAATCGGCAATCAGCGTGCCGGGCGGCAATTCGCCGGCCTGGGGCTGATCGTCGGTGCTCTTCTCGCGGTCCTGCCGCAGCAGCAGCAGCAGGTCGCGCTCGGGGCGACCGATACGCTCCAGCGCGCCGAGATAGAACGCCATGTCGGGGCAGCGCTGCACGTCGCAGCGGAAATGCCGGCGCGCGAGCTCGAAACTCTCCTCGTCGCGGACGAAGAGCACGAAGTTGCCGTGCTTCGCGATGACCTCGGCGGTGTGCGCGAGCCGCGCCGGGTCCTTGTAGTGGATCGATTGCGGCAGCTGGATCACGCGCCGGCCCGGGAAGCGTTCGAGCACCGCCTCGCGAAAGTCCTGGTGCTGCGGCCAGACATCGCCGAAATTCCCGCCGCCGTGGATGAAGATCGGGACGTCGGGGCCGGCGTCGGCAATGCGCTCCCAAGGCACGCGGGCACCGTCGGACACGACGGGCTGCGTCACCTGCAGCCGTTGCTTGAAGAACGCCAGCTCGCCTGCGTAGATCGCGCTGTCGCCGACGTTCGCGTGGTTCGGAAAATCGAGCAGGATCAATTGCTCGAGCTTGCCGGTGCGAGGCAGTATCGCGTCGTCTATCCGCCGCTGCAGTGTCTCGATCAGCTCGGTACGGTTCATCGCTCGTGCTCCTTGCCTTCCGGCGCCTTCTTCATGACAGGTTTGAGCAGCGGCTCCAAGCAGTTGAACACTTCGCGCCGCTGGAACAGGACCAGCGCCGCCGCATAGAGGCTCAGCGAGACCGATCCGAGAATAACAAACAGCCACAGGTCGGACATGAGCCATGGCCGGACCAAGGGCTTCACCACCCAGGTGCCGCCGAACACCACGACCGCGATCGCGATCACCGGCAGCAGGCTTCGTGCCACGCCGAGGCGCACACCGCCGAGCGCCCGGCGCAACGCTGCGAGCTGCACCGGCGCGGTGATGTACGCGCGCAGCACGTAGGACGCGGCGATCGCCAGCATGCCGAACGGTGTCGCGAGCCAGGTCAGCAACGCGGTCAGCGTCAGCTGCAGCAGCGAGACGCGCAAGATCGCCGCCGAGCGGCCCAGCGCCGACAGCGCCGGGCTGGACAGGTAGTTCAGGAAGAACGGCACCGCCATCAGCACCAGCACCTCGGCCAACGGCGCGGCGCGCTTCCACTGCGGCCCGAACACCAGGCCGATCGCCTCGATCGCGAGTGCGCCGAAGCCGAACATCAGCGGCAGCGTGACCATGCCGGCCGCGATCATCAGGCGCCGGAACGCCGAGGCGAATCGTGCCGCGTCGGACTGCAGGTTCGACAGCGTGACGACCGCGACGCTGCCGATGGGCGCCAGCAGGGTCTGCCCGATCAGCTCGATCATCCGCCAGGCGACGCGGTACTGGCCGACCGCGTCGGTGCCATACGCGCGACCGATGAACGGCTCCTGCAGCCGCGCCGTCAGGATCCAGATCAGCTGCGTGCTGGCCATGCTGACGCCGAACTGCAGGTTTTGCCGCAAGTGCGCGACGCTGAACCGCAGCCGCGGCAGCCAGCGAAACAGGCACCACGACATCACCGTGCCCAGCACGCTGGTCACCGCGGCCTGCACGACCAGGCTGTACGGTCCGAGGCCGCGGTAGGCGGCCAGGATCGCCGCCGCACCGGCGGCCGCGCTGACCACGAAGCCCTGCAGCGCCAGCTTCTGGTGGCCGAAGCCGCGCGCCAGGCGGCCGGCATGTATCGTGCCGAGCGCGGCCAGCGGCAGCATCCAGCAGAGCCAGCGCACGAGGTCGGCGACACCGGCCGTCCCGGTCACTTGCTCGTACCACGGCGCCGCGAGATACAACACCAGCGCCACCAGCAGGTTGAGCCCGATGCAGGCCCAGAAGACCGTGTCGGCCGTGGCCTCGTCGAGCGCGGCATCGCGCACGATGGATTCCGGCAGGCCGCCGTTGCCGACGATGCGCGAGACCTCGTAGGCCAGGCTTGCGAGCGCGAACTTGCCGAAGTCGCTGGGCCCGAGGAAGCGGGCGAGGAATGCGAAGACCAGGAACGAGACCACCGTGCCCCACCCGGTGCGTGCCACCGACCACAGGATGGAAGAGATCGTTTTCGACTTCAGTGTCGACGGCGGGACCTGCATGGATGGGTTGACCGGGCCCCCAACGGGCAGCGGACGGATGAACGAATCAGGCGTGTCTCGCCGGCACGCGACGCCGCGCCTGTCCAGGGACGAGGCATTGTTGCATCGCGTTTTCCCTGTGGAGCGAGGCCTACATATTCTTACTCGCTGTATATGCCGGTGCACTGCGGCAAGGGAGTGCATCGCAGGCCGGCAGCGGACTTCATGGATACTCGCCGCGGTGCCGACCGCCGTCCTCCTCAAGCTGCTGACGATCTTCATCGTCGTCTCGATCGGCTGGATCGTCGGCAAGCTCAAGTGGCTGGGCACCGGCGACCCGGCGCGCACGCTGGCCAATGCGGCGTACTACATCTTCGTGCCGGCCCTGCTGTTCCGCACGACCGCGCGCATCGACTTCCATGCGATGCCGTGGCGCACGCTGCTCGCGGTGTTCGCGCCGCTGGTCGCGATGCTGCTGGCCGTCTATGCGGCTCAGCGTTTCGCACGACGCGGCGCCGCGAACGCAGCCCCCGCGGCGCCGGCCGTGCGCGCGATCTCGGTCGCGTTCGGCAACACGGTGCAGGTCGGAATCCCGATCGCCGCGGCGCTGTTCGGCGAAGCGGGGCTGGCGATCCACCTCGCGATCGTCAGCCTGCATGCGCTGGTGCTGCTGACCGTGACGACCACGCTGGTCGAGCTCGACATCGCGCGGGCCCAGGCCGCGCGCGGTGAGGCCGACGTGCATCTTGTGAGCACCCTCGCCAGCACCGCGCGCAACACCCTCATCCACCCGGTGGTGCTGCCGGTGCTGTGCGGGCTCGCATGGAACGGCCTCGGGCTGCCGGTGCCGCCGGCGATGGACGAGATCCTCTACACGCTGGGTCAGGCGGTCGTGCCGCTGTGCCTGGTGCTGATCGGCATGTCGCTCGCGTATTACGGCGTGCAGGGCGCGGCGCTCGGCGCGGTCACCATCACGGTGCTGAAGACGCTGGTGCTGCCGGCGCTGGTGCTGGTCGTCGCGCGCTGGGGCTTCGCGCTGAGCGGCGTGCCGCTCGCAGTCGTCGTGATGCTGGCAGCGCTGCCGATAGGGAGCAACGCGCTGATCTTCGCGCAGCGCTATCGCACGCTCGAAGCCGAGACGACCGCGGCGACCGTGCTGTCGACGCTCGCGTTCGTCGTCACCGCACCGCTGTGGCTCGCGGTGCTCGCACGATTGGGCTGACACGGCCACGGGACAGACCTGGCGTGGCCTTTGCTAGGGGGAACCCGCCCCTGTGGCTGCAACAGCGACGCCTATCATTCAGCCCCGCTCCATGGGCCTGCTTGCTCCCACGAAGAGCTTGCCGCACACAATCAACTTTCGGGAACCACCCATCATGAACATCCGCAACAAGCGCAGCCGTCATCTGGCGAGGACCACGATCGCGGCCGCCCTGCTGGGCCTGGCCGGCACCGCGTTCGCCGCGAAGACGCTGGTCTACTGCTCCGAAGGCAGCCCCGAAGGCTTCAACCCGCAGTACTACACCACCGGGACGACCTTCGATGCGGTCTCGGTGCCGATGTTCAACCGCCTGGTCGAGTTCGAGACCGGCACGACCAACATCGTGCCCGGCCTGGCCGAGAGCTGGACCGCGTCGCCCGACGGCCTGACCTACACCTTCAAGCTGCGCAAGGGCGTCAAGTTCCACGGCAACGCGAAGTTCACGCCCAGCCGCGACTTCAACGCCGACGACGTGCTGTTCTCGTTCAACCGGATGATGGACCCCAATCATCCCTACGCGAAGACGCAGCCGGGCACGACCTACGCGTACTTCGACGACATGGACATGAAGAACATCGTCGACCGCGTCGAGAAGGTCGACCCGCTGACCGTGCGCTTCGTGCTGAAGAAACCCGAAGCGCCGTTCATCGCGAACATGGCGATGGACTTCGCGTCCATCCTATCGGCCGAATACGCCGAGAAGATGAAGGCCGCCGGCAACATCGAGCCGTTCGACCGCGAGCCCATCGGCACCGGCCCGTTCCAGTTCGTCTCGTACCAGAAGGACGCGGTCGTGCGCTACAAGGCCAACGACAGCTACTGGGGCGGCCGCCCGAAGATCGACAACCTGGTGTTCGCGATCACGACCGACGCGTCGGTTCGCTACGCGAAGCTGAAGGCCGGCGAGTGCCACGTGATGGCGTTCCCGAAGCCGGCCGACGTCGCGCTGATGAAGAACGACCCGGCGATCAACCTGATCTCGCAGCAGGGCCTGAACGTCGGCTACATCGCGTTCAACGTCGAGAAGAAGCCGTTCGACAACAAGCTCGTGCGCCAGGCGCTGAACATGGCGGTCAACAAGAAGGCGATCCTCGACGCGGTGTTCCAGGGCGCGGGCCAGCCGGCGAAGAACCCGATCCCGCCGACGCTCTGGTCGTACAACGACAAGGTCACCGACTATGCCTATGACCCGACCAAGGCCAAGGCGCTGCTCGCGCAGGCCGGCTACCCGAACGGCACCGAGGTCGAGCTCTGGTACCTGCCGGTGACACGCCCGTACAACCCGGACGGCAAGCGCATGGCCGAGCTGCTCCAGGCCGACTGGGACAAGATCGGCGTGAAGGCCAAGCTGATCACCTTCGAGTGGGGCGAGTACCGCAAGCGCAGCAAGACCGGCGAGCAGCACGTGATGATGTTCGGCTGGTCCGGGGACAACGGCGACCCGGACAACTTCTTCGTGCCGCTGCTCGGCTGCTCGGCGGTCAAGGGGGGCGGCAACGTCTCGCGCTGGTGCAACAAGGACTTCGAGGACCTGGTGCAGAAGGCCAAGACGGTCACCAAACAATCCGAACGCGCCGCGCTGTATGAAAAGGCGCAGGTGATCGCGCACGAGGAGGCGCCGTGGATCCCGATCGCGCACTCGGTGCGCTTCGACCCGGTGCGCAAGGAAGTGATCGGCTACAAGATGGATGCGACGGCGCACCACTATTTCGACAAAGTGGACCTGGCCGATAAGAAGTAACTCCATCCCCTCTCCCTCTGGGAGAGAGTTAGGGTGAGGGCCAGCGAGCTGCCCGCGCGTTGCCCCTCACCCCCACCCTCTCCCCAGAGGGGAGAGGGCGTCCAGCATGTTCACCTTCCTCCTCAAGCGCCTAGGCCTCGTGCTGCCCACCTTCCTGGGCATCACGATCCTCGTGTTCTCGTTGATCCGACTGCTGCCCGGCGACCCGGTCGAGGCGCTGTCGGGCGAGCGCGGGATGACGCCCGAGCGCTACCAGCGGCTGCTGCACGAGTTCGGGCTGGACCGGCCTCTGTACGTGCAGTACGGCGAGTACGTGTGGCGCGCACTGCACGGCGACCTGGGCCTGTCGACGATCACGCACGAGCCGGTGTTCCGCGAATTTCTCGCGCGCTTTCCGGCAACGATCGAGCTCTCGGTCTGCGCGATGCTGCTCGCGCTGGTCATCGGCCTGCCGGCCGGCATGATCGCCGCGGTCAAGCGCAACACCGTCTGGGACTACTCGGTGATGGGCGCCTCGCTGACCGGCTTCTCGATGCCGATCTTCTGGTGGGGCCTGCTGCTGATCCTGACGTTCTCGGTCTGGCTGGGCTGGACACCGGTGTCGGGCCGCATCGCGATCCAGTACGACATCCCGCCGGTCACCGGCTTCATGCTGATCGATTCGCTGCTGTCGTCCGACAGCGGCGCGTTCAAGAGCGCGCTGTCGCACCTGATCCTGCCGGCGATCGCGCTGGGCACGATCCCGCTCGCGGTGATCGCGCGCATGACGCGCTCGAGCATGCTCGAGGTGCTGCGCGAGGACTACGTGCGCACCGCGCGCGCCAAGGGCGCCTCGACCTTCCGCGTGATCGGCATCCATGCGCTGCGCAATGCGCTGATCCCGGTCGTGACGACGGCCGGGCTGCAGGTCGGCACCTTGCTCGCCGGCGCGATCCTGACCGAGACCATCTTCAGCTGGCCCGGCATCGGCAAGTGGCTGGTCGAGGCGATCGGGCGGCGCGACTACCCGGCGGTGCAGGGCGGGATCCTGCTCAGCGCCACGACCATCATCGCGGTGAATCTGGTGGTCGATGTGATGTATGGCGTGATCAATCCGCGGATTCGGCATCAGTGACGATGAGTGCGCTCGGAGACCCTCACCCCAACCCTCTCCAAGGTCCACCAGCGGCCCCTTCGGGGCCGAGGGCGGGAGAGGGAGCCGAAGCCGAACTGCTCCGAGCGGAACTCCCTCTCCCTCTGGGAGAGGGCCGGGGTGAGGGCCAACGAGCAGCACCACCCTCCCCGGCCGCCGAACTTTGGCGCGACTTCCGCCGCAACCGCGGCGCGATGATCGGCCTGGCCATCGTGATCGCGCTCGTGCTCGCCGCGCTGCTGGCCGACGTGCTCGCACCGTATTCGCCGCGCGAGCAGTACGCCGATGCCGTGCTGAAGCCGCCGTCGCTGACGCCCATCGGCGGCCACGTGTTCGTGCTCGGCACCGACCCGGTCGGGCGCGACCAGCTCTCGCGGCTGATCCACGGCACGCGCCTGTCGCTGCTGATCGGCATCGTCTCGGTCGGGCTGTCGCTGAGCTTCGGCGTCGTGCTGGGCCTCGTCGCCGGCTTCTTCCGCGGCGGCGTCGAGTTCACGATCATGCGGCTGATGGACATCATGCTGGCGCTGCCCAGCCTGCTGCTCGCGGTCGCGGTCGTCGCGATCCTCGGGCCCGGCCTGATGAACGCGATGTACGCGATCGCGATCGTGATGCTGCCGCACTTCGTGCGCCTGACCCGCGCCGCGGTGATCGGCGAGCTCGCGAAGGACTACGTGCAGGCCTCGCGCATCGCCGGCGCCAGCACGCCGCGGCTGATGTTCGACACGGTGCTGCCGAACTGCGCCGCGCCGCTGATCGTGCAGGCGACGCTGGGCTTCTCGACCGCGATCCTCGATGCCGCGGCGCTGGGTTTCCTCGGCCTGGGCGCGCAGCCGCCGACGCCCGAATGGGGCTCGATGCTCGCGAGCGCGCTCGAGTTCATCCAGAGCGCGTGGTGGGTGGTCACGCTGCCGGGCCTCGCGATCCTGGTCGCGGTGCTGGCCTTCAACCTGATGGGCGACGGGCTGCGCGATGCGCTGGACCCACGCCTGAAACGCTGACCGCGATGGCGCTGCTCGAAGTTCAAGGGCTCAGCGTCGATTTCGGCGCATTCCGCGCCGTCGACGACGTGACGCTGCATGTGGATGCCGGCGAGGTGCTGGGCATCGTCGGCGAATCCGGCTCCGGCAAGAGCGTGACCTCGCTCGCGCTGATGGGGCTGATCGAAGAGCCGGGTCGGGTCGCCGCGAAGCGCCTCGTGTTCGACGGCCAGGACCTGCTGACGATGCCGTTGAAGCAGCGCCGCCAGATGCTGGGCCGCGACATCGCGATGATCTTCCAGGACCCGATGGCGAGCCTGAACCCATGCTTCACGGTCGCCTACCAGCTGATCGAGACGCTGCGCATCCACGAGGGCGGCTCGAAGCGTGCGCTGCGCGCTCGGGCGCTGGAGCTGCTGCGTGCGGTCGAGATCCCCGATGCCGAACGCCGCCTCGACGCGTACCCGCACCAGCTCTCGGGCGGGATGAGCCAGCGCGTGATGGTCGCGATGGCGATCGCCTGCAACCCGCGCCTGCTGATCGCCGACGAACCGACCACCGCACTCGACGTGACCATCCAGGCGCAGATGCTGGCGCTGCTGCTGAAGCTGCAGCGCGAGCGCGGCATGGCGCTGATGCTGATCACGCACGACCTGGGCGTGATCGCCGAGATCGCGCAGCGCGTGCTCGTGATGTACGCCGGGCAGGTCGTCGAGACCGCG
>DATCSE010000244.1:0-19184 GCA_036568605.1 Burkholderiaceae bacterium | reverse complement strand
GTCCTGGGCGAGGTCGGCATTGACCTTCTCGACGCAGTCGCGGATCAGCTCGTAGACCTCGGGCTTGGCCGCCAGGTCGGCATAGCCCGCATAGGGCAGGTTGCGGCGCTCGGCCCAGTTGCCGACCGCCTCGAAGTCGATGTTGACGAAGGCGCAGACCTTCTCGCGCCGGTCGCCGAAGCAGACCGCCTCCTTGATGTGCGGAAAGAACTTCAGCTTGTTCTCGACGTACTTGGGCGCGAACATCGCGCCGTCGTTCGGGCCGCCGTGGATGCGGCCGACATCCTTCGCGCGGTCGATGATCTTCAGGTGGCCGCCGGCATCGAGGAAGCCGGCATCGCCGGTGCGGTACCAGCCGTCGGCCGTCTTGACCTCGGCCGTGGCTTGCGGGTTCTTGTAGTACTCGCGCAGCAGTCCCGGGGAGCGCACCAGGATCTCGCCGCTCTCCGCCAGCTTGATCTCGACGCCTTCGATCGGCACGCCCACCGTGTCGGCCTTGACCTCGTGATCCGGCTGCAGGCAGACGAATACCGCGGTCTCGGTCGAGCCGTAGAGCTGCTTCAGGTTGATGCCGATCGAGCGGTAGAAGCTGAACAGGTCCGGCCCGATCGCCTCGCCCGCGGTGTAGGCCACGCGCACGCGCGACAGGCCCAGCGTGTTGCGCAGCGGACCGTAGATGCACAGGCTGCCCAGCGCGTAGCGCAGCCTGTCGGCGAACGGCACCGGACGGCCGTCCATGATCGCGGGCCCGACGCGACGGGCCAGTGCCATGAAGTGATGGAACAGCCAGCGCTTGAGGCGCCCTGCATCCTCCATGCGGATCATCACGCTGGTCAGCAGCCCCTCGAAGATGCGCGGCGGCGCGAAGTAGTAGGTCGGCCCGACCTCCTTCAGATCAATCGTCACCGTGCTCGCCGACTCGGGGCAATTGACGACGTAGCCGCAAGCCAGCCACTGCGCGTACGAGAAGATGTTCTGGCCTATCCACGCCGGCGGCAGGTAGGCGAGCACCTCTTCGTGGTCGGTCAGCTTGTCGAAGCGCGCACCGGCCTGGGCACGGTCGATCAGCGTCGCGTGCGTGTGTACCACGCCCTTCGGGTTTCCGGTTGTGCCCGAGGTGAAGAACATCGCGGCGACGTCGTCGGAGCAGGTCGCTTCGACCGCCGCGTCGAAATGGGCCGGGTGCGCGGCATTGAATCGCCGGCCGGCATCGAGCAGTGCGTCCAGCGGCGCGAGCCCCGGCTCGCGGTAGTTGCGCAGCCCGCGCGGATCGTCGAACCAGATGCGCGCGAGGGCCGGGCACTGCTCGCGCACCTCGAGCAGCTTGTCGACCTGCTCCTGGTCCTCGACGACCGCGAAGCGGATCTCGGCGTTGGTCAGCGGAAACACGAACTCGGCCGCGACCGCATCCTGGTACAGCGGCACCGGGATCGCACCCAGCGCCTGCGCCGCCAGCATCGCGGCATAGAGCCGCGGCCGGTTCTCGCCGATCACGACCAGGTGCTCGCCGCGCTGCAGCCCGGCCTCCGCGAGGCCGCCGGCGAGCGCGCGCACGAGTTCCGCGAGCGCGCTCCAGCTCAGCGTCTGCCAGATGCCGAACTCCTTCTCCCGCAACGCCGGCGCGGCCGGCCGGCGGGCTGCGTGGGTGAGCAACAGGCGCGGGAAGGTGGTGGACACGCGGCGTCTTTCAAATGCGAAGAAAGAGGCGGAGCTGGGCTTCGGAGTCGCACTGTAGGAACAAGTTTGACGCCAGGTTGTCGTTCTGACGACAATCCTAGGGTCACTCCCCTTCGGTCTTTCCCTGGACCGTCTTCGATCGCGCCCCATGGTGGTGACTGTCACGACCCCTGAGGCATACGCCTCGACGACAACCGCCGCGCCGATGAGCCGCAGCACCGCGCTGCTTGCGCGCGCACGCCGGCCCGATGCCGGCGAGCTGGCCGGCATCCCGTGGCTGCGCCCGCTGGACGCCGAGGAGCGCGAGGCCGCGGTCGAGGACTTGCGCGTCGTGAATGTCGAGGCCGGCGAGCTGCTGTGCCGCGTAGGCCGCCCTGTGACCTACTGGTTCGGCGTGATCGACGGGCTGCTGAAGATGAGCAACGACAGCGAGCTGGGCATGCCCATCACGTTCACCGGCGTGCCGCCGGGCGGCTGGTTCGGCGAAGGCACCGTGATCAAGCGCGAGGTCTACCGCTACAACATCCAGGCCTTGCGCAAGAGCGTGGTCGCGGGGCTCAGCGCCGGAACGTTCCATTGGCTGCTCGATCGCAGCATCCCGTTCAACCGCTTCATCACGCAGCAGCTCAACGAGCGGCTCGGCCAGTTCATCGCGGCGCGAGAGATCGACCGGATGAGCAATGCCGATGCACGCGTGGCCCGCAGCCTCGCGGCGCTGTTCCATCCCATCCTGTACCCGGGCGTGGGCGGCCTGCTGCGGATCACGCAGCAGGAGCTTGGCTACCTGATCGGCCTGTCTCGGCAGCGTGTCAACGAGGCGCTCAAGGTGCTGCAGGAGCGCGGGCTGATCCGGATCGAGTACGGCGGCGTGCGCGTGCTCGATCTGGATGGACTGCGCCGGGTTGGCTGAGGCCGGGTGGCGCTTCAGTCCCCGGTGCGGCGGCTGCGCCGGCGCTGCGTCACGAAGCCCACCCACGACAGCCCCGCCAGCAGCATCGCGTAGGTGCTCGGCTCCGGCACCGGCGTGATGAGTTGCAGGTTGCCGATGTTCAGCGACGAGACGCCGAGGTAGTCGACCGTGTCGATCACGCCGAACGCCAGCGTCGCGGTGCCCGATTGCGCGAACGTGTAGCTGAAGCTCTGGGTCGCCGAGCCCGGCGCGCCCGCGGTCGCGAGCGTGAAGACCTGGCCGTTGATCACCGCGAACGCGTGGTCCTGGAACAGCGTCTCTAGCGTGCCGAACGACCAGTCGAAGCTCAGCGTCTGGCCGACAGCCGCGGCGAAGCTCTGGCCGACCAGCGAGCCCTCGGTACCGTACTCCTCGGGCGAGAGATCCAGCGCAAACGGCGCGACGCCGGCGGCGGCTTCGAGTGTGCCGATGTCGACCGCCGAGTCGCCCGACAGGTTGGACGGCTGATCGCCCGCGCCGTCGAGGTATGCGGTGGTCAACGTGATCGTGCCGCCTTGCGCGACGACATCGCCTTGGACGTTCCATCCAGCCAGGCTGTCGGTCGTGGCTTGCGCGCTGGCGTGGCCGGCGGTCAGCGCCAGCGCCGTCAGCGATGCGGCGGCCAGCAGGTGGCGAGTGTTGAAGTTCATCGGTGCATCCTTGTCGTGAATCGGTGAGGGACCTTCGAAGACGTGAAGTCGTCAGCGCACGATCAGATCGCGGGTCGCGCTGAGGCTGGCCGGAGACACGCCCGACAGCGTCAGCAGCGGACGGAACACCGCGCCGTTGACCGCCGGGCCGTCGCTGTCGACCTGCACGCTGGTGCCGCCGCTGACCGCGACGAAGCGCACCCAGCCGTCGGCGACCGGGTCGCTGCCCGCGTAGCCCAGGCTTGCGAGCAGCGTGCGCAGGTCGAGGAAGTCCTTGCCCGGCACGAAGTCGGTGATCGTGTCGCCGGCGTCGCGCAGCGAGGCGTAGACGTACACGTTGGTGCCGCCGCCGCCGGTCAGCGTGTCGGCCCCGGCGCCGCCGATGATCACGTCGTCGCCGGCGCTGCCGACCAGGGTGTCGCGGCCGTCGGTGCCCTTGACGGTCTTGAACAGCGTCAGGCCGACCAGCACCGGGTCGTGGTCCGAGGCGCGGAACGGCAGCGTGCCGTCGTACGGATCGGGCGCGCAGCTCGCGCAGGCCGGCTGCTTGAACTCGAGGTTGTAGTCCTGCGCGAGGCTCTCGTCGGCGTCGATGTGCCAGTGCACCAGGCCCATCACCTTGGCCGACAGCGTCGAGGTCGTGATGGCATGGTCGAGCCGGCCGGCAGTGCCGTCGAACACGTACGAGTACCCGAAGGTCTCGAAGCGGCCCGACTCGTCGACATAACCGCTGCTGGTCAGGTCGTAGATCGGGTCTTCCTGCGCATAGGCGTTGAAGTCGCCGACCAGCAGCACATCGTTGCTGCCGCTGGCCGATTGCAGCTGCGCGACGAAGGTGCGCAGGCGCTGGGCCTGCTGCACGCGCAGCGCGTTCCAGCAGCCCTGGCCGTCGCCGGCGTCGGTGTTGCCGGCGGCGTCGGCATCGCCGGCCGCGGGGCAGCTGCTCTTGGACTTCAGGTGGTTGACGATCAGTGTGAACTTCTCGCCGTTCGCCGCCGCGAAGGTCTGCGCCAGCGGTGGGCGGTTGTTGATCGCCGCCGCGTCGCTGACCGGTGCGCTCACCGGCGTCAGCTTGGCCGGCTTGTAAATCATCGCGACGCGGATCGCATCGTCGCCGGTGCCGGCGACCGGCAGCGCCACCGTGGCGTAAGTGCCGGCGCCGACCTGCGCGTTCAGCGCATCGACCAGGTTCTGCACCGCGACGTTGCCGTTGTTCTGCATCTCCATCAGCCCGACCGCGTCGGCATTCAGGCCGGCCAGTGCACGCACGATCTTGTCGCGCTGGCGCACGAACTCGGCGAGGCTGTTGGCGCCGCGGCAGTTGCTGGCAGAGACCGCGCCGCCGAGGCTGCAGCCCTGGCCGGTCTGGCCACCGGCGGTCTCGCCGTTCGTGAACGTCGTGAAGAAGTTCAGCACGTTCATCGAGCCCAGCGTCACGTTGCCGCCCACGGCCGCCGGCAGGGCCGGACGCGGGTTCGCAATTGCGAAGACCGGCGCCTCGGTGGGCTGCAGGCGATACAAGCCGGCACCCGAGGTAGTCGACGTCGCAAGGCCGAAGTCGATCACGCCCACCAGGTTCGAGACCAGGTCGCCGGCGCGCGGCACGCCGTTGGCGTAGGCGTACGACGTCGGGTTCACGTTCTGCAGCGAGCTGCCGTCGTCCAGCAGCAGGCGGCCGCGCGACTGCTCGTCGGCCAGCGCGATGGCCTGCGAGCTGCCGGGGCGGTAGCGGTTGGTCGGCGTTTCGTGGCGGCCGCCTGCCCCGATGGTGAGCTGGCCGTAGCGCGCCTGGAAGTAGTTCTGCTGCACGGTCAGCGTGCCGGCTATGCGCACCAGCATGCCCTCGAAGCGCTCGAGGCTGTCGCCGGCGGCGAGCGGCAGCGTGATCGTCGTCGGCGTGATGCTGTAGCCGCTGCCGAGCAGGCTGACGCTGGTGACGCTGCTGATCTCGGTCAGCGGCGTCGCGGCGGTACCGACGCCGGAGCTGAATTCGGCGACCGAGCCGGTGACCTGCACCAGGTTGCCGACCGCGGCGGCCGCCGGGGGCGCGGACGACGTGAACACGAAGATGCCGTCGGAGGTGGCCGGGTCGCCGTCGCCGACCAGGTCCTGGATGAAGAAGCCGTTGTTCAGCAGCTTCGTGACCACGCCGCTGGTGACCACGGTCTGGCCGACCAGTGGGCTCGTCGCGCCGTTGCCCTGTATCGTGTAGATCGCCGCGGCCAGCGGCGACGAGCCGCCGCCTCCGCCGCTGCCGTTGCAAGGCGCGAGGGTCGTGGCGCCGTTGCGCGGGGCCGGCGTGCCGACCGTGAAGTCGGCGTTGTTGTTGTTCGTGTCGGTGCAGCCGTTGCTGTTGCGCAGCGCCGCGGTGGTGTTGGACAGCACGCCGGTCGGCGAGCCCTCGGTGGCGGTCGACAAGCCGTAGCTGACGAGGTCGACCACGTTGCCGCCGCTAGGCGCCGAGCCGGTCAGTGCGGTGCCGGTGTTGGTCAGCGCGACCTTGCCGCTGGTGGCGCTCATCGGGATCGAGCCGGTGACGTCGCCGACGACGGCGACCGTACCGCCCGAGCCCGCCGCTTCGCGGATCAGCAGATAGCCGCCCGGCTGCAGCGTCGTGCCGGCCGGGATCGCGGTGATCTGCCAGGTCGTGCCGCTTGCCGACGCGTACTGCACCGCCCAGCCGCCGACGCTCTCAGCCGACGTGCCGTTGTTGAAGATCTCGACGTAGTCGTGCTGCAGCGTGGCGCCGCTGTTGCCGCCGCCGCCATAGACCTGGCTGATCACGACGGCGGCCTGGGCCGGGGCGGCCAGGATCAAGGCAGCGGCCAGCGTCGCGAGGGTGGCCGGGAATCGATATCGCATGCGGGCTTCTCCGGTTGTTGTGGGCATGGGATCGAGGGGCTTCGGCAGATGCCGATGGGTGCAAACGTTTGCGCTTGTGCCGTTCCTCACGCGCGGCACGGTACGGGCCAAGCATGAAGCGTGCGTGACACCGCTTTGCTGTCCCCCGCGAACGGGGGTTCGGCCGGCTGGCGCCTAACCCCGGCGTCAACCGTTGGCGACGCCCGATGCCACGTGCCCGGACGGCACGTGCTGGGCGGCCGAACGCACGTGGCCGGTCTGGTCGTCGAAGAAGAAGTCGGGCTCGAACTCGCGCAGGAACTCGCCCTTGGGCAAGCCGCCGAGGAACATCGCCTCGTCGACCTCGATGTTCCAGTCCATCAGCGTACGGATCGCGCGCTCGTGCGCCGGGGCGCTGCGCGCGGTGACCAGCGCGGTGCGGATGCGCATGCCGTCGGCCGGATCATGTTGCAGCCGCTGCAGCGCTTCGAGCAGCGGCTTGAACGGGCCGGCCGCCAGCGGCGTTGCGGCCCGAGCCAGCTCGTGGGCCTGGAAGGCATCGAGCCCGCCGCGCTGGAACACCTGCTCGGCCTCGTCGGAGAACAGCACCGCATCGCCGTCGAACGCGATGCGCACCTCGTCGGGATGTGCGCTCGAGGCGCGCGCCGAGTTCGGATAGACCCGCGCCGCGGGGACGCCCGCGGCCAGTGCCGAGCGCACGTCGGTCTCGTTGGTCGACAGGAACAGATGCGCGTTCAGCGGCCGCAGATAGCGCCACGGCGACTGACCGCGGGTGAACACGCCGCGCTGGATCGCGAGCCCATAGTGCTGCGCCGAGCGGAACACGCGCATGCCCGACACCGGGTCGTTGCGCGACAGGATCACGACCTCGACACGGTGCGCCGGTGGCGGTGCGGCAGCTGCTGCGCCCCGAGCCAGCACGTTGAACGCGAGCAGCTTGTTGACCAGCGAGAACGCGACGCCCGGCGTCGCTGCGCGCTCGAGCCGTTCGAGCTGCAGCTGCATGTAGGCGCGGTCATCGGTTGCCTCGAAGACGCGGTTCTCCTCTTCGAAATCGAACAGGGCACGCGACGAGATCGCGACGACGAGCTGGCCGTCCAGGCTGTTGGGCATGCGGACGATGATACGCAGCGCGGCCTGCGCGCTGCCGTCCCTCAGTCGGGAGACGACCCGCGGCTACTGCACGAATCCGATCGCGCCGCGCTTGTTGCGCGGATCGGGCAGGTCGGCTACCGCGACGTGGTCGCGCCTGTCCAGCTTGGCGTTGCCGAACGCGGCCATCCAGGCACGGCGCATCTCGCGCGGTGCAAGCTCGCTCATCGCATCGAGCACGTCGGCATGCGGCTCGGGCTCGAACTGCCGACCCCAGTCGTGCGCGCCGCGGATCTGCTGGTACAGCCGCGCCGCGATGCCGCGTGCCGCGGCGCGGTCCGGCGCACGTACCTCGTAGACGTTCATGCGGTTCAGGATCGGGTCGGGAATCGCATGGTCGTCGTTCGCGGTCGCGACCCAGATCACCTGGCTCGCGTCGATCGCGACTTCGGCAAACTCGTCGGTGAACGAGGACGCCGTGTCGTGCTCGAGCAGGCTGTACAGCGCGCCCAGCGGGTCGTAGGCGTGCTCGCCGCCGGCCTTGTCGATCTCGTCGACCACCATCACCGGGTTCGCGTACTGGCCGTCGACCAAGGTCTCGAAGACCTTGCCGGGGCGCGCGCCTTTCCATTGGCTGGAGGCGCCGGAGAGCACCCAGCCGGCGGTCAGCGAGCTCATCGAGAGGAAGCCCATGCCAGTGCCCAGCAGCTTGGAGAGCTCGCGCGCAAAGTGGGTCTTGCCGACGCCGGGCGGGCCCAGCAGCAGCAGCGGCGTGATTTCGAGCGCGTCGCGGCTGTCCTCGCACAGCGCGAGCTGGCGCTTCACATCGTCCAGCACCTCGATGAAATTGGGAAGCTCGTCGTACAGCGCCTCCATCACCGGCAGTCCCGAGGGCTTGACCTGAAAGCGCTCCGGTCCTTTTTCGAGCATGCGCTGGTAGGTCGAGCGCAGGCTCTCATGTTCCTTGGGCGGAAGCTTGTCCAGCTTGCGGCCGACCTCGTCGACGCGGTAGACGCTGCGCATGCGAGCGATCGGCATGCGCGGCGCGGACGCCACCGGGACCAGGTCGTTGGAAGTGGAGTTCATCACGCGATCCTCCTGCGGTCAACTGCACGAACAATGTGTTCCATCAGGTGAGCTCGGGGTTCATTCAAGCATGTTCCGCTTTCGCCCATGCCCGGAACTGAGACCCGAAACTCGGCCTGTTGTTGCAGTTTGCATGCCAACGGCGTGCCCGGCGATGCGGTGGCACCCCCGATTGGCCGCTACTTGACCCAGGTGTTAAGCTGAATGATCGGCAGCAGCACAGCGAGCACGATCAGCATCACGACGCCGCCCATCGCGACGATGAGCAGCGGCTCGAGGATGGTCGCCATCTGCAGCGCACGGCGCTGCACCTCGGTGCCGAGCTGGCGTGCGGCGCGGTCCAGCATCTGCGGCAGCTGGCCGGTCTGCTCGCCCAGCCGCGAGAACATCGCGAGCAATCCCGGGAAGCGTTTCTTTCCCGCCAGTGCCGATGCAAGCGGCGCGCCTTCGCGTACCTGCACCAGCGCCTCCATCGCATCGGCCCGCATCGCGCGGTTCGACAGCGTCTCGGCCGCGGCCTGCAGCGCCTTCAGGATAGGCACGCCCGCGCCGGCCAGCATCGCGAGCGTGCCGGCGAAACGCGCCGCGTTGTAGCCGCGCGAGAGCCGGCCGATCAGCGGCAGGTTCAGCCAGCCGGCGTCGAAGCTCTGCCGGAACGCGTCGTTGCGCAGCATCACGAGCAGCGTGCCGACACCGCCGATGATCGCGATCAGCAGCAGCCAGCCCCACTCCCGCAGGAAGCCGCTGATCGTCAGCATCGCGATCGTCAGGCCAGGCAACGCGCGCTTCGAGCTCGTGAACACCGTGGCGACCTGCGGCACGACATAGGTGACGAGGAAGATCACGATCACGATCGCGATCAGCGAGACGATGGCCGGGTACAGCGTGGCGCCGATCAGCTTGCCGCGCAGCTCCTGGCGGTCTTCCAGGTCATCGGCCAGCCGCTCGAGCACGCCGCCGAGCGCGCCGCTCTGCTCGCCGGCCGCCACCACGCCGCGGTAGACCTCGTCGAACTCGCGTGGCGCGCTGGCGAGCGCGCGCGCGAAGGTCGAGCCGCCGTTGACCTCGCTGCGCAGGTGCGCGACCAGCTCGCGCTGCTTCGGGTCTTCGGCTTCATCGGACAGGGCGGTCAGCGCGCGTTCCAGCGGCAGTCCCGAGCCGACCAGGCCGGAGAGCTGGCGCGTCCAGACCGTCAGCCCGGTCGTGTTGAAGACCCTGCGGCGGAACTGCAGGCCCTGGCCCGGCGTGCCGGCGCTGGCCACCTGCGTGACATCCAGCGGCACCAGCGATTGCGCGCGCAACTGCGCCCGTGCCGCTTTCGCGTTCTCGGCATCGAGCAGGCCGGTGGTCGACTTGCCGGAGGCGTCGAGGGCCTCGAACTTGTACGCCGGCACGGGCCTACTCGCGTGTCACCCGCATCACCTCTTCAGGCGATGTGATGCCTTCGACGATCAGCCGCTCGCCATCCTCGCGCATCGAGCGCAGCCCGTTCGCTTCCGCCGCGACGAAGATCTGCGACTCGGCAGCACGGCCGTGGATCAGCGCTCGCAGCTTGTCGTCGACCACCATCAGCTCATAGACGCCGGTGCGGCCCTTGTAGCCGGTATGGCCGCATTGCGCGCAGCCGACCGGGTGGTAGCGCAGCTTCGTGTCGACCTTCTTGCAGTGCGGGCACAGCTTGCGCACCAGGCGCTGCGCGAGCACGCCGATCAGGCTGGAGCTCAGCAGGAATGGCTCCACGCCCATGTCGATCATCCGCGTCACCGTGCTGGGCGCGTCGTTGGTGTGCACGGTCGCGAGCACCAGGTGACCGGTCAGCGAGGCCTGGATCGCGATCTGCGCCGTTTCATAGTCGCGGATCTCGCCGATCATGATCACGTCCGGGTCCTGGCGCAGGATCGCACGCAGCGCCTTCGCGAAGGTCAGGTCGATCTTCGGATTTACCTGGGTCTGGCCGATGCCGGCCAGCTCGTACTCGACCGGGTCCTCGACGGTCAGCACGTTGGTCGTCGCGGTGTCGATGCGGCCCAGCGATGCGTACAGCGTCGTCGTCTTGCCCGAGCCGGTCGGGCCGGTCACGAGCACGATGCCGTGCGGCTGCTGCACCAGCTTGTCGAACTTCGCGAGCGTGTCGCCGCTCATGCCCAGGCCTTCGAGCGTGAAGCGCGACTCGCCCTTGTCGAGCAGACGCAGCACCGCGCGCTCCCCGTGCGCAGACGGCAGCGTCGAGACCCGCACGTCGACGGCGCGGCCGCCGATGCGCAATGAGATGCGCCCGTCCTGCGGCAGCCGGCGCTCGGCGATGTCCAGCTCGGCCATGATCTTCAGGCGCGAGATCAGCGCGGCGTGCAGCGCCTTGTTCGGCTGCACGACCTCGCGCAAGGTCCCGTCGACGCGGAAGCGCACCGAGCTCGAGCGCTCGTACGGCTCGATGTGGATGTCCGAGGCGCCGTCCTTCGCGGCTTGCGTCAACAGCGCGTTGAGCATGCGGATGATGGGCGCGTCGTTCGACGCCTCGAGCAGGTCCTCGATCGCGGGCAGTTCCTGCATCATGCGCGAGAGGTCGACCGCGCTCTCGACCTCGCCGATCACGACCGCGGCGCTCGACTCGCTGCCCGCATACGCGGTCGCGATGCGCTGCGCGAGCGAAGCCGCGCCCTCGCGTTCGAGCGCGTCGATGTCGTACAGCCGCAGCACCTCGGACAGCGCCGGCAGCCCGACCGACTCGGGTGCCCACAGCACGAGACGCTCGCCGTCGTCTTCGAGCAGCAGCGTGTTCGCCTTCGCGTAGGCGTAGGGGAGAGGATGACGGGCGCCCATGGGAGTCCTCCGTTGACTGCTGCGGGATGGGCTTGGGTTCAGTTCGTCTTCGTCGGTTCCGGGGCCGATGCCGGCAACGACGGGCCGGACGCCGGCACCGACGGCGCCACCGGGGGAGGCGGAGGCGCCGTGTCGCCCAACGGGCGCGGCACTCCGGTCGGTCCGACCGCATCGGGCCGCACCTGCGGCAGCACCGGCGATTCGTTGATCCGCATGATCGCGCTCTGCGGCGGCTGGTTCTCGATCTGCTGGCCGCGGATGTAGTCGTAGCGGTCGAGCGAAACCTTGTTGCTCGACGCCTGGTCGCGCATCACGACCGGGCGCAGGAACACCATCAGGTTGGTGCGCTTGCGGCTGCGGTTCTCGCTGCGGAACAGCGCGCCGAGGTACGGGATGTCGCCCAGCAGCGGCACCTTGCTGCGCGTGCTGGTGTAGTTGTCCTCGATCAGGCCGCCGAGCACGATGATCTGGCCGTCATCGACGACGATGGTCGACTCGATCGAGCGTTTGTTGGTCGTCGGCCCGGCGTTGTCGGTTCCGACCGCGGTGGTGCTCGCGACCGACGACGATTCCTGATAGATCGTCATCCGCACCGTGCCGTTCTCCCCGATCTGCGGCTTGATGCGCAGCGTGGTGCCGACGTCCTTGCGTTCGATGGTCTGGAACGGGCTGGTGGTCGCGGTGCCGGTGTTCGTGAAGCTGCCGGTGATGAACGGCACGTTCTGGCCGACGACGATCTTCGCTTCCTCGTTGTCCAGTGTCACGAGGTTCGGTGTCGACAGGATGTTCGTGCCGCTGGTGTTGTCGAGCGCGCGCGCCAGCGCGCCCAGCGTGTAGATGCTGCCGAACTTGTGGGCGAGGCCGATGTTGAAACCGGCGCTCGGCAGCGTGCCCGCATTGGCTGCCGCAATGACGCCGGCGCTGCCCTGTGCGACCACGGCCGACGAGTTCAGGATGTTGTCCAGTCCGGTGTTGAAGTTCGTGCCGCCGGCGACCACGTTGGTGTCGCCTTTCTGGCCGATGATGCCCTGCCACTGGATGCCGAAATCCACGCTCTGGCTCGGGTCGACCTCGACGATCAGCGATTCGATGTAGACCTGTGCGCGGCGCGAATCGAGCTGGTCGATCACCGCGCGCAACTGGCGATACAGCGCTTCCGGCGCGGTGATGATCAGCGAGTTGGTCGACGGGTCGGCCTGGATGAAGCCGCCGGTCGATGGCCCGGCGCCCGGCTGGACCGGCGCCGTGGCCTGCGGCGACGCGCCGGTGCTGCCCGTCGTGCTGCCGGTGGTGCCGGCGGTGGTCTGTTGCGAGCCCGTCAGGTTGAAGCCGCTGGTCGACGTCGACCCCGTCGATCCGGTACCGCCGCCTCCGGAGCCGCCGCCATAGGCGGCACGCAGCACGGTCGCGAGCTTCACCGAGTCGGCGTTCTTCAGGTAGACGACCCAGACGTTGCCGGCCGGGCCGGTCCCTTGGGTCGGCCGGTCGAGCTTGTCGACCAGCGCGCGGATCTGCGCGAGCCGCACCGCGTTCGGCGCGCGCACCAGCAGCGAGTTGCTGCGCGGATCGGTCATCACGGATGCCGCGCCCGTCGTGCCGCCGACGACCGGCACGGCGCCCGGCGCGCCCGGCGTGGCCGCGCCGCCGGCGCTGTCGGTCAGGCGCTGCACCAGCGTCGCGATGTCGGCAGCGACCGCGTACTTGAGCGGGATCACCTCGACGTCGCCGGCCGCCGGCACATCCATCGCCGCGATGATCTTGCCGATGCGCTGCAGGTTGTCGGCGTAGTCCGTGACGACCAGCGTGTTGTTGCCCGGGTTTGCGTTGATCGTGTTGTTCGGGCTGATCAGCGGGCGCAGCACCGGCACCAGGTTGTTCGCGTTCTCGTGGGTCAGGCGGAACACCTGGGTCAGCACCTGGTCGCCGCGGCGCCCGGCCGCCTCGCCGATCGCGACGGTGCCGGTCTGCAGCTTCGCATCGGCCTCGGGCACGATCTTGTACAGGCCGTTGACCTCGACGACCGTGAAGCCCAACCCGCGCAGGCTTGCAAGGAAGTTCACATAGGCATCGCGCGGCGACAGCGGCGTCTCGCTGTACAACGTCATCGTGCCCTTGACGCGCGGGTCGACGACGAACTGCTGCTTGAGGATCGCCGACATCGCGCGCGCCACGCCTTCGATGTCGGCGTTGACGAAGTTCAGCGTGACCGCCTCGCCGCCGCGCGCCGGGGCCGGCGCGGCGGCCGGAGCCGCCACGGCAGTGGCCGGCGCGAACGAGGTGCACAGCATCGCGGCGGCGACTGCGGCGGCGCAAGCACGTTGGGGCAGCATCCGTTCGGGCTGAGGTCTTGTGGAATCGTTCATGCTCATCCGATCGAAATGACGGACCGTGCGCCGCTGCGCCGCCCGATGATGTTCAGCAGGTTCGACAGCGCCGATTCGTCGCCCGGAGCGGCACTGGCATCGCCGCGGAAGCGCACGCCGGACGGCCCCCAGGTTCCGGTGCCGTTGAGCTTCAACGCACCTTCGGTCGTCGTCAGGGTCAGCTGCGAGACGCCCGGGTTCGCGGCGTCGCCGGTCACGCTCATCCGATAGCTGCCCAAGGTCTCCAGTGTGGTCAGCCGCGACGAGACGCCGACCAGTTCGACATCGACGCGGCCATTGACGATCACACGGCCCTGCACCGACTCGACTGTGAGCCCCGGCGAGACCAGCCGTGCGGTGCCGCCGAGCTGCAGCGTGTTCCAGGGCGTGCCCAGCCCACCGAGAAAGGCGCTGGGCCATTGGCCGACCCAGCCCGATGGCGGTAGCAGCGTGACCGTCGTGCGGCCCAACCCCGGCTTGATCTGCAGCACGACGTTGCCGTTCAGGCAGCACGCGTGGCGCATGTTCAGCTCGAGTCCGAAGCCATGCGGCGCGAGCGACCACTCGAGCCGGCCGGGCAGCGATGTGGCGTCGCGGCTTCCGGGCCCGCCGGTCAGCACGACGACCGCGGAGCCCGACCAGATCGTCCCGCGCGGCTCGGCCAGCAACAGGCGCTCATCGGTGGCACGCGCGATGTACGAGGTCAGCCATGCCGCCGGCGCGAACAGGACCAGCGCGACCAGGATGCCGACGACCACGCCGGCAATTCCCCAGCGCATTGCCGCGCCGCGCGACTTGTCCCATAAGATTTCCGCATAGGTCGATTCGCCCCAGCCGGTTGCGCCGACCGTCGGGCTCCACAGGCCGCGATGCCGCTGCGGCTTGCGCGACGCCTTGCGCGTCGGCTTGCCGAACAAGCTGTTCGCGCTGCCTGCCACCGCCTTGCGGCCGAACATCATGAAGTCCCTCCGAAGCTGACGGTCAGTGTGCCGGTGTAGCCGTTCGGGCCGCGCTGCAGCTGTGCCTCGATCGGCCGCGCGCGGGCGCCGGCGCGAGCTTCGGTCAACCAGGCGCGCAAGGCCTCGGGGCTGATGCCGCCGCCGGTCAACGTCAGGATCGCGCGGTCGCTTTGCAGGTTCAGGCGTGCCTTGTCGCCGAGCCGGTCCGATGCCGCCTTCAACGCGACTCCGGCCTGCGCCGCGCCGACCGGCGCGGTGTTGCGCAAGCTGCGGCTCTCGGCCGCGACGCGCTGCATCTGCTGGAGCTGCGTCTCGAGCACATCGAGCTGAGCCGGTGCCTCGCGCACGGTGCGCCAGGCGGGCTGCACGAACAACGACCAGACGATGAACAGCCCGATCACCGCCGCGACCACCACAACCGCCTGACGTTCGCGCTTGCTGCGCGAACGCCACCAGGCATTGGTCTGCTGGCGCAGTGCCGCGACTGCCGGCGAGCCGCCGCGCCCGACCACTGCGTTCACGAGGCGCCTCCGGGCGCGCGGCTCAAGGTCAGACGGCCCTCGGTGGCATCGACCTGCCAGCCGCCAGGGCGCAGCAGGCTGCGGAACTGCTCGATCTGCGCGTCGCTCCAGCCGCTCGCGCCGAAGCTCAGGCGGCCGGGTTCGAAGCGCAGGTTGTCGGCAGCCGGACGGTCGCCGGGCCAGGCCGACGCCGCGGCCTGCAGCAAGGTCTCGAGGTCGTTGTCGCCAGGCTTGCCGGCCTGCGTCCGCAAGGTCTGCGTCTCACGCTGGACCACCGCGACCGGGTCGCGTTGGATATCCAGATCGCTGACCCGCGGGAACGCCTGCTTCGCGACGCTGCGCAGCTCGAGGCGCTTCGCGTCGATCGCGCTGCGCTGGTGCCAGGCCCACAGGTTCAGCCCGATGATCTGCGCAATCACGAGCGTCACCAGGCCGATGCGCACCGGCCGCCACTCGGGGCTGAAGAACTTGCGCATCGAGTCGCGCAGCGCCCGCGCGCCGCGGGTGCGCTGGGTCAGATCGAACTGGCGCAGATTCCACAGGCTGCGCGCGGCCTGCAGCAGCCGCTCGCCGGGCGGCATCACCGGCACCGGACTGCCCAGCCACTGCTCGGCGGCCGATGCGGCGCCCGGCGATGCGCTCCAGCGCGTGCCGACGGGTGGCGGGTTCGGGATCAGCGATCGCGCCAGGCCGCCTTGCAGACGGATGCTGGCGACGCCGTCGGCATGCGCCCAGTTCAGCGCGATGCCGTCCGGCGAGCGCCCATCGTCGCCGGCATCGATCTCGGCAAAGTGCCCGATCGGCGGTTCGTCGGGCCACGCCATCGGCACGACCCGGTCGACGAACACGTCGGCCTTCTCGAGCACCGCCAGCTCGTTGCGCAGCCAGCGCCGGTCGACCGCGGCGATCCAGGTCGGCTGGCCCGCGCTGGCCTGCGGCGCCACCGCGAGGTGGATCGTCTCGGCGTCATCGAGCAGCGCCTCCTCGAGCACGCCGACCAGCGCGGCGCGCAGCCGGGAAGTCGGCGCCTTGGGCAGCGTGATGCGGTGCCAGCTCACGTCGGTATCGCCGACGACCGCGATCACGGTGCTCGCCTTGGGCAGCAGCGATGCCGCGCAACGGCCCTGGAGCTGCATCAGCAGGCCGTCGGGCGTCGTCACGAAGTCGTATTCGGTCGAGAGGTCGGAGCCGCTGCCGCTGCCCTCGGTCGCGTCGGGGCTGCGCGAGCTGAGCCGCCGTCGCGAAGGGAGCTGGATGACAAGGGTCGACATGAACGCAGCTGTGCAAAGGTTGGCGCATTGTAGGCACGCGATGACGGCATGCCGTCAACGAATCAAGGACTTAGGGGCCGTTGCTGTCGCGCGGCGGCAGCATGTCCGGCCTGCTCAGGAGTTCGTGGACTCGCGGCTCGCGATCCGCCGGCGCTCGAGGATCGTGCTCTGGCCGTTCTGCAGCCGCTGCAGCAGCGAACGCTCTTCGAGGATGCGGTCGGCCAGCCGCAAGCGGCCGGTGATCTCGAAGTAGCTGCTGCGCACGTCGAGCTTCGCGTTCGTCAGGTCCAGCGAGGGCGCCTGGGTCTGGAAGTCGGCCAGCGACTTGAACGGCGTGCGTTGCCGCACCTGAATGAGCCGTTCGGCGGTGGCCGCGTCGTTGTTCTTGATCACGGCTAGCAGCACCTCGCGCGCCGCAGTGTTGACGTTGACCGAGGTTGCCACCGGCAGCAGCACGACATACGGTTCGAGCGCCTGCACGGTGCCGCTGTCGACGCCCAGCCAGGTGAGCTGCGAGACGGTCGCCGGCATCAGCGGCGCGTTCGCGCTCGTGCCGGCGATCGCATCGCGCAGCCCGTTCGCGATGCGGCCCGGCACGCTGCTGTCAACGCCGAGCGCCTGGCACAGGCGCTCGAGCGTCGCGAGTTCGTTCGGATCGATCTTGGGCGTGCTTTCGGTCGTCAGGATCAGGTTGCGCAGGTTGTAGCGGCCCTGCGCGTCGACGATAGACCCGGACAGGAAGGCTTCGATACTGTCTTCTTCCTCAGCGCTGCTGTTGTTGTCCTTGTCGGCGGCGAGGAAGGTCGAGAGCCGCGACTCGGCCAGCGGCACGGCCCACGGTTCGGTCAGCGCGGTCGGCTTGCCGCTGCGCTGGTCCTCGCGCAGGATCAGCTTGGCCCAGTCGAGCGCGCCGGAGAGGATCCACGCGGCCTGCGTGCGTGCGCGTTCGGCCGCTTCGACCTGCACCGCGCGCCATTGCTGCCAGACCATCGCGGCGGCGAGCGTCGCGATCAGCGTGACGATGATCATTGCGGTCAGCAGCGCGGCGCCGCGCTGGCGTGGTCCGGTGTTGGCGTGCTGCTTCATCATCGCGATGCTCACGGGCCCAGCAGCACGTCGCGCACCAGGTCGCCGTTCAGACCGCTGCCGGGCGCGAACGTGACGACGAGCCGCACGCCCTTGGGCAAGGCCTGGCGTGTGGCCGCGGCGCTGGCCGCGCCGGATACCGCCTGGACGTCGCCGGTCGACTGGCAGTTGCTCCAGGCGTTGCCTTGATAGAAGTAGACCTGCCACTGCGCGACGCCGGTCAGCGTGCGCAGTTGCCCTGGCTCGCCGGCCTGCAATTGCAGGCTGCGCAGCCAACTGTCGGTCAGCTCGCCGCCGGTCGTGACGCTAGGGCCGGCCCAGCGCTCTAGCGTGCCGTTGCCGACGCTGCCGCCCGCGTCGGGCCGCAAGGTCCACGCGACGATCTGCAGCCCGGTCGGCGTGCGCCGCGCGAGGCGGACGCTCGCGCCGTCGCAGCTCAGCGCGAGCGGGATCACGGTCGTGTCCTGGATCGCGGCCAGATCCTGCTCCCACTGCGCGACCACGGTGTTCAGCCGTAGCGTGCGCTCGAGCCGCTGCTGGCCGGCGTCGCGCGTGCGCACGACGCTGTCGACGCCTTGCCAGGCCATTACCGCCATGACCGCCATCACGAGCAGCGCGACCAAGACCTCGACCAGCGTGAAGCCGCCGACGTGGCGTTTCAGTGGATGCAGCGGTGTCGCCTGCGTCATTTGCGCATCACCGTCGAGAGCGTCAGGATCGGCAGCCCGTTCTGCGACGACACGGTGGCATCGACGCGGATGAACAGCGGATTCGGCGTCGGCCGGGCTGCCAGCTTGCCGATGTAGTCCAGGCCGAGCTCCGTGCAGGCGAAGTCCGAATCGCCGATGCCCGGCGTCGACTGGGCCAGGCGCAGTCCGGTGAGCTGGTTGTCGGCGCACCATTGCGCGGCGCTGACGTCGGCGAGGCGCTGCCCGTTGTTGGCCAGTGCGCCGGCGGCCTTGATGCCGGCGCCCAGCGTGATCGCGACGATGGTCAACGCGACCAGCACCTCGATCAGCGTGAATCCGCGGGCGGCCGAGCGCATGTTGCTGGCGAACGATTCATGGCGCCGGCGCGGCCGGCTGCTCGGGGCTCACGATGAACGGTCCGAGACCATCGGTTTCGAGTTGCAGTCGCTGGTCGTCGAGCCGCAGCAGGATGCGCTGCGCACCGATCAGCGGCTCGGGGCCGAGCAGCACCGCGCGGGCGCCGATCACCTCGGCGGTGACGCCGTGGTTCAGCCAGTTCGACGGCAGGCCAGTGGTCGTCGGAAGCCCGACGAAACGAAAGCCTTCGGCGCCGACCTGCTCGGGCCGCGGCTCCCAGCTGGCCGGCAGGCCGGACGCCCGCGCTTCGGTGCGTGCCGCTTCGAGCAGCGCGACCAGGCGCGCGCCTTCATGATCGAGCCGCGTCGACGCCGGATCACGCAGCGCCAAGCTTGCGACCGCGCTCGCGACCGCGACGAGCACGATGACGATCAGCACTTCGATCAGCGTGAAGCCCGGCACCGGGCGGCGGGGTTGCATCACATCCTCACGATGCTCACGGTGTGCTTACTTCATTGCTGGCGCGTTGCCGACTTCCGGCCGGGCTCATTGCCAGCTGCCGATGTCCGCGTTCTTGCCTTCGCCGCCGGCCGCGCCGTCGGCGCCGAGGCTGTAGACATCGACCTCGCCCTTCAACCCGGGGTTCGAATACATGTACGGGCGGCCCCACGGGTCGTTCGGCAGCTTGTCGAGGTACGGCTTCCAGTTCGGCGGAATCGGGCCACCGGTCGGCTTGGCCACCAGTGCCTGCAACCCTTGCTCGCCGGTCGGGAAGCGCTGGTTGTCCAGCTTGTACATCTTC
>DATCSE010000243.1:0-7832 GCA_036568605.1 Burkholderiaceae bacterium | reverse complement strand
GTCCTATGCAGACCCGGCGTCCGCCGTTGAATCCCGCCAGCTCGATCGCGATCGACGGGACCCACATCCCGCTGTCGGGGTCTTGATGACAGCCATAGACCACCCGCCGCCCGTCGGCGCTGGTGATCTCGGAGTCCGTCGTGGATGCGCAAAGATGCAGAGCCGGCGGCTCGGCACGCGGTTTTCGATCATCGGACATGGCACTGACAGACAAGGAGGTGGGTTCAGTGCCATGGTGCAGCGGCGGTCCCGTCCGAGATATCGGCCGCCGATCGTGTCGACCGTAGGACGGCGACTCGTACGGCACGTCAACGTGCCGCCGAGTGGCGACGGACGCGAGCGATCGCCGCGTGGCGAGCTCGCGCTACAGCTGCTCGAGGATGGCCTTCACGTCGGCGGAATCGGCCGGCTTGGTCAGATGAAAATCGAATCCCGCGCGGCGCGTGTGCCGCTTGTCGACTTCCGCGCCCCAGCCGGAGACGGCGACCAGCGTGGTGGCGCTGAATCCGCGTTCGCGCAACTCGCCGGCCAACGCGTAGCCGCTCATGCCCGGCATCCCGATATCGCAGAACACGACGTCCGGCGACAAGGTCGTCACCGCGGCCAATCCAGCCTGGCCGTCGTAGGCCACTTCGGTCCGGTGGCCCAGGCCGCGCAGCAGCATCGCCAGCGAGTCGGCCGCGTCCGCGTTGTCGTCGATCACGAGCAAGAGGAGGTGGCGTGTCGGGTGCGCTGCCGGCTCCCGGTGTGAGGCCGTGGTCGGACTGTCACCGGATTCAGGGATGCCGGCCATCGGCAAACGAATCTCGACGGTGGTGCCGCGATCGCTTCCGGCACTGCGAACGTCGACGTTGCCGGCGTGCAGCTCCACCAGCCGCTTGACCAGCGAGAGACCGATGCCCAGGCCTTCCTGCGAACGATCGAGACTGCGATTCACTTGCGTGAACATGTCGAACACCCTGCCCAGCATGTCGGCGGGAATCCCGAGCCCGGTATCGGCCACGGTCAATACCGCGGTGGGCGGCTGCGCCTCCAGACGCAGCTCGATGCGTCCGCCCGTCGGCGTGTATTTGGCCGCGTTGCCCACGACATTGAGAACGATCTGCGAGAGCCTCGCGCTGTCGCCGTCGACCCAGACCGGTTCGGCCGGCATGTGGACCGCCACGCTGTGCCGGGCACCCGCGATGGCCGGTTGACACGACTCCAGCCCCATCTGCACGACACTGCGCAAGTCCAAGCGCTCCCGGTTCAGCACGATCTTGCCGCTGGTGATGCGCGACACGTCCAGCAGATCGTCGATCAGCTTGACCAGGTGCGTCATCTGTCTGTCCATCATCGGAAGCACCCGCTGCAGCTGCGGGTCGTCCGAACCGCGACATTGCAGCAACTCCAGGCCCGTCTTGAGCGGAGCGAGCGGGTTGCGCAGCTCGTGCGCCAGCGTTGCGAGGAACTCGTCCTTGCGTTTGTCGGCTGCACTCAGCGCCTCGCGGGCGTGCTGCAGTTCCAGGATCTGGTCCCTGATCAGGTACTGCGACCGTCGATTGCGCAGCGCAGCGCGCAGCGCACTGACCAGCGTGCTGACCGACACCGGCCGATCGACCACGGTGACGTTGGCCATGGTCTCCACGAATCTCGGGAAGATCCTCGACTTGTCGATGTCCCGGCAGATGGCGATCACCGGGAGGCTGGACCAATCGGGCTGCCGGCCCAATGCGTCCATCAGCGCCGGCATCTTCGGATCTGCAGCCACCAGATCCGTGATCAGCAGGGCCCCGGCGCCTTGGTCGATCTCCGCGACCACATTCGCGAGGTCTTGGTCGACGGCGCATTCGATGCCCGCTTCGCTCATCAGCCGCCGCGTGACGAGTCCGTCCCGCAGTGTCGGCGCGACGACCACGACGCGCTCGCTGTAGCGTTCGACCGGCTCAGCCGGCATCCGCGTTCCTTTCCATCCCAGGGCTGAATCGCAGAGGCGGATCCGATTCCGTCGGACTGCCGCTCAGCACACCACGCAAGGCCAGCAGCGGCTCGCTCAGGTGGACGCCGTGCTCGTCGAACCAGAGCTGCCGGATCGTCGGCTCATGGCGCCCGCTGCGCTTCTTCAGGACCGAGATGGCCTTCTTGACCTCGCCCTTGTGCTCGAACAAGCGGAAGTGCACGACCGTGTCGGCCAGGTAGCTCGCGTCCACTGGCGCCTGCAGCGATTCGAGCAGACCGTTTTGCGCGGCGACCACGAAGGTCGCCACGCCAAAGTTGTTCAGATAGGACATCAGCTCGTGCAACTGAACGTGCAGCGCACGTTGCTCCGGCATCGCGTTCAGGTAGCCGTTCAGGCTGTCGATGATGATCACGGTGGCGTGGTCGTCCTCCACGGCTCGGCGCACCAGACCCGCGAACTGCCCCGGCAGGACTTCGCCGGGATCGAGCCGCCGGATGCCGATGTGCCCCGGGCCGGCCCCCTCGTGCACCGAGATGCCCAGCCCCTGCGCCCGGGCCAGCAAGATGGAAGGGGCCTCTTCGAACGAAAAGATCGCGGCATGCTCGCCGCGCTGCGCAGCGGCAGCGGCGTACTGCAGCGCCACGGTGGACTTGCCGGTGCCCGCCGCGCCCACCAGCAGCGTGGCGGTTCCGCGGTCGATGCCGCCGCCCAGCAGCGCGTCGAGTCGTTCGACACCGCTGGGCACGCTCTCGCGCACGAACGAGCGGCCATGTTCCGCTGCGACCAGGCGCGGGAACACACGTATCCCGCCGCGACCGATCTCCAGATCGTGCAAACCGCTGCGGAAGGCGCTGCCGCGAAACTTGTGAACCTGCAACTGGCGCAGTGCCGAACCATAGCTCGGAGAACGATGGTCCAGCGTGATCACCCCGTGCGCGATGCTTTGCAACTGCAGGTCTTCGCCCTCGGCCGTCCGATCGTCCAGCAACAGCACGGTGCATGCGACCCCGGCGAAATGCTGCTTGAGCGCCAGGATCTGCCGCCGATAGCGCAGCGAGTTCTGCGCGAGCAGGCGCAGTTCCGACAAGGAATCGAACACCAGCCGCTGCGGCTGCACGCGCCGCACGACGTCCAGGACCTTGCGAGTCGTCTCCGTCAATTCCACTTCGGACGGGTGGTACATCACCAAGCCGCCGTCATCCTGTGCCACGTCATCGGCCATCAGCTCGAAGATCTCGATGGAGTCGAGCGACCATCCGCGCGACAGCGCGTTGGCCCGCAACTCCTGCGCTGATTCCGACAACGTGATGTACAGGCAGCGTTCCGACAGCGCTGCGCCGGCCAGGAGATATTGCAGGGCCAGCGTGGTCTTGCCCGCGCCAGGGCGGCCGTCGATCAGATAGAGGCGCTCCGAGATGAAACCCCCTTCGAGGATGTCATCCAGACCTGGTACGCCCGTCGGGGATCGTTCGTTGTTCGAGTCGGTATTCACGCGCTGACACCGATGAATGCGCGGCCACGATGATGCAGCGGCGCAGGTTGCATCATGTGCCGATCTGTTACGCGCGGCAATCGGCGTGCCCAGGCCTTGCGGAAACTCACGATTTGCCTGCAGCAACGCATAGGTCTACCATCGTCCGGCCACCAACTTCTGCCTCGTGCCATGCTTGCCGATCGTGCCCGAATCCTTGTTGTCGACGACAACGAAGACGCCGTCGAAATGACGGGGTGCTGGCTGAAGGATCGCGGCTATGCCGTCGCCACGGCGACCGATGGTGCCGCGGCGCTGGCCCTCGTCGACACCTTTCACCCGCACTGCGTCTTTCTCGATGTCCGGATGCCCGGCATCGATGGCCTGGAGTTGGCACGGCAGGTGAGGGCCCGCCATGACGAGATCGTGCTGATCGCGATGTCCGGCTTCAGCGCGGACGACAGCCGGGTCGCCGCGACGTTCGATCTCGTCGACCACTACTTCGAGAAGCCCTTGAACCTGGACGCCGTGGCGAAGGTCCTGGAGCCACGGCGCCTGGCATGACGCCCTACAACGACAGCAGTCGTTGGAAGAAGGAGCGGTAGCGGCACAAGGCGATCCGCAAGTTCTCCGTGGACGTGTCCTCGGTCTCCTTGAACTGCGCTTCGAGCTGCGCCCGCTCTCTCGAGAACGTCTCGGCGAGGCTCTTCATGACCTCGGCGACCAGCTCGTCCGCGCTTCGGACGGCACGATTCGGATCGTCGACGAAGCCGATCTGGATGGCATCCCAGCGAGAGCGAAACTGGTCGGCCGCCTCCGGCATGAACAGCGGCGCGAGCTGCCCCTCTTCCTCGCGAATGCTTCTGCGGTTGTCGATGTTTTCAGCCGGTTCGCGCAAGTCTTCCTGACGCGGACTCCGTGGCTGCTGCGCTGTGTCGGTGGCGGCAGCGAGGTCGGCTGTCGTCAGCGGTCTTCGTTCGGTCGTGCGGTTCATCAATGCACCTCTGCATGTTGGCGTCCGGTAGCGGGCCCGATGTCGTCGCCGATTTCGAGCAGGTCCTGGAAGAGCGCGCGGTAGTGCACCACGCCCTTGCGCAGTTCCTCGGTGTCGGCCTCGCCGCGCTCATCGCGCTGCGCGATCGCCTGGGCCGCGCGGTAGTGCTCCACGACGCGCGGGTGATCGACCGAAATGTCCGCCGCCCGGCGAGCGAAATCAGCCATCGGATAGCCGCGCTTGTGCATCAGCTCGCGCACCAGCTGGTCGGCTTCGGACAGCACCCCTTTGGGGTTGTCGACGAAGCGGCCTTGAAGCACCTTCCACTCGTGAGCGAACCGTTCGGCGTCGGACGGCGACAGCGGCACGATCCGCAGGCGCTCGACCCGCGTCTCACGCGCTTTCAACTCCGACTCTGCCTTGGTTCGACTGCCCAGCCGATCGACGGCCCGGGCGTATTCGGGCCCGAAGCGTTGCTTCAGATGGTGCGATTGCCTCTGCCGATGGATCAGCCAGCTCGCCAATGCGATCAGCGCCGCGATGGCGATGGCGGACAGGAAGATCAATGTTTCTCTATCCATGTTCATGATGGAGTCTCCTACCTCGTCCCTCGTGCGTCCTTGGAGCGCTGCGGACCTTTTGACGACGCGCCGGCTCGCTTCGTCTGCGTGCTCGTGTCGTCGGTGCTGTCGCGCGGCTCCGTGCCGGCGCCCTCGGTACCGATGTCTTCTTCAGTGGCGGGAATGCCGCCTGTAGCGGCGGCGGGCGAGCCGCTGTTGCGGCGCGATGCGTCCGTCCCATGGGCCTCGGACTTGGATCGAGAAGTGGTCGACTTCATGTGGGCTCCCGTGGAATACGCGCGGCCCGGCCTCGGACCGGCTGAGGCCGTGCCGCGCCTTTTGCGTGCAGCGACTGCTAAGTCGTCGCGCGGTACCGGTCGCGCAATGCCCGCACGCGGTCGTGATTGGCCAGCACGCCTTGGTACTGGCGCTCGACGATCGCGCGAACGTCGGCGGGCAGGTTCTGCTCCAGCGCCTTGCGGTACTGGTTCTTGGCATAGTCCTCGCCGCGTTCGCACTCTTCGAGGATGGCCTTGTCGTCGCGGCTCGAGACCGCCTCCTTCAAACTCATCCAGCCGCGGTGAAGAACAGCGGCCGCGCTGCCCTTGTCCTCGGGATCTCCGCCCGCGGCAAGCACCCGGCTCTGCAGTTCGGCGATACCTTCGCGGCATCGTCGTGCGCCCTCGGTGAAGACCGCCTTCAACTCTGCATCATGGGCATCTTCGGCGGCCTTCTGGAAACCCTTCTCGCCGTCCTTCGATGTCTCGATCAAATCATTCAGCACGGACACGGTGTCGTCTTTCATCTGGGTTCCTTTGCGGATTTGCAAGCGTTTCGCGCGGGCGCTGCTGGCACCCGCGTGCCGTCGATGGACGGTCGCGATCAGTCTGGACCGGTGCGCCACCCAGGCGCTGCCGGACGCCTGCGCGTTCGGTCGGCTGCTGCACGCTCGCGGCGTGTCGGCAAGTTCCTACGGCCGCTGCGCTTGTGTCTCTGCACGGGTCCGCGAGCAGCGTCGGTGGTCGCCGACGGCGACGTTCACCGCCTGTCGTCGGCCGGTGCCGTGACGTCGAGCAGCTCGCTCCGAGCCGGCTCGCGAGGCGCGGTGCCCCAGCGCCAGGCACCGCGCCCGGCCTGCTTCGCCGCGTAGAGCGCGAGGTCCGCGCTCTTGTACAAGGTGTCGGCGTCCTGCGCCTCGGCCGGGCAGAGCGCCACGCCGATGCTGGTGCCGACCTGCAAGGCCATGCCTCGATAAGCCACCGGCTCGGCGATGGCCTCGATGACGCGGCGGCACACCATGTCGACCGCTTCGCGCCCGGCCGGATCGCGCAGCAGCACCGCGAACTCGTCGCCGCCGAGCCGGGCCACCAGGTCGACCTCGCGCACCGCTTGCACCAGGCGCGCGCCGATGGCGGCAAGCACCGCGTCGCCGGCATCGTGGCCCTGCACGTCGTTGATCGGCTTGAAGCGGTCCAGGTCGAGCAGCATCAGCGCGAACACGCTGCCGCGGCGCGCCTGCGCGACCAGTTTGTGCAGCTCGTCGTTGAACAGGCGGCGGTTCGCCAGGCCGGTAAGGCCGTCGTGGTAGGCCAACTGCTCGAGCCGCTTCTCGCTGCGCAGCAGTTCGGCGGAGCGCAGCTCGAGCTCGTCGGTGCGCTGCTGCAGCTCCTGCGTGCGCTGTGCGACCAGCTCGTGCAGCATCGCCGCGCGGCGCTCCAGCAGCCGCGTGCGCAGCCGCACCAGCCCCGCCACCAGCGCCAGCGCGAGAACAGCCAGCAAGCCGCGGAACGCCGTGGTCTCGTGCCACGCGGGCTGCACCTGCAGCGGCCAGCGGGCCAGCGTCTCCTCGCCGGCCCCGTGGGTCGCCTTCACTTCCAGCGTGTAGTCGCCGGGCGGCACGTTGGTGTAGCGCGCGATGCGCAGGTCCGCGGGCGACTCGGTCCAGGCCTCCTCCAGGCCGGCCAGGCGATAGGCGTAGCGCGTGCGCTCGGGCGCGGCATAGTCGAGCAGCGCGAACGAGACCTGCACCGCGCGTTGCGCCGGGCCGAGCTTGATGCCGGCTGCCGGCACCCGGCGGCCCTGGTCATCGGTCAGCGCGATCGGCGCCTTGAAGTGGCGCGGCCGGAACTCGCCGGGGTGCACCACCGTCAGGCCATTGCTGCCGAACAGCAGGTCGCCTTGCGGCGTGATGTCGGCCGCTGCTTGCCAGTAGCCCAGCAGACCGACGCCTTCGGCCTGCTGCAGCGGCGTCGCGGCGAGCGTGCGGCCATCGATGTGCAGCAGGCCGTCGTCGGTGCTCACCCAGGCATGGCCCTGCGCGTCCAGCAGCAGGGCGTTGGCGGCATTGTGGGCGAGGCCTTGCTCAGGGCCGATGCTGTGCACGCGCACCTCGGCGCCGGACCCGGGCTCGACCACCCGCACGCCGCCGCCATAGAACGCGACCCAGAGCCGGCCGCGCGCATCGCGTACCACCGACGAGACAGGGCTGCTTGGCAGGCCGACACGGCCCGGCGCTTCGGGCCACGGGCGCTCGAGGCGTGCGGGCTCGCTCCCGCGGCTGGGCCAATAGCGCGCCAGGCCGGTCGACGTGCCGACCCACAGCGCCTCGGCCCGATCGCAGGCGACGGTCATGATGTCGTCCTGCTCCAGGCCGGGGACGATGGCGGCTTCGGCGTCTGCCACCGAGAGATCCACGTGTCGCAGCCCCGGCGTCACGCCCATCCAGAGGTCGTCGCCTCTGACGCAGAGCTCCTTGATCTGGGTGTTCGGCGCGAGGCCGCGGAACGCCATCCGCTCGATGCGCCGGCCGCCCTCGCGCGCCCGGTACAGGCCCTTCGAGGTGCCGATGTAGACGCTGCCGTCCGGCGC
>DATCSE010000242.1:0-3277 GCA_036568605.1 Burkholderiaceae bacterium | reverse complement strand
CCCCTCGCGCAGCAGGTTGATGCCGACCAGCACGTCGAAGGTACCCAGCCGCAGGTCGCGCAGGATCTCGACCCGCTCGATGTTGTCGACGTCGCTGTGCAGGTAGCGCACTTTGACGCCGTTGTCGGAGAGGTAGTCGGTGAGCTGCTCGGCCATGCGCTTGGTCAGGGTCGTGATCAGCACGCGTTCGTTCAGCTCGACGCGCTCGCGGATCTCCTGCAGCACATCGTCGACCTGCGTTGCCGCCGGCCGCACCTCGACGCCCGGGTCGATCAGCCCGGTCGGCCGCACCAGCTGCTCGACCACCTGCCCGGCGGTGCGCTTCTCGTAGTCGGCCGGCGTCGCCGAGACGTAGACGACTTGTCGCATCTTGCGTTCGAATTCCTCGAACTTCAGCGGACGGTTGTCGAGCGCACTGGGCAGCCGGAAGCCATATTCGACCAACACGGTCTTGCGCGCCCGGTCGCCGTTGAACATGCCGCCGAGCTGGCCGATCAGCACATGACTCTCGTCCAGGAACATCAACGAGTCGCTCGGCAGGTAGTCGACCAGGGTCGGCGGCGGATCGCCCGGCCGCGCGCCGGACAGATGCCGCGTGTAGTTCTCGATGCCCTTGCAGTGGCCGACTTCCTGCAGCATCTCGAGGTCGAAACGAGTGCGCTGCTCCAGCCGCTGGGCCTCGACCAACTTGCCGGCCGCGACCAGTTCGGCGAGGCGTTCGCGCAGCTCCTCCTTGATCGTCGCGATCGCATCGACGACACGCTCGCGCGGCGTCACATAGTGGCTGGACGGATAGACCGTGAAGCGCGGGATCTTCTGCCGCACCCGTCCGGTCAGCGGATCGAACAGCTGCAGCGACTCGACCTCGTCGTCGAACAGCTCGATGCGAATCGCCAGCTCCGAGTGCTCGGCCGGGAACACGTCGATCGTGTCGCCGCGCACGCGGAAGGTGCCGCGCGCGAAATCCATCTCGTTGCGCGTGTACTGCATGCGGATCAGGTGCGCGATGACGTCGCGCTGGCCGATCTTGTCGCGCACTCGCAGCGTCATCACCATCTGGTGGTAGTCGCTCGGGTTGCCGATGCCGTAGATCGCGCTGACGCTCGCGACGATCACGACGTCGCGGCGCTCAAGCAGGCTCTTGGTCGCCGACAGCCGCATCTGCTCGATGTGCTCGTTGATCGAGCTGTCCTTCTCGATGAACAGGTCGCGCTGCGGCACATAGGCCTCGGGCTGGTAGTAGTCGTAGTAGCTGACGAAGTACTCGACCGCGTTCTTTGGGAAGAACTCGCGGAACTCGCTGTACAGCTGCGCGGCCAGCGTCTTGTTCGGCGCGAACACGATGGCCGGGCGGCCCATCTGCGCGATCACGTTGGCCATCGTGTAGGTCTTGCCCGAACCGGTCACGCCGAGCAGCGTCTGGAAGCTCAGCCCGTCGCGCAGGCCTTCGACCAGCCCGGCGATCGCGGTCGGCTGGTCGCCGGCCGGCGGATACGGCTGGAACAGCTGGAACGGCGAATCGGGGAAGCTGACGAACTCGCCCTTCGCTGCCGCGGCGGCGCCGTCTGCGGCGGCCTCGAGGACGTCGGACGCGCCGGAGGAGTCAGTCGTGTGGGCCATGAAAGTTAAAATTCGAAAGCCAAGCCGATGAGGTTAACGCCAAACGCCTGCCCGCTCCACTGACAAGGACTGACGATGTCGACCCCCGCCCCCGCCGCCTCCCTCTTTGCCGCCGTCGAGATGGCGCCGCGCGATCCGATCCTCGGCCTGAACGAGCAGTTCAATGCCGATCCGAATTCGGCGAAGGTGAACCTGGGGGTCGGTGTCTACTACGACGAGGACGGCAAGCTGCCGCTGCTGCAGTGCGTACAGGCTGCCGAGAAGATGATGGTCGAAGCGCCGAAGGCAAGAGGCTATCTGCCGATCGACGGTATCGCCGCGTACGACAAGGCCGTGCAGAGCCTGGTGTTCGGCGCCGACAGCGAGCCGCTGAAGAGCGGCCGCGTCGCGACCGTGCAGGCGGTCGGCGGCACCGGCGGCCTGAAGGTCGGCGCCGACTTCCTGAAGCGGCTGAGCCCCAATGCCCAGGTTCTGATCAGCGACCCGAGCTGGGAAAACCACCGCGCGCTGTTCGAAGCCGCCGGCTTCCGGGTCGAGACGTATCCGTACTACGACGCGGCACTGCGCCACAGCGGCGGCATCGCGTTCGACCGCATGCTGGCGGCGCTGAACGCGGCGCCTGTGGGCAGCATCGCCGTGCTGCACGCGTGCTGCCACAACCCGACCGGCTACGACCTCGACGCCCAGCAATGGTCGCAGGTGATCGAGGCAGTCAAGGCGCGCAGCCTCGTGCCATTCCTGGACATGGCCTACCAGGGCTTCGGTGAGGGCATCGCCGAAGACGGCGCGGCGGTCGCGCAGTTCGTCGAGGCCGGCCTGAGCTTCTTCGTCTCGACCAGCTTCTCGAAGAGCTTCTCGCTGTACGGCGAGCGGGTCGGCGCGCTCAGCGTGGTCTGCGAATCGAAGGACGCAGCAGACCGCGTGCTGAGCCAGCTCAAGCGCGTGATCCGCAGCAACTACTCGAACCCGCCGACGCACGGTGCGCAGGTCGTCGCGACGGTGCTGAACACGCCGGCGCTGCGCACGCTGTGGGAAGACGAGCTCGCCGGCATGCGCGTGCGCATCCGCAAGATGCGCGAAGCGCTGCAAGTCAAGCTGCTCGCCGCTGGCTTGAAGCAGGACATGAGCTTCATCACGCGCCAGAAAGGCATGTTCAGCTATTCCGGCCTGCGCAAGGAACAGATGCAGCGGCTGCGCAGCGAGTTCGGCATCTACGGGGTCGACTCCGGCCGCATCTGCGTGGCGGCGCTGAACGAGAAGAACCTGGACGCCGTGGTCGCGGCGATCGCGAAAGTCTGCGCCTGACCGCCGCCCGCACGGGCGCCGCCAACGGAGCAACTGCACGGCCAACGCCGTGCAGTTCGACGGATCGCCCCGAGACGCGGGCATGCAAGATGGTGCACGCAGTCCTAGAATGCTGCGTTGCATCATTTCATCGTACCAAGGCTTCCGATGCTGTACCAGCTCTATGAAACTCAACGCGCGCTGCTGAGCCCGTTTTCGGAGTTCGCCAGCGCAGCGGCCAAGCTGTACAACCACCCGCTGTCGCCGTTTGCGCACACGCCCGGCGCGCAGCGCGTCTCGGCCGGTCTGGACCTGATGCACCGGCTGTCGAAGGAGTACGAGAAGCCGGAGTTCAACATCACCTCAGTCCAGG
>DATCSE010000241.1:0-4373 GCA_036568605.1 Burkholderiaceae bacterium | reverse complement strand
GCTCGGAACGCGTGGCCGTGTATTCGCTCGTCCAGAAGTTGAAGGCAGCCCATGCGGGCCACGGCAGCGCGATGGCCAGCGTGGCCAGGCACAGTCGGCGACGGGAACAGGGCACCATGGGGCAACGTGAATCGAAGACGCGCATTGGACTAGGGTACTTCCTGTTCCTGATGCAGTTCGATTGACGTTATGATGATGACAGTTGATTCAATGACGAATATTTATGCAATCTAGTCTGCCCCCTGCGGCACCTCTGACGGCAGAACGCGCGGCGGTTGCGCAGTGGCGCGGCCGCCGCGAAGCGTTCGGCGCCGGCGAGCCGGCCCGGCGCGTGGCCATGCTGGCGGCCGCCAGCAGCGCGATCCGCCGGCAGATCCTGTCGACGATCGAAAGCGCGGGCCTGGGGCATGTCGGCGGGGATCTCTCCGTGACCGACATCCTCGTCACGCTGTTCGAGGGTGTGCTGCGCATCGACCCCGCCGAGCCCGCCTGGCCGCTGCGCGATCGCTTCATCCTCAGCAAGGGCCACTGCGCGGCGGCGCTCTACTCGGTGCTCGCGCAATGCGGCTATTTCGCGCCGGATCGACTCGCGCATTTCGCCGCGCCGCTGTCGCCGCTGAACGGGCACCCCAACCGCCGCAAGGTGCCGGGCGTCGAGACCAACACCGGTCCGCTCGGTCACGGGCTGCCGGTGGGCGTCGGCTGTGCGGCGGCTGCGCGCATCCGCGCCGAGGACTGGCGGACCTTCGTCGTGCTGGGCGATGGCGAGCTGCAGGAAGGCAGCAACTGGGAGGCCGCGATGTATGCCGCCCAGCGCCGCCTCGGCAACCTGACCGCCGTGGTCGACCGCAACCGGCTGCAGCAGGGGGCCAGCACGGCGGACACCAACGACCTCGAACCGCTCGCCGACAAGTGGCGAGCCTTCGGTTGGGAGACCCATGTCGTCGACGGCCATTCGCACGCCGAATTGTTCGATGTGCTGTCGCGCGCGCCGGGTGACCGGCCGCGTGCGGTGATCGCCAACACGGTGAAGGGCAAGGGCGTGTCCTTCATGGAGAACGGTGTCGAGTGGCACCACAAGGTGCCCACGGCGCTGCAGGTCGAGGCGGCGATGAAGGAGCTCGCATGAGCAGGTCGGACAGCACCGCAGGCTTCGACTGCCGCGTCGCGTTCGCCGAGGAACTGATCTCGCTCGCGCAGGCCGACGCGCGCATCGTCGCCGTGTGCAACGATTCGGTGGGATCGAGCAATCTCGTCGCGTTCCGCCATGCCTTCCCGGAGCGGCTCGTCAATGTCGGCATCGCGGAGCAGAACATGGTGGGCGTCGCCGCGGGGCTGGCCAACGGCGGCCTGCGTCCCTTCGTGTGCGCCGCTTCGCCGTTCCTGACGGGCCGCGCGCTCGAACAGATCAAGGCCGACGTCGCCTACTCGGGCTTTCCGGTCGTGCTGTGCGGCATGAGCCCCGGCATGGCTTACGGCGAGCTCGGTCCGACCCACCATTCGATCGAGGACCTGGCGTGGATGCGCGCGATCGACGAGCTCGCGGTGATCGTTCCTGCCGACCCGGCCGAGACACGCGCCGCGATGCGCTGGGCCGTCGCGGCGAACCAGCCCTGCTTCCTGCGCATCGGCCGCACCAAGGTGCCGGCGGTCTCTCCCGAGGGGCAGCCGTTCGAGCTCGGCCGCGCCAGCGTGCTGCGCCAAGGCAGCGACGTGGCGATCATCGCGATCGGCACGATGGTCTCGCGTGCGCTGGCCGCGGCGCAGCAGCTCGCGCAGCAGGGCATCGAGGCGCGGGTCATCAACGCCGCGTCGGTCAGGCCGCTGGACGAGGCGACCATCCTTGCCGCCGCGCGCGAGACGCGCGGCATCGTGACGGTGGAGGAGGCGGTCGTGCAGGGCGGCCTCGGCTCGGCGGTCGCCGAACTGGTGTCGCAGCAGCACCCGACCCGGATGCGCATCCTCGGCGTCACCGGCTTCGCACCGACCGGCAGCGCGTCGTATCTGTTCGAGCACTTCGGGCTCACCGCCGCGAACATCGCCGAACGCGCGCGCGACCTGCTCCGGACCCACTGACCGCGCAGCGACCGCGCCATGGATCACGTGCTTGCGATCGACCAGGGCACCAGCGCCACCAAGTGCGTGCTGGTCGATGCCCAGGGCCGCATCGTTGCGAAGGCGGTCGCGCCGGTGGCCGAGCGCTACCCGCAGCCCGGCTGGGTCGAGCAAGACGCCGAGGAGATCTGGGGCAGCGTGCGCGCGGCCGTCGCGCAATGCGTCGCGCAGAAGGACCGGGTGCGCGTCGTCGCGGTCGGGCTGTCGACGCAGCGCGAGTCCGCGCTCGTCTGGCAACGCGACGGCGCGCAGGCGCTGACGCCGCTGCTGAGCTGGCAGGACCAGCGCACCGTGAGCCTGCGCGACCGCCTCGCCGCCGATGGTGCGGAGCCGCTGGTGCGGGCGCGCTCCGGGCTGCCGCTGGACACCATGTTCTCGGCGCTGAAGATCCGCTGGCTGCTCGATCAGATCGATGCCGAGCGGCGCGGAGCCCGCGGCGGCACGCTGCGCGCCGGCACGATAGACGCGTGGCTGCTGGCGCGGCTCGGCGGCGACGACGGCATCGAGGTCGGCAACGCGTCGCGCACGCAGCTGCTGGACGTGCGGCTCGGCAACTGGGACGACGAGCTGCTGACGCTGTTCGACATTCCGCGCGCCGCGCTGCCGCCGGTGCGCCCGTCGCTGGCGCGGCGCGGGGAGGGCGCGGCGCTGCATCCTGCGCTTGCCGGCGTGCCGGTGCACGCCGTGATGGCCGACTCGCACGCCGCCCTCTTCGCGCACGGCGCCCACGCACCCGGCGACGTGAAGGCGACGCTGGGCACCGGCTCGTCGGTGATGGGCGTGACGCACGACGCACAGCGAGTCCATCCCGGGCTGTGCCTGACGATCGCATGGGACACAGGGCAGGGCCCGACGCTCGCACTCGAGGGGAACATCCGCTCGGCCGGCGCGACGCTGCGCTGGGCCGCCGACCTCTTCGGGCTGGACGCGGACAGCGCCGCCGCGGAAGCCGCTGACTCGCAAGCGGCCGGTCTGTGCCTGGTGCCGGCGTTCAACGGGCTGGGTGCGCCGTACTGGGACGCGCATGCGGTCGGCCTGGTCAGCGGCCTCACGCTCGCGACCGGCCGCGCGCAGATCCTCGCCGCGGCGCTCGATTCGATCGCGCATCAGGTGGCCGACGTGCTCGATGCGATGGACGCGAGCATCGCCGGCCTGCGCCGGCTGCTGATCGACGGCGGGCCTTCGCGCAACGCGGCGCTGCGCACCCTGCTGGCCGCGTACATCGGCCGCCCGGTCGTGCACTGCGCCGACGCGGAGCTCTCTGCGCTCGGCGTGGCCCACCTGGCCGGCGTCGGCGCCGGGCTGTGGGACCTGGCCGTGCTGCACGACCTGCCGCAGCAGACCACGCCGGTGCCGGCCGAGGCCGCAACGCCAACTCGCGACGCTCGCCGCGCCTGGGCCGACGCGGTGGCGCGCTCGCGCCTGCAGGCCGGAGCCGGCGCATGACCCACGGAGACGACATGGCCAGCATCGATTCCACCGACCCTTCCGCGGTCCATGCGCCGGTGCGCACCGCCGAGGGCGGCGGCGCGCACACATCGGGCCTGGCCTGGTACGAGCGCCTGTCGGACCACATCCCGCTGCTCAGCCTCGTCGCGCTGTGCATGGTCTTCTCGCTGGCGACCGATACCTTCCTGTCGCTGCGCAACCTCCTCAACGTCGTGGACCAGCTGACCGTGCTGGGCATCATGGCGCTGGGCATGACAGCCGTGATCGTGATCGGCGGCATCGACCTGTCGGTGGGCTCTGTGCTCGCGGTCTCGATGATGGTGATGGGCTGGCTGAGCAACGTGCACGGCGTGCCGATGCCGCTGGCCATCGTCGCCGCGCTGCTGGTCGGCGCGGCCTGCGGCGCGGTCTCGGGCGCGCTGATCACGCGCGCCAACCTGCCGGCGTTCATCGCGACGCTCGCGACGATGTCGATCGCACGCGGGCTCGCCAACCTGATCACCGACGGCAGCCAGATCGTCGGCTATCCGGATTGGTTCTCGGCGCTGTCGATCGAGCGCCACTTCGGATTCCTGTCGGTCACGGTCGCGCTGTTCCTGGTGCTGACGGTCGCCGCGGCCGTCTACATGAAGTACCGCGCCGGCGGCCGCGCGCTGTATGCGATCGGCGGCAGCAGCGAGGTGGCGCGGCTCGCGGGCATTCCGGTCAAGCGTCTGACGATGGGCGTCTACACCGTGTGCGGCATGCTCGCCGGCCTCGCGGGTGTCGTGATGTCGACCCGGCTCGATTCTTCACAACCGAGCGGCGGG
>DATCSE010000240.1:0-44885 GCA_036568605.1 Burkholderiaceae bacterium | reverse complement strand
CCTGTACACCGACGAGCTCGCCGTCCGTCGCGGCGCCTTCCTTCCCGCCCTCCGTGTTGCCTTGAACGATCGGCCGCATTTGACAGCGCGCCGACCCGACTCTACATTTCCGTTCTGTATTTCGGACATGTGTCCGCTATTGTGGACATCATCCTGGCAGATCGTGACATCAACCGTGGAGTACGCGACATGAGCATTCGTCGATTGGGGGTGGTGGCGCTGGCGGTGACGGCGCTGCTGAGTGGGATCCCGGCGCAGGCGGCCGGCAAGCTCGAGCAGGTGCTGGCGCGCGGCAAGCTGGTCGTCGGCACCGGCAGCACCAACGCGCCGTGGCACTTCAAGGGCGCGGACGGCAAGCTCCAGGGCTTCGACATCGACGTCGCGAAGATGGTCGCGAAGGCGCTGTTCGACGATCCGGAGAAGATCGAGTTCGTCACCCAGTCGTCCGATGCGCGCATCCCCAACATCACGACCGACAAGGTCGACATCACCTGCCAGTTCCTCACCGTCACCGGCGCGCGCGCGCAGCAGGTTGCGTTCACGATCCCGTACTACCGCGAGGGTGTCGGCCTGCTGCTGAAGTCCAACAGCCCGCATGCCAACTACGCGGCGCTGAAGGCCGCCGGGGCGAAGGTCAAGGTCGCGGTGCTGCAGAACGTGTATGCCGAGGCCATGGTGCATGCGGCGCTGCCCGCCGCCACGGTCTCGCAGTTCGACTCGCAGGACCTGATCTACCAGGCGCTCAATTCGGGCCGCGCCGATGCGGCGGCCACCGACCAGTCGTCGATCGACTGGTTCATCAAGCAGAACCCCGGCAAGTACAAGGACTCGGGCTACGGCTGGAATCCGCAGACCTACGCCTGCGCGGTCAAGCGCGGCGACCAGGACTGGCTGAACTTCGTCAACACCGCGCTGCACGAGGCCATGACCGGCGTCGAGTTCCAGGCCTACGCGGCGTCGTACAAGACCTGGTTCGGCGTCGAGCTTGCGCCGCCGAAGATCGGCTTCCCGGTCGAGTACAAGTGATCGAGGCGCAGCGCCGCACGTGGACTACGCGCTGAACTTCGCCGCCGTCTGGCGCAGCTTCGACAAGCTGCTGCACGGGTTGGGGCTGAGCCTGCTGCTGGCGGCCGGCGCGATCGCGATCGGCATCGCGATCGGGCTGGTGCTGGGCTTCGCGCTGGTCTCGCGGCGCGCCGCCGCACGACGGCTGGCGGGCCTGTACGTCACGGTGATCCGCAACACGCCCATCCTGGTGCTGGTGCTGTTCGTCTACTTCGCGCTGCCGGACCTGGGCGTGCAGCTCGAAGGGGTTGCGTCATTCGTGCTGACGCTGGCGCTCTACTCGGGCGCCTATCTCGCCGAGGTGTTCCGCGCCGGGCTGCTGTCGGTGCCCGTGGGCCTGCGCGAGGCCGGCCAGGCGATCGGGCTGACGCGCTGGCAGATCAATGCGTCCATCGTCGGTCCGCTGATGCTGCGCAACGCGTTGCCCGCGCTGGGCAGCACCGTCATCTCGCTGTTCAAGGACACGTCGCTGGCCGCGGTCATCGCGGTGCCGGAGCTGACCTTCGAGGCGCGCAAGATCAACATCGAGAGCTTCCGCGTCGTCGAAACCTGGATCGTCGCGAGCTTGCTGTACGTCGCGACGTGCACGCTGCTGGGCGCGCTGCTCCGCCGGTTCGAGCGGCGCCTGGCCGTGCCGCGCTGAGAGAGACGACGGCGACACACGATGGATTTCTCGCTCAGCCAGTTCCTGCACGAGCTGTGGATTGCGCGCCTGCCGCTGCTGCAGGGCGTGGGCGTCACGGTCGCCTCGGCTGCCTTGGCCATCGTCGCGGGCACGGTGCTCGGCGTCTTCGTCGGGCTCGCGCTGACCTACGGCGCGGCGCCGCTGCGCCTGGCGCTGCGCGGCTACACCGACTTCGTCCGCGGCACGCCGGTGCTGGTGCTGGTGCTCGCGAGCTACTACATCCTCGGCACCGCGGGTGTCCAGCTCGGGCCGTTCCAGGCCGGCGTGCTGGCGCTGGCGGTGTTCTGCAGCTCGCACGTCGGCGAGATCGTGCGCGGGGCGCTGCAGTCCATCCACAAGGGGCAGATCGAGGCCGCCAAGGCGATCGGCCTGACCTTCTCGCAGACCTTCGTGTCGGTGCTGATGCCGCAGGCGATCCGCCAGATCCTGCCGACCTGGGTGAACACGGCGGCCGAGATGGTGAAGGCCTCGACGCTGCTGTCCATCATCGGCGTCGGCGACCTGCTGCTCGCCTCGCAGGAGGCGATCTCGCGCACCTTCATGAACATGCCGTTCTACCTGTTCGCCGGGTTTCTCTACTTCGCGATCAACTTCGGCATCGAGCGGCTCGGTCGTTTCGTCGAGCGCAAGACCCACATTCCGTCCTGACCATGACGACGAGCCCCATCCTCGAGATCCGCAACCTGCACAAGCGCTACGGCGACGTCGAAGTGCTCAAGGGCGTCGACTGCAGCATGCAGCGCGGCGACGTGGTGTGCGTGATCGGCTCCAGCGGCTCGGGCAAGACCACGATGCTTCGCTGCATCAACATGCTCGAGGAGTTCAATGACGGCTCGATCCGCATCGACGGCGAGGAGATCGGCTATGAGCTGCGCGACGGCAGGCGTCAGCGCAAGAGCGAGCGAGAGGTGGCCCGCCAGCGCGCGCTGACCGGCATGGCCTTCCAGCAGTTCAACCTGTTCCCGCACATGACCGCGGCCGAGAACGTGATGCTGGGCCTCGTGAAGGTCAAGAAGATGACGCGCGACGAGGCACGCGCCGTCGCGGAGAAGTGGCTGGACCGCGTGGGCCTGCTCGCGCGCCGCGACCACTACCCGGGCCAGCTCTCGGGTGGGCAGCAGCAGCGCGTCGCGATCGCCCGCGCGATCGCGATGAGCCCGCGCCTGATGCTGTTCGACGAGGTGACCTCGGCGCTCGATCCGGAACTGGTCAACGAGGTGCTGCAGGTCATCCAGGACCTCGCGCGCGAGGGCATGACGATGCTGCTGGTGACGCACGAGATGCGCTTTGCGTTCGAGGTGTCCACGCGCGTGATCTTCATGAACCAGGGGCGCATCGGCGAAGAAGGCGACCCGAAAGAGATGTTCCTGCGGCCGAAGAGTGAAAGGCTCGCCGAATTCCTGAAGAATTCGTCCTTTCATTGAACCCAGCAGGGAGCAGCATGGCGGCAAAGGCCATGGACGACGACACCACCGCGCGCCGCTCGCGCGGGCTCGATCGGGCGTTCGAGATCCTCGATTTCTTCCGGACCCGGCGCAAGCCGATGCGGCCCAACGAAATCGCGGCGCACATCGGCGCGCCGCGATCGTCGGTGTACGAGCTGGTCAACCTGCTGCTCAAGCACGGCGCGCTCGAGTACGCCGGCGAGGAGGGCCAGGTGTTCCTCGGGCGCAAGCTGTACTTCCTCGGCAGCGCTTATGCCGAGCGCTTCGACCTGATGCGCGAGTGCGACGCGGTGCTGACCCGCCTGACGCAGGAGACGCGCGAGACTGCGCAGCTGTGCATGCTCGACGGCAACAAGTACACCGTGGCGCTGATGAAGGAGGGCATCCGGCCGTTCCGGATCTCGTCCAACGTCGGCGAGGCGATCCCGATCCCATGGACCGCATCCGGCCGGCTGCTGGTCTCGCACATGAGCGACCGCGAGATCCTCGACTTCATCCCGTCTGCCGACTTCAAGCTGCCCAACGGTGCCCGGCTCGCGACCAAGGAGTTCCTGAGCCAGGTGCACGACGCGCGCGCCGCCGGCTATTTCACGTTCGCCAGCCAGGTCGACAGTTTCACCCAGTGCTTCGCCGCACCGGTGCTGCAGCATGGCAACGTGTGCATCGCGACGCTGTGCCTGGTCGCGCCGAAGGAAGACGGCTTGCGCAACCGCGAGAGCTACGTGCGCAGCCTGACGCGCGAGGCGCGCGACCTGAGTCTGCGGCTGCGCGTCGGGTAGCTCTCATGCGTGGCCGTGTGGCCGGATGCGCATCACCTCCGGCTGAACGTGGCGGTCACCGCCTTGGGACCGTCCATCGTCACCGTGCACGTTCCGGTGCCGGTGCAGGCTCCGCTCCAGCCGGTGAACGCCCGGTTGCCCACCACGCGCGCCGTGAGCGTGACCACCGTGCCGCTGTTGAAGGCGCTGCTGCAAGTGGTGCCGCAGTTGATGCCGGCGGGGCTGCTCGTCACCGTGCCCTTCGAGCTGTCGGAGCCATTCTTGCTCACGGTCAGCGTGAACGTGGTCGTCGCGGCGCTCACCGTGAACGGCAACGCGTTCGACGTGGCGGCGCCGGGGTTCACCGCCGTGACTTGGAACGTGCCGGGCGTGGCGATGTCGGCGCCTGAAATCGCGGCCCGCAGCTGAGTGCCGGAGACGAATGTCGTCGTCCGGTCCGCGCCGTTCCAGCGGACGGTCGCCCCGGAAACGAAGCCCGAGCCGTTGACCGTGAGCGTGAACGCCGGTCCCCCCGCCACCACACTGTTCGGCGAGAGCGACGTGATCGTCGCGGCCGCGGGTGGGGGCGGAGGCGGGGGCGGCGGCGCGGAAGCGTCGAGCCGCACGATGCTGCCGATCGAGGGGACGCCGCTGGCGGTGACGATGAACAGCAGATAGTGTCCCGGCGGCGCGATGTTGGCGTTCGCCGGCGAGACGATGTCCAGGGTGCCGGACCCGGGCGTGAAGCTCAACACGCTCAGACGCTGGTTCTCATTGAAGGCATGTGTCACCGACGTGATGCGGATGAGGGTCACCTTGGCGATGCTGGCCGCGTCCGGACTCTGGACGGAGAAAGTCTGACCATAACCCATGGTGGGCGGCACCCCGGACATGGCCGGACGCGCGCCGTTGAAGAGGTAGGGGGGCGAGTAAGCCTCCGGCGTCGGGTAGTCGTTTCCGCCGGTACTGAGCACGCGCCCGTCCGGCAGCAGCACGGCCGCGGAGTGGTACAGCCGCGGCACCGTCGCACTGGCCAGTGTTTTCCACGTTTCCGTCGCCGGGTTCCAGAGCTCCGCCGTGTAGACCGGTGTCGTGGCGTTGTTGAAACCGGGACCGGACGTGCCGCCCGTGACCAGCACGTTGCCGTCGGGCAGCAGGGTCGCGTTGAGCTGGCGCCTCGCGACGCTCATGGATGCCACGGTGCGCCATGACGGCGATGGCTGATTCAAGTCGATGACCTCGGCGGTGCTGGTCGGTGGATCGCCACCGCCCAAGACCAGGATCTTGCCGTCCGCATACATCACCGCAGAGCCGTAGTTGCGGTCGCCGAAGTTTCGGTTCGCGAGGACCGACCATGAGCCGGTGCCGGACGTGTCCAGATACCGCGTCGTCGGGGTCGGCGCCACGTTGATGACCTTTCCGTTCGGCGCCAGAAACATCATCGGGTACAAGTCTTGGCTGAGCTGCGCGCTGGTCAAGCTGCGCCACGTGCGTGTCCCGGTCTGGTAGACCTGCGGAAGCGTATTCACGCCGACCGAGAGGTCGATGTCTCCCGACACCACGAGTGCATCGCCGTTCGCCAGTGCCGTCACCGTGGGGTACCAGCGTCCGGCGTTCATGTCGGGCGTGGCGGTCCAGGTATTCGCAAAGGGGTCGTAGATACTGGCCTTGGGCAGTCCCACGTTGTTCTGGATGTGCCCGCCGGCGACGAACAACCGGCCGTCCGCCAGAAAGGCATGACCTGTGCAGAAGAGGTCGTAGCCCGGTTTCGGGAGGGTGGTCACGGCCTGCGTCGCCGGGTCCCACAGTCGTGGATCGTTGCCTGAAATGCCGGCGTCTCCGGGCCAGATCAACACCTGGCCGGTGGGCAGCAGATGATCGTGGACCGGAAAGAACGGGAGCTGTGTCAGCGTCGTCCACTGCCCCACTTGGCTGGGCTGTGCGCTCGCCGGGACCGATGACAGCAGAACCGGCACGCCGAGCGCGAACGCCAGCGCATGCGCGAGGATTTTCTTGAGCATCATGGCCGCGGTCCCGAAGGCAGAAGCAGGAACACGCGCAGCGGAAGCTCGTGAGAATCATGGGCCTCGTGCCCGGTGCCACCCGCATGGTCATCGGCGTCATGTCCGATCGCGACGATCATGCCGGCCGTGTTGATGCCGACCGCCAGAGTCAGCACGAAGGACGGCGGCGTGCCGATGAGGTCGTTCAGGTCCTGCAGTCCGGCCGCGGGGGTCCAGAGGACCGCACGATTGCCCGAAGGGCTCGTCGACATTCCGACGATATGACCGCTTTCATTGTTTCCATACGCCTGGCTGAAGTCGCCGTTCGGCAGCGTCCCGAGGTCGCGGATTCCCCCGCCCGACGGCCAGAGCGTTGCCCGGCGCATACCCGACGCGTTCGCCGAATAGCCGACGATGTCGCCGCGCGCGTTCACGCCGGCCGCCGCGCTCGTCGTGTGCCCTGGCAGCGTGCCCAGGTCCTGCGCGGCGCGCCCGCGTTGCCACAGGATCGCGCGCAGGCCGGTGCCGCTGTCCATCGCGCCGACGACGTCGCCGCGCTCGTTCAGCGCCAACGCGCGACTGAGTCGACCGGAAGCTCCGGGCAACGTGGAGACCTTGCCGTCTGTCGCCCAGAGCACAGCGTGCTCGCCGGCGGGCCCGCTCGAAAACCCGACGGCCTCGCCAAGATTGTTCAGCGCGTAAGCGGTGCTGCCGGTGTCGCCGGCCAGCGGAGGCAGTTCCCGCGTGCCCCCAGCCCGCACCGTGAGGAACGCGCGCACGGCGCCCGCCGTGTTCGAGCCTCCGACGAGGCTTCCGACATCGTTGATGCCGAAGACGGTCGTGTAGTCGGCCCCGTTCAGGCCGCTCACCGGTTGCAGGCCAACGCTCGTGAAGAGCAACCCCCGGCGCACGCCGGCGATTCTGCCGCCGCCCACGGCGGCACCCCCGCCGTTCGGGCCGCGGACGACCGCCGTCGAACCTTGCGCCAGCGTGGCCAGGTCGACCACGGTGTAGGTGCTCGCCGATGCCACGGCGCTCGCGAGCAACGTCACCACAAGCACGAAGACCGCGATCGGAGCGAAGGTCCGGTGTCCGCAGAGCAGCCGTTCGTGCTTGTTCATGTTCGCCCTCCGACAGCGCGGCGCACGCGCTCTTGCGCGATGCGTCATGGAAGAGAACCTTCGTCCTCGCCACCACCAAACCTATCTTCTTATAGGCGTCTTTGGCCGGAATTCACAGATGTTCCTGATCGGGACAAACACCTGAAGGGCACGCTTCAAGACGAGAAGAAGATACGGGATGCTGCGAGGGCCTCCAGGCTCTTCGCTAGCGAATGGTGCCGACACCTGGCGGGCACGCGCATTGCCAACGCATCCGCATCTCCAAAACTTGAGGAGCGCAACGCCATGCCCACCACAGCCAGCAAATCTCGTCGCGAGTCGATTCGCGGCCGCGCCGAAGGCGGCGGCGATCGCGATCGGAGCGTCGCCGATCGCACGGCGCCTGGCGCAGCGCGATCGGACGAGGTGGAGCAAGCCGACGAGTCGTCGCCCGACGCGTCGCCCCAGTCGTCGCCCGAGGCGTCGACAAGCGAGGCCGGTCCGCAGATCGGCGGCGAGCCGATCCCGAATGATGCCGACCGTCCGCTCACGCGTGACGAGCGCGTGCGCGCGGCCGCGTACCGGCGCTTCGTCGCACGCGGCGGAGAGGACGGCAACGATGTGGAAGACTGGCTGGAGGCCGAGCGCGAAGTCGACCTGCAGGATGAAGCCGCGGCGCGCGGCTGAACGACCGCAGCCCGCGACGACGTTGCGCGATGGCGGTGAGCGTCCCCATCCGCCTGGATACGGTATGGCCGGGCAGGCCGCATCCGTTGGGCGCCACCTGGGATGGCCACGGCGTGAATTTCGCGTTGTTCTCCGAAGCCGCCGAGCGGGTGGATCTGTGCGTGTTCGATGCGCGCGGGCATGAGCGCCAGCGCATCACGATGCCGGAGCGCACCGATCACGTGTGGCACTGCTATCTTCCGCAGGCGCGCCCGGGGCTGTCGTACGGCTATCGCGTGCACGGCCCGTATCGTCCGGCAGAGGGGCTGCGGTTCAATCCGCACAAGCTTCTCGCCGACCCGTACGCGAAGGATTTTGCCGGTGCGCTGCGCTGGCACGACGCGCTGTACGGCTACACGGTCGGCCACAAGAAGGGCGATCTTTCGTTCGACCGGCGGGACAGCGCGCCGTACATGCCGAAGTGCCGCGTCCTCGAAGGCGCGTTCAGCTGGGGCGACGATCGGGCGCCGCAGATCGCCTGGCACGACATGGTGATCTACGAGCTGCATGTGAAGGGCTACACGATGCGCCATCCGCAGGTGCCCGAGCCGTTCCGCGGCACCTACGCCGGCCTGTCGACGATGCCGGCGATCGAGCATCTGAAGCGGATCGGCATCACGACCGTGGAGCTGATGCCGGTGCACTCGTTCGTCAATGACCGCTACCTCGCCGAGAAGGGCTTGCAGAACTACTGGGGCTACAACACGCTCGGATTCTTCGCGCCCGAGCAGCGCTACTCGGCCTCGCAGAAGGTCAAGGAGTTCAAGACGATGGTGCGCTCGCTGCACGCGGCCGGCATCGAGGTGATCCTGGACGTCGTCTACAACCACAGCTGCGAAGGCAACCAGCTCGGGCCGACGCTGTCGCTGCGCGGCGTCGACAACGCGGCGTACTACGTGCTCGCCGACGACCGCCGCTACTACGCGGACGTGACCGGTTGCGGCAACACGATCCAGCTCGAGCATCCGCGCGTGCTGCAGATGGTGATGGACTCGCTGCGCTACTGGGTGCAGGAGATGCATGTCGACGGATTCCGGTTCGACCTGGCATCGGCGCTCGCACGCGAGCGTGGGCAGGTCGAGCATCTCGGCGGCTTCTTCGACGCCGTGCGCCAGGACCCGATGCTGAACCAGGTCAAGCTGATCGCCGAACCCTGGGACCTGGGCGACGGCGGCTACCAGGTCGGCAACTTCCCGCACGGCTGGGCCGAATGGAACGACCGCTATCGCGACGGCATGCGTGCCTACTGGAAGGGCGACGAAGGCAAGCTCGGCGAGTTCGCGCGCCGGCTCGCGGGCTCGTCCGATCTGTACGGCCATGCCGGCAAGCGCCCGAACGCCAGCGTCAACTTCATCGCGGCCCACGACGGCTTCACGCTGGCCGATCTGGTGGCCTACAACGACAAGCACAACGAGGCCAACGGCGAAGACAACCGCGACGGGCACAACAACAACCTGTCGTGGAACTGCGGCGCCGAAGGCCCGACCGACGATCCGCAGGTGAACCGGCTGCGCGCGCGCCAGCAGCGCAACCTGCTCGCGACCTTGTTCCTCTCGCAAGGCGTGCCGATGCTGCTCGCCGGCGACGAGATGGGTCGCACCCAGGGCGGCAACAACAATGCGTATGCGCAGGACAACGAGATCAGCTGGATCGACTGGCAGCTGTCGCTGACGCGCGCCGACCTCGTCGACTTCGTGACCCGCTTGACCGATTTGCGCCGCAGCCATCCGGCGCTGCGGCGGCGCCGCTTCTTCGCCGGCCCCGCCAGCGGCCGGCGGCCCGACGTGCGCTGGCTGGCGCCGGATGGCTCCGAGATGAAAGAGGAGAACTGGAACCAGCATTTCGCCAAGTGCGTCGGCATGCTGATCGTCGGCAGGGCGCTGGCCGACACCGATGCGCGCGGGGTGCCGCTGGTGGACGACGACTTGCTGATGCTGTTCAACGCCCATCACGAGGACGTGTCGTTCGTCGTGCCCAGTGGGGGGCTTTGGCAGGTCGCGGTCGATACGGCGCAGGAAGCGGACGAGCCCATGCCCGCCATCGAGGGCGGCGCGACCCTGGCGCTGCCAGGACGCTCGCTGAAGGTCCTCGTGCGCGGGGTGCGGCGATGAACGCGTACCGCCACCGCATGCCTTTCGGCGCCGAGTGTCTCGAGGCCGGCGGCGTGCGCTTTCGCTTGTGGGCGCCGAGCTGCCGGGCCGTCGAGCTGGTGTGCGACGCAGGCGCTGCGGGTTCGGTCCCGCATCGCTCGATGCAGGCGCAGCCCGATGGATGGCACGAGCGGGTGGTGGCCGACGCGGGCCCCGGCACGCGCTACGGGTTCCGCGTTGGCGGCGGGCTCTGCGTGGCCGACCCCGCGTCGCGCTTCAATCCGGAAGACGTGCATGGGCGCAGCGAGGTGATGGACCCGCTGTCGTACCCCTGGCGCTGCGAGGACTGGCGAGGGCGGCCGTGGGAGGGCGCCGTTGTCTACGAACTGCATGTCGGAACCTTCACCCCCGAGGGCACGTTCGCGGCGGCCGCGGCGCGATTGGGCGAGTTGCAAGCACTCGGCATCACCGTCGTCGAGCTGATGCCGGTGGCCGACTTCCCCGGCACGCGCAACTGGGGGTACGACGGCGTGCTGCCGTTTGCGCCCGACGCGTCGTACGGCCGTCCGGACGACCTGAAGCGTCTTGTCGATGCCGCGCACGCGCTCGGGCTGATGATGGTCCTGGACGTCGTCTACAACCACTTCGGTCCGGACGGCAACTACCTGTCGGTCTACTGCCCGGAGTTCTTCGACACGACGAAGGCGACGCCGTGGGGGCCGGCGCTGAACCTCGCTGGCGCGCACGGCGATCTCGTGCGTTCCTTCTTCGTCCACAACGCGCTGTACTGGATCGAGGAGTATCGATTCGACGGGCTGCGCCTGGACGCCATCCATGCGATGGCCGACGGTCCGGACAAGCGCCTGACGCGCGAGATCTGCGCGGCCCTGCAGGCCGGCCCTGGGCGCGAGCGTGCGATCCACGTGATCCTGGAGAACGACGGCAACCTCGCCGGCCTGCTGGCCCGCGATGCGCAGCAAAGGCCCCGCGTCGCGACCGCGCAATGGAACGACGACCTGCATCATGCGGCGCACGTGCTGGCGACAGGCGAGCGCGATGGCTACTACGCCGACTACGCTGCCGATCCGGTGGGCGACCTGGCGAAAGCACTCGCCGAAGGGTTCATCTACCAGGGCCAGCGCAGTGCCTGGCGGGGCGGGGCCGCACGCGGAGAGCCTTCGCGCGGGCTGCCGCCGCCGGCGTTCATCGCGTTCCTGCAGAACCATGACCAGATCGGCAACCGCGCGTTCGGCGAACGCCTCGATCGAATCGCGCCGGCGCGCAGGGTCGACGCGCTGCTGTGCTGCCTGCTGCTGGCGCCGCAGGTGCCGATGCTCTTCATGGGCGACGAGTTCGCCGCATCGACGCCCTTCCTCTACTTCTGCGATGCGAGCGGCGATCTGGCGCGGGCCATCTCGCAAGGGCGCAGGAACGAGTTCGCGGGCTTCGAGGCGTTTCGCGATCGTGCACGGCTGGACGAGATCCCGGACCCCGTGGCGATGTCGTCGTTCCTTGCCAGCAAGCTGCCGTGGCACGAGCGGGACACCCTCGTGGGACAGGCACGCCTGGCGCTCGTGCACGAGCTGCTGCGCGTCCGGCACGCCGAGCTCGTTCCGCTGCTGCGAGGCTACGAAGGCGCGACCCGCGAACATGACACGACCTCGCTGCGGGTGACTTGGTCATTCGAAGCCGGGAACTGGACGCTTTGCGCGAACTTCGGCCACGAGCCGGCCATGTTCCGACGCGACCCCCGCATGCGCGAGGTGTACACACGCGGCGTCTCCGCCGGGCGCGAGACGTGGAGCGTGGAACCGGACGGTGTGCTGGTCGGCATGAGCCAGCCCCAGGCCGATGGCTGAGACCGCAGCGCGCGAGCCCGGGCAGACGGCCGTGATACCGCGGGCGACCTACCGCCTGCAGCTGCACAAGGGCTTCGACTTCGCGGCTGCGATGCAGGTGCTGCCCTACCTGTCGCGGCTGGGCATCAGCCACGTCTATTGCTCGCCGATCAGCACCGCGCGGCCGGGCAGCCTGCACGGCTACGACGTCGTCGACCATGCGCGCATCAACCCCGAACTGGGCGGCGAAGCGGGCTTCCGGCAGTTCGCCGCCGCCGCCCGCGCGCTCGGCATGGGGCTGCTGCTCGACGTGGTGCCGAACCACATGGGCGTGTTCGGCCGCGACAACCGCTGGTGGCTGGACGTGCTCGAGCACGGCCAGGCCTCGCGCTACGCGCACTACTTCGACATCGATTGGGAGCCGCCCAATCCGACGCTGCGCGGCAAGCTGCTGGTGCCGCTCCTCGGCGATCACTACGCCAAGGTGCTGGAGCGGCACGAGCTGCGCCTGCGCTTTCAAGCCGACGCCGGAACGTTCGCGCTGCACTACCACGAGCACGAGCTGCCGCTCGATCCGCGAAGCTACGGCGAGCTGCTGCGCAACGCCGCGAGCCGGGGCATGGTCGAGGGCGCCGCGCTGTCCGAGCTCATGGCGTTGTGCACTGCTTTCGACAGCCTGCCGCCGCGCACCGAGACGCTGCCGGCTGCGGTGGCGCTGAGGCGCTCGGCGCAGCAAGGCCTGAAGCAGCGCCTGCAAGCGCTCGCCGCCGGTGAATCGGCGGTGCGGCGTGCCATCGAACAGGCCGTCGCTGCGATCGAGGGCTCGGCGACCCAGGACGAGATCGACCGACTGCACGCCGAGCAGGCGTACAGGGTGGCCTACTGGCGGATCGCAGCCAGCGAGATCAACTACCGGCGGTTCTTCGACATCAACGACCTGGCTGCGTTGCGCGTCGAGGAGCCCGACGTGTTCGAAGCGACGCAGGGACCGGCGCTGGATCTCGCGGCGCAGGGCCTCATCGACGGCTTGCGCATCGATCATCCCGACGGACTGTTCGATCCGGCGGCGTACTTCGAGGCACTCCAGCAAGGCTACCGGCGGCGATCGGGCCGCGACCCGCCCGCGGCTGAAGGGGAAGGCCTGGCGCTGTATGTCACAGCCGAGAAGATCGCGGCCGGCTTCGAGCAGGTCCCTCATGAATGGGCGCTGCACGGAACGACCGGCTATCGCTTCGCGATGGTCGTCAACGGGCTGTTCGTCGAGCGTTCGGCGCGCGAGCGCCTGAACCGGATCTGGTCGGCCAACGGCAGCGAGGGCCAGGACTTTCAGCGCATCCGGTACGAGTGCAAGCGCCAGGTCGCGACCGGCGCGCTTCGCTCCGAGATCACGCTGCTCGCAAGCCTGCTGCTGCGGATCGCGACGAGCCAACGGGACACGCGCGACTATGGCTATCCGGACCTGGTCGATGCGCTGGTCGACATCGCCGCGTGCATGCCGGTGTACCGGACCTACGTCGTCGAAGCGCCATCCGCGCAGGACGATAGGTTCATCGCCTGGGCGATCGCGCAGGCGCGCGCGTGCAATCCGCTTCTTGATCCCACGATCTTCGACTTCATCCGCCGCTGCCTGCGCCACGAGGTCGCGAACCCCGCCGCGGCGAACCTGGTGAGGCGATTCATCGGGCGCTTTCAGCAGACGACCGCGCCGATCGCGGCCAAGGGCGTCGAGGACACCGCGCTGTATCGCTTCCACCGGCTGGTCTCGCTGAACGAGGTGGGCAACGACCCGGACGTGTTCGGCATCTCGGCCCAGGCGTTTCACGGCGCCAACGCCGACCGTGCCGCGCGGTGGCCGCACACGATGCTCGCGACCTCCACGCATGACAACAAGCGCTCGGAAGACGTGCGCAACCGCATCAACGTGCTGTCCGAGCAGCCCGCGGCACTGCGGCTGGCGCTCAGGCGCTGGCATCGCCTGACGCGCTCGTTCGTGACCTCGAATGACGGACGGGAGATGCCGTCGCTCGCCGACCGCTATCTGCTGTACCAGACCGTGCTGGGCAGCTTGCCGCTGGAGAAGGCGGACAGCGAGCTCGACGGATACGTCGAGCGCATCGATGCCTACCTGCGCAAGGCCGCCCGCGAGGCCAAGGCGGCGACGAGCTGGGTGCGGCCGGATCCGGCTTACGAGCAGGCCTTGTCCCGATTCGTGACCTCGGCGCTGACCGCAGGGCCCGTGCTGTCCGAACTGCGTGCGCGTGCCCACGACACCGCATGGTTCGGCGGGCTCAACTCGGTCTCGATGACCGTGCTGAAGCTGACGGCTCCCGGCGTCCCCGACATCTATCAAGGGACCGAGCTGATCGATCTCAGCCTGGTCGATCCCGACAACCGGCGGCCGGTCGACTTCGCGCTGCGTGCGGGCCTGCTCGAACAGTTCGAGCGTCGCGTCGCGCAGGGCGCGGTGAGCGAGTTCGTCCAGGCGCTCGCGCAGGACCCTGCAGACGGACGCCTGAAGCTCTGGGCCGCCTGGCGACTCCTGGGCCTGCGCCGGCAGTACCCCGCCTTGTTCAGCCACGGGTCGTACACCGCGCTGCGCATTCGCGGCACGCGCCGCGGCAGCGCGGTTGCTTTCGCGCGCCGGCAGGCGGGGCAGACGCTGGTGGTCGTCGCGGCACGCAAGTTCGCCGGCATCGCGCCGCCGGGCGTCGTACCGACAGGCCCCTCGGTCTGGGCGTCGACCTCGTGCGCCCGGCCGTCCTGGGTTTCACCGGGAGCGACGGCCACCGACGTGCTGACGGCCGAACGCATCACGGCAGGCGAATCGATCGCGCTGTCGGATGCGCTGCTGCGAAGTCCCGTTGCCGCGCTGTTGTTCGACAGCTGATTCGTCCGCCGGCGGAGCCAGGCCACGGCGCGAGGAACCGGGCGTGGCGTTTGCTTATGGCGGCGGTCGAATTCCACATCCGTCTCGTGCCGTCCTCCATGAATCGCTCTGACTTTCTTCGAGCTCGTCGTTTCACACAACAAGGTGCGAGAGCCGTCGCGATCGCGTCGGCCGCAGCGGCCATCCTCGGCGCATGCGGCGGCGGTGGCGGCTCGGGGTCGTCCGCGGCGGACGCTTCCGCCGTGTCGGCTGCGGGCGGGACCGGTTCCTCGACCGCCCAGGCCACCGACATCACGGCGTCCATTCTGGCCAACCTCGATGTGACACTTTCCGGCGATTCGGTCATCGCACTGCCGCAAGGTGTCACCACCTACACCGGCGTCATCTCGGGCCAGGGCACGCTGCGCATCACGCCGGCCGGCGGCACCAGCCAGCCCGGCACCCTGGTCATCACGCGCACCAGCACCTTCACGCTGCCGGCGGCCCAGCAGGTCGAGACCGTCTCGAAGACCACCTATGCCGGCATGGGCTACGCGCTCGACATCTCGGGCAGCAACCCGCCCGTCGTGACGATAGACCCCGGCGCAACGCTGCGCTTCGGCACCAACACCGACGCCGACGACACGCCCAACATCCTCGCGACCTCCGACAGCCGCAACGCCGCGAGCCTGGTCAACGGCGAGATCAACCTCGACAACATCCTGAACAACGGCGCGATCGAGATCAATAGCGCCGACTTCGTGCTGCTCGGCGAGGTCAGCGGCACCGGCTCGATCAACCAGCTCGCCAACGTGTGGGGCGGCCACTCGATGCGCGGCGCCAACACGATGAGCGGCGCGATCGCGCTGAGCACGGGCCACGACTTCGGCAGCAACCACGTGCTGGCGACGATCCCGAGCGCCAAGGCCGTGCTCAACGAAGGCTCGTGGCTGGTGTGGTGCCCGCCGGCCCGCGTGCTGACGGTCTCGCAGAACATCTACGAGGCCGCGTTTGGCAACGACATCAACTTCCACCCGATCGGCAGCGCCCGGATCGTGATGACCGGTGTCTACAGCCACACCGACGACAGCCCGCACGGCAGCCCGAACCTCGTCGACCCGGGCCTGAGCGACGCGAGCCTGAACCTCGCGAAGGTCATCTACCGCGGCACCAACAGCGTGAACGGCAACGATGCGAGCTACCGCGGCGTCAACATCGAAGCCGGCGGCGTGGTCCAGTGGGGCGACGGCACGGACAGCAACTTCTTCCTGCCGTCGGCACCGTCGCCGGCCGAGGTCTCGCCTGCGCTGGGCAAGAAGAACGCGTACATCAACCTGCACCGGGGCGGCACGCTCGCGTTCAACTACAACGGCCCGGTCACGCTGAACATCGGCATCACCGGCGGTGGCGGCGGCCCGTACCGCGACGGCAGCGCCGGTGTCGGCAACGTGACGATCATGGGCACGGCCGGCAACGACGTGACCTTCGCGCAGCCGCAGAACTACAACGGCACGACGACGATAGAGGCGGGGGCCGTGCTGCGCCTGGGCAGCGGCAGCGGTGTGCCGCTGAACTACGTGACGCTGAACAACGGCGTCAAGTCGACCGCACTGATCGCGACCTACAGCGGCGACGCGAGCCTCTTGACTGCGCAATCGAGCAACGGCGCGTCGACCGACGCGATCATCGACAACGGCCGGCTGATCGTGCAGAACACCGCCACCGCGATCACGCTCTCGCAGATCAGCGGCAGCGGCTCGTTCACGCAGGCCGGTGCGGCCGCGACGACCCTGCTGAGCAACAGCTACAGCGGCGGCACGACGATCAGCGCCGGCAGCGTGCTGGCCGGCGATGCGAACGCGTTCGGCACCGGCAGCGTCGTCAACAGCGCCGGCCTCGGCTTCGCGAGCGGCGTGTACGGCGCGAGCATCGGCGGCAGCTACAGCCAGTCATCGGGCTCGACGCTGACGGTCCCGATCGCCATCACGTCGCAATCCAGCAGCGCCGGTCATCTCGCGGTGACGGGCAGCGCCACGCTGGCCGGCACGCTGGTGCTGAACTTCAGCGGCACGCCGACGGCAGGCCAGAAGTTCGTGCTGATCGATGCGGCCGGCGGCCTGAGCGGTTCGTTCGGCAGCATCGTCGCCAACGGCGCCAGCGTGACCACGGGTCAGGACGCCACCAGCTTCTACGTCATCGTGCAGTAGCGGTCGCGCTCACGCCCGGGCTTGGGCGAACAGCCAGGCCCGCATGGCGTCGCGGGCGTACGCATCCACCCAGCAGCAATGCTCCTGCGGGTCGAAGAACGTACCGCGGGGATATCGCGTGAAGCGCGGCCTGCCGCCGGCCAGCCGCAGTGCATCGATGCAGCGGCTGGTGTAGTGCACCGGGATGACCGGATCGTCCTGCGCATGAAACGCCCACACGGGCAGGTCGACCAGTGTGCTCACGCGGCGCGGGTCGCCGCCGCCGGCGATCGGGACGGCAGCGGCGAACCACGTCGGCTGCAGGATCGCCGCGCTCCACGTGCCGAAGCCGCCTTGCGAGACACCGGTGATGTAGACGCGGCGGCGGTCGATGTCCGGATACTCGGCCAGCACCTGCGCGACGATCTGCAACGCAAGTTGCAGGTCGACCGTCGGCTCCAGCACGTGATCCATGCAGCGCTCGCCGGCGGCGTTGCGGGTCAGTCCGAAGCCGCCCGGCGGCTCGCCGCGCGAGGTGCCGGACGGCGGCCTCGATTGCGGCGCGAGCACGAAGGCCGGCCGCACGGCCTGTTCGGCCGGCTCTGCCCACACCGTCGCGCCGCGCGAGCCCCACAGCTGCGTCTCGTTGTCGTCGCCGGTCGTGTCGCCGCCATTCAGGTAGACGACCAGCGGGCGCGGCGTCGCGGCGTCCCTGCGCTCGGGCACGAACAACCGATAGGGCATGCGCAGGCCGCGCTCCGCGTCGACATGGTCACGCGAGAGGAAACGCTCGGTGAGCGCGGTCTCGTCGTGGCGCCGGATATGCACGCGGCACATCGCGGGCGCATCGACCCCGGGATGCCGCACTTCGATCAGCGCGAGGTTGTGGCCCGGGAGCAGCGTTTTGCGATGCCACAGCAGTGGCCGTGTCGGTACGCCGTCGATCGACAAGCGATCGCCGCTGACGAACGGCGCGGCCCGCAGATGCAATGCCTCGACGTCGCTGGCCACCGCGACGCGATAGTCGACGCAGGCGCGCTCGAACACCGGGTCGAGCCGTGCGCGCCCGCCGGCAGCCCGCACCTGCAGCAGCTCGAGGCCGCTGCCCGGCAAACTCCTTCTCGTGGGCGATGCCGCCATGGCGCCATCACGCCGACTCGAACGGCAGGCGCACGGTGAACTCGCTGCCCTTGCCCTTGCCCTCGCTGCGGGCCTCCGTGGTGCCGCCATGCGCGGCCACGAGGTCGCGAACGATGGCCAGCCCCACGCCGAAGCCGCTGGCCTGGTCGTCGTCGCCGCGCTCCTGTGTGAACAGATCGAAGATCACCGGCAGCATGGCCGGGGCGATGCCCACGCCATCGTCCTGCACGCGCAGCACCGCGCAGCCCGATTCGTCGGTCAGCTTGACCCGGATGTTCCCGCCTTCCGGTGTGTACTTGATCGCGTTGTCCAGCAGATTGAAGACGATCTGGTGGAGCCGTTGCGGGTCCGCCCGCATGGGCATGGCCCGCGGCGGCATCAGCACGACGAGCTTCTGCCGACGGGCCTCGATGCGGTCCGCGACGGTCCTGCAGATCTCGCTGATCTCGGACGCCAGGTCGATGCTGCGCAGTGCCAGATGAATCTTGCCGGCGCGAACCTGCGCAGCGTTCGCCAGATCGGCCAGCAGCCGGCGCATCATGTCCAGCTGCCGATTCAGCAGTGCGATGGCAAAGCGGTCGCTGCCGCTGCGGCCTTCGGCGAGCCCGAGCAACTCGACGGCGTTGCTCATCGGCCCCACCGCGTTTCTGAGCTCGTGGGCGATGCGCGCGAATGCGGCGTCGCGACTGACCGAGGACATCTCCAGCGTGTCGAGGCGGTTGCGCACCTGCTCGATCGCCATGCGCAGATCGGTACGGTCGCGCATGACTTTGGCAAAGCCGGCGAACCCGCCGCGCGAGCGCAGCGACGTCAACGTTCCGGTCACCCAGATCCGCGTGCCGTCGCGCCGCATGTGCCATCGATCGTCCTCGGAATAACCAGCGGTCTGCGCGATCGACCTCTCGAGCTCGGGAGCGCCGCGGCTGACATCGTCTTCGGTGAAGATCATCGAGATCGGCTGTCCGACGGCCTCCTGTTCGGTGAAGCCCAGCAGCCGCTCGGCGGCTCCGCGCCAGCCGACGATCACGCCGTCCGCATCGGTCAGCACGAACGCGTGGTCAAGCGACTGCTGCCATAGCAGCGACAGCAACTCGTTTGGGTCCGGCATGGACCCGGGCCCGGCAACGTCGGAAACGGACATTCGGGCACGTTGCCCGGAAGAGGCATGCTGCGACAGCGGCCATCCTCCCGCGCCAGGGCAAGAGGGAATGACGCATTCGGGTAGGCGTTGCCCGACGCGGCGATGGCCGGATTTCTGCGTGAGCGCCATCGGACGGAGCCCGTCGCAATGGCCCCTGGCCCCACCGGGCAGATCGACACGCCATGTAGTCAATCCACCGACGGCGATCATCACTCTGCCGACTGGCGACAGCCGAGCTCAGGGCCCAAAGTCGCGCCCGCCTTGCACGAGTCTGCGAGTGCCAGGGAGCTCTACAACGTGAACTTCATCAAGAACTGCAAGATCGGCATCCGCCTGGGCCTCGGATTCGGGCTCGTCCTGCTGCTGATGGGGGCGATGATCGCGTTGGCGGTCACTCGTTTTTCGGCCATCGGCGACGAGGCGGACAAGATCCTCGAACGCGACTGGGTCAGGGCCGACGCGGCCGCCACGCTGAATGCCACGACGCGCGCCAACGCGCAGCGAACGATGGAGCTGTTCTTCACCGCTGACCGCGAGCGAATGGCTCAGCTGCGGCAGCGGATCGCCGCCAACAAGGAAACCGTCAGCGCCGCGCTCGCCACACTCGACCGAATGGTCCGCACGGCAGAAGACCGTGACATGCTGGCGGTGATCAAGCGAGAGCGCGCGGCCTATGTGGCTTCATTCACCAAGGTGGACAAGCTGCTGCAGGACGGCGAGCGCGACGCCGCCGTCCAGCTGCTGACCGACGAGACCCTGCCTGCCGTCGAGACCTTGCAGGGCCATGTGAAGGCGCTGGCGGCCTACCAGAACAAGCTGGTGGAGCAGAGCGGCGCCACGATCAAGCTCGACATCGCTTCGGCACACGCCATGCTGTTCGGTGTCGGGTTCGCGGTGCTCGTGATCGCAGCGGGGTTTGCGTGGTGGCTCACCCGTTCGATCACAGGCCCCATCGACGAAGCGGTGAAGATCGCCGAGACAGTGGCCGCCGGTGACCTGACCTCGCGCATCGATGCCACCCGCGGCGACGAGACAGGCCGGCTGCTGCGCGCCCTGATGGCCATGAACGAGAGCCTGGTCATGATCGTCGGCACGGTCCGCCGCAACAGCGACAACATCGCCACCGGGTCCAGCCAGATCGCCACCGGCAACGAGGACCTGTCGCAACGGACCGAGGAGCAGGCGGCGAACCTGCAGCAGACGGCTGCTTCGATGGAAGAGCTGACCGGCACCGTGACGAGCAACGCCGATTCCGCCCGCGCGGCGGCGCAGCTCGCCGTCACGGCCAGCGACATGGCGCTGCGCGGCCGCGCGGCGGTCAAGCAGGTCGTCGGCACCATGGAACAGATCGCCTCGTCGAGCAGGAAGATCGGCGACATCATCGGCGTGATCGACGGCCTCGCGTTCCAGACCAACGTCCTCGCACTGAACGCCGCCGTCGAGGCGGCGCGTGCCGGTGAACAAGGTCGCGGCTTCGCTGTCGTGGCGGCCGAGGTGCGCACCCTCGCGCAGCGCAGCGCCGCCGCGGCCCGGCAAGTCAGGACACTGATCCATGACGGCGTCCAGAGAGTCGAGATCGGCAGCACGCAGGCGGGCGAGGCCGGTCGCACGATGGACGATGTCGCGACCCATGTGCAGCATGTCAACGACCTGATCGCTGAAATCAGCGCGGCCACGCTGGAGCAAAGCACCGGCATCGCCCAAGTCGGCGACGCGGTGGCGCAGCTCGACCAGGTGACGCAGCAGAACGCGGCGCTGGTGGAGCAATCGGCCGCCGCGGCCGAAAGCCTCAAGCGACAGGCGAGCGAGCTGGTCGACGCGGTCGCGGTGTTCCGTCTCGACGCTGATCCGGGCCGCGAATTGCCGCAATGACTGCGCATCCATCAGCACGTCCGCGGCTGCGACGCATGCGATGTCGCTGTCGATGATCAGCGGTTCGGCGGCACGGCCTGCAAGAGCAGCTGCGGTGCGCCGCGTCGCGTTCGCAGCGAGATCGAATAACGATGGTCCGGCGTCGGTGCAATGCTGTGCTGCCACTTCCAGCGCGCCGGGCCTTCCAGGACATAAGCGCTGCGCGGCGGCAGATCGAGCTCGACGGACTTGTGCGTCCGACCGGTGGCGGGCGGGTAGGGCCGGAACCGCATGCGGGCGTTGCCCAGCAGCGAGATGCCGACGATGGATTCGAAGTCGGGAACGTCGCGATGCCAGCCGAGCGGCGTTCCGGTCCGATACTCCGCGACCAGGATCTGTTCGAAGCGCGCCGGCTCGACCGACAGCCATGCCGCGACCTTCGCGCGCAATGGAAGCAGCGCCTCGGGGATGGGCGGCGCGGCCAGCAGCTCGTTCGTCTCGTAGTCGAACGCTGCACCGAATGCGGCGACGCGGCGCCGGGCGACATATTGCTTGTAGCGTGCCTCGGTCAGCCGCAGCCCGCCGATCGCCGCCAGCAGTTCCGCTTCCTCGGCTGGCGACAGGAAGTCGGTGACGAATCGCAAGCCGTCGGGCAGCGAGAAGACCGCGTTCGCGAACAGTGATGGCTGCATCGTTCGCAGATGGGGACGGCATCGAGGGCTTTCAAACCGGCCCGTGATTTCGCGTGGCCCGGAGCGGTCGCGGCGCGAGGTTCACTTCTTCGGGCCATCGACTCTCGGAGCTTCCTTGCGGTCGTCGCGCGACCAGTCCCCTCGCAACAACCGTTCGCAGTGGACGTCCGAGCCGGGGCCGGTCTCGATCAGCGGGATCAACGCGGCCAATGGCGCGACCGTGGCAAGCGCCACGGCACCGCCGGCGCGCAGTGCCAGCTTCTTCTTGTCGAGTTCGTAATCGGGATGACGGAAGCTGCCGAACAGCCGCACGGGCGTTCGAAGCGACAGGATGCCGGGGTGCTTGGGTTGCGGTGCGATGGTCAGGTCGAATCGTTCGTGCGCGAGATCGAAGCTGCCGCTGGCGTCGATCCGCGTCTGTTCGGTGTCGACGACGAACAACTTGGAGCGGCCCTGTCCGGCTTGGACATCGAAGGCGGCCGCGCCGCAGCGCACCGCGATTTGTTTGTCCCCGCTCAACAGAAGTCGGATGACCTTGCCGCCGTTCAGACCGGCCGCGGCGTCGACGAGATTCGATATCTCGCCTTTCGAGAGCGACGCGCTGACATGGCCCTGCGACGTGGCCGCTGCGTCGGCGATCGAATTGCCGGTTCCGCTCAACGCGACATGGCCGTCGAGCATGCCTTGCGATCGAACGATCTTGGGCGAGCGCGGCAGCAGCCGATTCAGCTCCAGCTGCCGCGCGCGGACGTCGGTCCGTATCGCCAGGACCGGGTGCCGGCCATCGAGCACTATCCTCGAGAAGATGCGTCCGCCCGCGAAATCGACATCGAAGGGGGCCAGCGTCAACACCGCGTCGCGCAGATGCAGCTGGACTTTCACGTTCTCGACGTCCAGCTTGTCGGGGGCCTTGACCCGCTTGGCGGTCAGTTCGGCGTCGGCGTCTATCAGCTTGAGCCTTTCGCCTGCCAACTTGCCCGTGGGCAGCAGACGTTCGTCCGGGGCGGCCGCCAATCCGGCGGGCAGCACGCGGTCAGCCTTGTCGCTCTTGTCCTTGGCCTGCGCGCTGGCTCGGGTGCTGGTCTGCGCTTGCGTGGGCGGCGTGGCGTTGGGAGACGCCTTTGTCTTGATGCCGATCAAGGGGCCCAGATCGCCCAGGTTCAGCAAGTCACTGCGCAAGCTCGCCTGCAGCAACGGGCGAGGCTGCTGCCGCACATACGCGGCACTGCCTGCCACGTCCGTCGACCCGATCTGACCCCGGATCTCGTCGAAGCCATAGCGCGTGCCGCGCTGCGTGAGATGCCCCTGGATGCGGTACGGCGGCGACGCGGGCAGCGGCAGCAGCAGAAACGGGTACAGGTTGGCCAGTGTCTGTCCGGCGATGCGCAGCCGCACGTCGATCGCGCTGAGCTCTGCTGCATCGGCCACCGTACCCTCCAGGTCGAGCTGGGTCGTGCCGGCGTCCAGGTGGCCGCGGATCGGGAAGTTGATGCCCGACTCCTGAAAGCTGAGTACGTCGCCGGTCAGCGCGGTGCCGGCGAACTTCGCGTCGCGATAGGTGCCGTCGAACGCGTATTGGGTGGTGTAGCGCTTGTTGACGGGGGGCGCGTCGGCATCCGAGGCGGCGGAGCGCGCGTTCGGATCGAAGGTGCTGACCGCAATGCGCAGGGCAAACGGAATGCTGTGGTCGATGTACTGCGCGCTGCCGCGGGTGACCGACAGGCTGCTGATCCGCAAGCGGCTGGGCGATGTGTCGGAGGGATCGGACAGCTTCCAGTTCTTGCGACCGTCGGGCAGGCGCTCGAAGCGCAGATCGGAATCCGTGAGCGCGACGCGCGGGACCAGGATCTTGCCGTCGAAGAGGTCGCGCAGCGACACCGAGAACTCCAGCACGCCGAACTTCGCCATCGGCGCCGAGCCGGCCCAGGGTGCGTTCGCGAACACGACGTTTCGCAGGCGGATCGTCGGTGTCATGCCGAGCCGGACGTGCAGGTCGGACGATGTGAACTCGCGATGGGTCTTGCGCGTGATGTACGCGTTCAGCGGGTCGCGCAGCCAGTTCCAGTCGAAGGCCGCTATCAGGATCAGCAGCAGGGCGGCGATCGCCATGACGACCCGCGGCCAGCGCCGCCGGCGCCGCAGCCTGGCGGGGTCGGCCGCAGCGGCACCCGCATCGGTGGAGGGTGCTGCGGTGCCGCGGGCGAGTGGGGGAAGTCCCATGATGCTGGCCTCATGGCCCGAGCGAAAACGGCGTGGGGGACAGGCGCCTGGCGCCTGCAGTGCTGCGATGACGCTGCGTCGGCAATCGCGATGCCTGTCAGGTCTCTGTCGAGCCCGATGCGACCCGCGATGCTCGGTGGCTCGTCCCGTGATCTAGGGGTCGACACACCCAGAGGCTCTGTCGACACTGTCGCCGCCTAAATGGGTGGTGAGCCGCCGGCATCCAGATGCCGGGCCGAATTGCTCGCAACACCGACGACTACAACGACGGAGGGAAACCCGATGCTTTGCCGATTGGCTGCGGCCTGCCTATTGCTGTTCATGACTTGGCTGTCTCCCGCGCAGGCGGCCACCAGCACACAGATCGTCAACGCGGGCAACCGGCTGTGCGTGGGCGTCGCCGGCGCCGCCACCGCGTCCCTGACACCCGTCGCGCAGATTCCGTGCACCGGCGGCGCCGAGACGAGCTGGACCCTGGTGCCGCAGGGCAATGGCTACTACCAACTCGTGTCGCAGGTGAGCGGCCTGTGCCTGAACATCAACGGCGGCAATGGGGCGAACGGAGCCAAGCTGATCCAGTATCCCTGCCAGTCCGGCGTGGGCAACGATCAATGGGCTGTGGTGGCCATCGGTAGCAACTACCACCTCGTCTCGCTCGGCAGCGGCCTGTGCGTCAACGTGCCGGGCGGCTCCGCGGCCAGCGGCACGCAGCTGATCCAGTGGACCTGCCAGGGCACGGCCGCGCTGAACGACCAGTTCACGCTGACCGTCCCGCCGGCCTCCGGAGTCGTCACGCTGATGGTCGCGTCCAGCAGCCTGTGCATCGGCGTTCCCGGAGGCTCCACGGCGCGGGCCGCCTCGGTGACGCAAGACATCTGCAGCGGCACCGCTGACCGCAGCTGGAAGATCCAGAAGCTTGCCAACGGCTACAGCCAGCTCGTGCTGCAGAGCAGCGGCATGTGCCTGAACGTCTACGGCGGCACCGGCACCAACGGCACCCAGCTGATCCAGTGGCCGTGCCAGGCCAACGCGACGAACGACCAGTGGTCCTTCGTCTCCTACGGCAGCGGGTACCACATCGTCTCGCGCGGCAGCGGCCTGTGCGTCGACGTGTCCGGCAACTCGATGGCCGCCGGCGCCGCCATCGTCCAGCGGACCTGCGGCAACACCACCGCCTTCAGCGAGCAGTTCAAGATGCTGCCGCTGGTCGCGCCGCCGGCCACGCTGCCGTCGTCGTGGTCCGCGGTGATCCCGCTCGCGGTCAACCCGGTGGGCGCCGCCAACCTGCCGAGCGGCAAGGTGATGATGTGGTCCGCCAACGGGCTGTTCTCGTTCCAGGGCGACGTCGGATACGCGACCACGCAAACCTACTACGCGCTGTTCGATCCGGCCACCAACAGCTCGTCGCAGCAGCTGGAGACGTCGGCCGGCGCCGACATGTTCTGCCCCGGCACGGCGATGCTCGCGGACGGCCGGCTGCTGGTCAACGGCGGCGACAGCAGCCCGAAGACCTCGCTCTACGACTGGCGCACCAACACCTGGAGCGCCGCCGCGACGATGAACATCCCGCGCGGCTACCAGGGCAGCACGCCGCTGTCCAACGGCAACGTGTTCACGCTCGGCGGCTCGTGGAGCGGCGGCCAGGGCGGGAAGAACGGCGAGGCGTGGAACGCCGACAGCGGCTGGGCGCTTCTGAACGGCGTGCCGCCGACCAACGTCCTTGGCCCCGACCCGCAGGGTGTCTACCGCGCCGACAACCACCTGTGGCTGTTCGCGCAGGCCGACGGCGCGGTGTTCCATGCCGGCCCGAGCTCGCAGATGAACTGGATCTCGACCGGCGGCAACGGCGCCATCCAGTCCGCCGGGCTGCGCGGCATCGATGGTTTCAGCATCAACGGCAACGCGGTGCTCTACGACATCGGCAAGATCCTGAAGGTCGGCGGGGCGATCGCGTACCAGCAGAACTACGCCCAACCGACCTACGCCAGCAGCGCGGCCTACACGATCGACATCGGCAAGGGCTTCGGGCAGGCGCCGGTGGTGCAGCAGCAAGCGAGCCTGTACTACCCGCGGGCGATGAGCAATGCGGTCGTCCTGCCGACCGGGCAGGTGGTGGTGGTCGGCGGCCAATCCATCCCGCAGCCCTTCACCGACACCTCCGCGGTGCTGACGCCGGAGATCTGGGATCCGGCCACCGGCAGCTGGAACCTGCTGGCGCCGATGAAGACGCCGCGCACGTACCACAGCACGGCGCTGCTGCTGCCGGACGGCCGAGTCTTCGTCGGCGGCGGCGGCCTGTGCGGAACGGGCTGCGCACAGAACCACAGCGACGCCGAGATCCTGACGCCGCCGTACCTGCTCGACGCGAACGGTGCCGCCGCCGCGCGACCGGCGATCCAATCGGCACCGTCCACCGGGACCCGCGGCGACTCGATCACGGTCGGCACCAGCACCGCGGTCAGTTCCTTTGCGCTGGTCCGGCTGAGCGCGGTCACGCACACGACCAACAACGACCAGCGGCGCGTGCCGCTCACCGCCACGGCCAACGGCGTCAACACCTACAGCCTGGCGATCCCGTCGGACCCCGGCATCGTGCTGCCCGGCTACTACATGCTCTTCGCGATGAATGCGAACGGCGTGCCCAGCGTGGCCGTGACGCTGCAGATTCCATGACCGGCGCGCGTGCAGCGCGGCTGTTCTGCGCGACGACGCTGATCGCCCTGCCGGCGTTCGCCGGCCCGGCGGCCGGGGACGGGCCGGACGCCGCGCGGGGTCGGGCGCTGTTCGTCGGCGACGCGCCGCTGTCCGGGCGCATCGCGCTGCATCCGGGCGATCTGCCGGCCGAGGTGCTGCGCTGTGCGAACTGCCACGACTCCGCCGGCAGCCCGCGCGTCCAGCGCACCGTCGCTCCGCCATTGACGCGGGCCTGGCTGATCGCTCCCCGCGAACGCCGCGGAGGACCGAGTTCGCGGTACGACATGGCGTCGTTCTGTCGGCTGCTCGAGACCGGACAGGATCCGGCCCAACTGATCGTCAACGTGCAGATGCCGCGCTACGCGGTCCCGGCGTCGGACTGCGCAGCCTTGTGGCAATACCTGGTCGACGAGCAACGTGGCTGAGCGCGCAGACCTGGACCGGCGCCGGCTGCTGGGCACACTAGCCGCGGGCGCGCTGGCCATGCTAGCCCCCGGCCACGCCCATGGGGAGCCGGGCGTCATCCCGTACCACGGCGGGCGCATCTCGCCACCGGTGCCGATGCCTGCGCTGCCGCTTCAGCTGGCCGATGGAACATCGACCGATCTGGCGACGCTGCTGCGCGGCCGCGCGACGGCGCTGCACCTGATGTTCACCGGTTGCACCACCACCTGCCCGATCCAGGGCGTCGTCTTCAGCCGCGTTCAAGGCCTCCTGCGCGATGCGGCAACGCGGCGCGTCCAGTTGCTGTCGCTCAGCATCAATCCGCTGGAAGACACGCCGGCGGCGATGCGCGCTTGGCTTGCGCGCTTCGCGGCGGGTCCGGGCTGGATCGCGGCACGGACCGCACCCGAAGGGCTGGACGCCATCGCCCGGCTGTTCGGCGCCGGCAGCGGCTCGCTCGCCGATCACGCCACGTCCGTCAGCCTGATCAACACGCGCGCGATGCTGGTCTGGCGCACCTATGACCTGCCGTCGCCGGAGAGCCTGGCGGACATGCTGAACCGGGCCTGAGACGAACCACTGCAGGACGATGTCGATTCCCGGGGCCCCCGATCGTCGTTCCCCTGACTGGCCCGTTCGGCCAGGCTTCGGGAAGGCATCATGAAACTACTTCTTACGTCCGCCGGCATCAAGAACGCGAGCATTCACGACGCGCTGCTCGAACTGCTGCGCAAACCGATCGCCGACTCCCATGCCCTGTGCATCCCCACCGCCGGCTACGGACATCCGTACGGCACGCCGGGAGGCGCCTGGCGTTTCCTGGCCGGCAAGGAGCCTCGCACGCCGATGTGCGAGCTGGGGTGGAAATCCTTGGGGGTGCTCGAGCTCACCGCGCTGCCCAGCATTCGCAAGGAGCGCTGGGAGTCGTGGGTTCGGCAGACGGACGTCCTGCTGGTGAACGGCGGCGATGCCGTGTACCTGAGTCACTGGATGCGACAGTCGGGGCTCGCGAACCTGCTGCAGTCGCTGCCCGACATCGTCTGGGTGGGCCTCAGCGCCGGGAGCATGGTCATGACCCCGCGGGTTGGCGAGGACTTCGTCGAAACCAAGCCGTCCATCACAGGCGACGACATCACGCTGGGGGTTGTCGACTTCTCGATCTTCCCGCACCTGGACCACCCGGACCTTCCGGAGAACACGATGGCCGCTGCGGAAAGGTGGGCAGCCGGCCTCGGATGTCCGGCCTACGCCATCGATGACCAGACCGCCATCAAAGTGGTGGATGGCAGGGTCGAAGTCGTCTCGGAAGGGAACTGGAAGTTTTTCGGCCGGTGACGCTTCGGCGAGGACAGCTGTTTGCGGCGGTCTGATTTCGGGCAGACTCGCGTCTTCGCCTTCACGGCGCCAGACCTGATGCCATGTGTGACGCAAACGACCAGGAAGAGCTCAAGAAGTACACCCGACGCGATTTCGCCACGTGGGCTGCGTCTGCCGGCGTGCTGACCGCGCTGCCGAGCGTGGCCAACGCCGTGGCCGTGGCCGAGCGAGAGGTGAGCATCACCACGCCCGACGGAAATTGCGACGCGTACTTCGTCGCGCCCAGTTCCGGCGCCGCACCCGGCGTGCTGGTGTGGCCCGACATATTTGGCCTGCGTCCCGCCTTCAGGCAGATGGGTCGGAGGCTGGCCGAATCGGGCTACAGCGTCCTGGTCGTCAACCCGTTCTACCGGCAGAAGAAGGCGCCCACCGCGGCGCAGGGCGGCCGGACGCCCATACCCGAGGTGATGCCGCTCATGCAGGCATTGACGCCAGCCATGCACCTGAGCGACGGGAAGGCTTTCGTGGCATGGCTGGATGCCCAGTCCGAGGTGGACAAGGCGCGCAAGCTCGGGACCACCGGCTATTGCATGGGCGGCCCGATTGCGGTGCGGACGGCCACCGCGGCACCGGGCCGCGTGGGCGCCGTCGGTACGTTCCATGGAGCCGCCATGGTGACGCCGAGTCCGGATAGCCCGCACCGTCTGGTGGCTCAGACGCGAGCGCGCTACCTCATCGCGGTCGCCGAAAACGACGACACCAAGGACCCCGAGGCCAAGACCGCGTTGCGCGCGGCATTTGACACCGCGAAGCTGTCAGCCGAGGTGGAGGTGTACCCCGCCGCGCACGGCTGGTGCCCGCCCGACACCACCGTCTACGACGCCACGCAAGCGGAACGCGCCTGGTCGCGCCTGCTGGCCACGTTCAGCGCGGCGCTGGCTTGACCATGTCAGCGATCCAGGGCGGATGCCGCTGCGGCGCAGTGCGCTACACGCTCGCACTGAATGCACTCCCACGCACCTACGCCTGCCACTGCCGCGACTGCCAGACCTGGAGCGGCAGCGCCTTCAGCCAGCAGACCTTCCTGCCCGATGCGGCGCTGAGCGTGACCGGCCCGCTGGCGATCTTCGAGATGACCTACCCCAGCGGCAGGGTCTCGACGCAGCGCATGTGCGGCCTCTGCCACACCCGCATCTACAACACCAACAGCGCCCGGCCGGGCATCGTGGTCGTGCGCGCCGGCACGCTGGACCGCAGCGATGAGCTCGAGGTCGTCGCGCACATCTGGGTCAAGCGCAAGCAGCCCTGGCTCGCGCTCCCGGCGGGCGCGCCGGCGTGGCCCGAAGGTGCCCCGCCGGCGGAACTGCTGCAGGCGCTGCGTTCGCCAAGCGACACGGCGCTTTGACAATTCGTGGTCAGGCCTTGAGCTGGAGCCTGCTCGCTACAGCTTGGCCTGCGCGGCCTTGCGGTCAGCCACCACCCTCTGCGCAGCCGGCCGCTCCGCGATGAGCTTGGCGTAGCTGCGATGATCGATGCCTGCGGCCTGCAAGAGATCCTCACCGTACACGGCCTTGCTCGCCATCGCCACCAGCGGCAGGTGGTTGAAGGCTGCGCAGTCGGCCTGCGTGAATTCGCTGCCGGCGACGAACGGCGCGAACTTGGCCAGCCGCTTGAAGGCTGCGATGTTGTCGACCAACTGCTTCTTGATGCGGGCCGAGTTGGCTTCGCTCAGTGGCGCGGCACCGAAGAACGCAGGGCCATAAAGCTGGCGTGCGACGATTTCCAGATGCCAGTCGATGAAGGTGGTGAGCTCGCGGACCTTGGCGGCCGCGAAAGCGTCCGCCGGCAGCAACGGCGGCGTGGGCCAGCGCGCCTCGATCCATTCGAGAATCGGCTGGCTCTCGCACAGGCTGCCTTCCGGCGTGGTGACGAAGGGAATCTTGCCCAGCGGTGAAGCAGACAAGATCGCTTCGTCGCTGCTGTGCGTGGCGGCGTAGGCTTCCTCGAAGGGCACTCCTTTTTCGAGCAGTGCCAGCTTGACCTTGTTGTGGTAGTTCGAGATGGCCGAACCGTGAAGTACGAGCATGGGGCCTCCTGAGGTGCTGGCGCAGTCTATGCCGCGCAGCCGCTGCCCACTGGCGCATGCGCGACAAGGCTTATGCTGCTGGGATGCTGCGCCAGCTCAGCACGTCGTTGACCTTCGAAACCCGCGGTCGCGGGCTGCTCGAGGTCACCCGGCCGGTCGCGGAGTGGGTTGCCGAGACGGGGCTGGTCGCCGGCTTGTTGACCGCCTTTGTTCGCCACACGTCGGCCAGCTTGCTGATCCAGGAGAACGCCGATCCGGACGTGCGCGGCGACCTCGACCGCTTCTTTGCGCGGCTCGTTCCCGACGGCGATGCGCTGTTCCGGCATCGCGACGAAGGTGCCGATGACATGCCCGCGCACGTGCGTGCGGCGCTGACTGCGGTGCAGCTGTCGATCCCGTTGTCGGATGGGCGCTTGGCGCTCGGCACCTGGCAGGGCATCTACCTGTGGGAGCACCGCATACGGCCACACCGTCGCGAAGTCGTGTTGCATCTGTTGGGCGAGTAGGCGCTGTGGGTGTGCCTATGGCGTACGCCTGGCCAGGAACGTGACCCAGTCATTGCCGTCGCGACCCACCCGAGTCCAGGCGCCAGGCGGATTGGCGAGCGCGGTGCGACCACCAAGGTTCTGGAGCTGCGCTGATTTGCTATCCGCAATTTCATCGAAGCTGAACGCGCCCCGCCGGGCAGACTCCGCAGTCTCACAGGAGAACAACACACATGACGTTGAAGCAGAGTCTGGCCACGTTCGCGTTGGCCGTGGCGGTGGCCGGCAGCGCCAGCGCGCAGCAGGCCAAGGAGGTGACCTTCGCGCACCAGGACATGCTGGTCCCGCTGCGCACGGTGATGGAGTCCGGCGAGCTCGAGAAGGCGACCGGCTACAAGATCAACTGGCGGCTGTTCGGCGGCGGCGGTGACGTGATCCGCGCGATGGCCTCGGGCGACGTGCAGATCGGCGAGGCCGGCTCCAGTCCGGTGGCGGCCGCCGCGAGCCAGGGCCAGGACATCCGGCTGTTCTGGATCCTCGACGACATCGCCGATGCCGAGGCGCTGGTCGCGCGCAATGGCTCTGGCATCGCGAGCTCGAAGGATTTGAAAGGCAAGAAGGTCGCGACGCCGTTCGTCTCGACCTCGCACTACCAACTGATGGTCAACCTGAAGCTCGACGGCCTCGACCCGAAGAGCGTCAACGTGATCAACATGCGGCCGCCGGAGATCGCCGCGGCGTGGGAGCGCGGCGACATCGATGCGGCGTTCGTCTGGGACCCGGTGCTCTCGAGGATCAAGAGCAGCGGCAAGGTGATCGCGACTTCGGGATCGATCGGCAGCCGCGGTCATCCGACCTTCGACGGCCTGGTGGTCAATGCCAAATGGGCGGCGGACAACGAAGCCTTCGTGGTCGCGCTGGTCAAGGCGCTTGCGAAGGCCGATGCCGAGTACCGCGCGAACGCGGCCAAGTGGACCGCCGATTCGACGCAGGTCAAGGCAGTCGCCAAGTGGACCAAGGCCGAGCCGAAGGACGTGCCCGCGGCGATGGCGCTGTACAAGTTCCCGACGCCGCAGGAGCAGCTCTCGGCCGCCTGGCTGGGTGGCGGCGCGGCCAAGGCGTTGACCGACACGGCAGCGTTCCTGAAGGAGCAGGGCCGCGTGCAGGAGGTCAAGCCGGACTACGGTGCGTTCGTGACGACGGCGTACGTTCAGAAGGCGCTGGGGAAGTAGCAGGCCATCGTCCGCTTCGCATGCCTACGCTCGACATCCGCCGCGTCACGGTCCACTACGCCGTCAAGGGCGGCACGCTGCAGGCGCTCGCGCCGGTCGATCTGACGATGCGCGACGGCGACTTCGTCGTTGCGCTCGGCGCGTCGGGCTGCGGCAAGACCACGCTCTTGAACTGCATCGCCGGCTTCCTGCCGCCCTCGAGCGGCGAGATCCTGCTCGATGGAAAGCCGGTGCGCGGCCCGGGTGCCGAGCGCGGCGTCGTGTTCCAGAAGCATGCGCTGATGCCGTGGCTGAGCGTGCGCGACAACGTCGCGCTGGGGCTGCGGCTGCGCGGCGTGGACAAGGCCACACGGGAACGGGTCGCGCTCGTGCAGCTGCGATCGGTGGGCCTCGAGCCGTACGCCGATCGCGCGGTCTACGAGCTGTCGGGCGGCATGCAGCAGCGCGTGGGCATCGCGCGAGCGCTCGCGTGCGACCCGGCGGTGCTGCTGATGGACGAGCCGATGGGCGCGCTCGACGCGTTCACGCGCGAGCAGGTGCAGGAGATCCTGCTGCGCGTCTGGCGCGAGTCGAACAAGATGGTGTTCTTCATCACCCATTCGGTCGAGGAAGCGCTGTTCCTCGCGACCCGGCTGGTCGTGATGAGCCCGAGCCCGGGGCGCATCTCGCATGTCTACGACGATGTCCCGTTCTCGCGGCAATTCCTCGCGCATGGCGACGCGCGCCGCGTGAAGTCGGAGCCCGAGTTCATCCGGATGCGCGAGGAGGTGCTCGCGATCGTCCACCGGCGCGAGCCGGCCGCATCGCGAGAAGCGGCCCATGCCTGAGATGGAACTCGCCAACGCTGCCGCGATCGTCGCGCCCCCGCCCGTTGCCGGCACCGGCGCGCCGCCGAAGACCAGCAAGTTCAAGGTACCGGGCGAAGGATCGAGCCTCGCGATCAGTGTGCTCACGGTGATCGTGCTGCTCGCGCTGTGGGCGGCCGTCACGAACCTGGGCTGGGTCAAGCCGCTGTTCCTGCCGACGCCGCAGGCGGTGTTCCAGCAATTCCACGACTACCTGACCGGGCAAGCCAACGACAAGCCGCTGTGGCAGCACTTCGCGGCCAGCATGTTCCGCGTGTTCTCGGCGTTCGGGCTGGCCTGCGTGACGGCGATCCCGATCGGCATCGCGATGGGCATGAGCCGCGTCGCGCGCGGCATCTTCGATCCGCCGCTGGAGTTCTACCGGCCGCTGCCGCCGCTCGCGTACCTGCCGCTGATCATCATCTGGTTCGGCATCGACGAGCTGCCCAAGGTTCTGCTGATCTTCCTGAGCTGCTTCGCGCCGCTCGCGCTCGCCGCGCGCTCGGGCATGCGCAGTGCCTCGCAGGAGCAGATCAACGCCGCATATTCGATGGGCGCGAGCTACCTGCAGGTGATCCGCCACGTGATCCTGCCGGCGGCGCTGCCCGACATCCTGGTCGGCATGCGCATCGCGATCGGCTTCGGCTGGACCACGCTGGTCGCCGCCGAGATGGTGGCCGCCAGCCTGGGCCTCGGCCAGATGGTGCTCAACGCGTCGAATTTCCTGCGCACCGACATCGTGGTCATGGGGATCGTCGTGATCGGCGGCGTCGCGTACCTGTTCGATCTGCTGATGCGCTGGGTCGAGCGCGTGCTGGTGCCGTGGAAGGGGCGCGCCTGAGGTACAGTCCCGCCGACCTCGGAGGCTCTCCCGCAGCATGACCCGCAGTCGACCCTCGGCGCTCGAACGCGCCGCCTGCCTTTGTGCCATCGTCGTCATCTTGAGCGGCTGCGGAGGCGGCGGCGACGCCACGTCCTCGAGCGATGCCGCCACCGGCGGTACCACGGGCTGGACCACAACGGCGAGCGGCGGAGCGACCAGCAGCACACCGACCACCGCGCTGGGCGCCATGCGCAGCGGCCAGGGCACGTACTACGGCGCCACCGGTCAGGGCGCGTGCAGCTTCGACGCCAGCAGCGACCTGATGGTCGCCGCGATGAACGACACCGACTACGCCGGCAGCGCGGCCTGCGGCGAATACGCGACCATCACCGGCCCGCGAGGCACGGTGACCGTGCGCATCACCGACGAATGCCCGGAGTGCGCCGCCGGCGACATCGACCTCAGCGCGCAGGCCTTCGCGAAGATCGCCGATCCGGTGGCCGGCCGCGTGGCCATCACCTGGCAGGTCGTGGCCGGCGATGTGAGCGGGCCGGTGCAGTACCGGTACAAGGAAGGCAGCACGCGTTACTGGACCGCGATCCAGGTGCGCAACCACCGCCTGCCGATCGCGAAGCTGGAGATCATGCCGACCGGCGCGACGAGCTGGATCGCCGTGACACGCGAGACGTACAACTACTTCGTCTACCCGACGACCATCAACGCAGGCGCGCTGCAGGTGCGCATCACTTCCAGCACCGGCGCGGTACTGCAAGACACGCTGCCGGAGCCGCAGGGCGGCTTGCTCGTAGACGGGGCGGCGCAGTTCCCCTGAGAAGTCCGCGTGCTTATCACGGCGCGTGCAATCGACAGCCGATTTCGATGGTTCTCGAACGCGGCGGCGGCCTCTACGCTGCCCGTCCGCTTTCGTTCACACGAGGAGAACCGATGACACAAGCGAACTGGCGCTTCGAGACCCTTTCCGTGCATGCCGGGTACCGGCCGGATCCGACGACCAAGGCAGTCGCCGTGCCGCTGTTCCAGACCGTCGCGTACGCGTTCGACAACGCGCAGCACGGTGCCGACCTGTTCGACCTGAAGGTGCCGGGCAACATCTACACCCGCATCATGAACCCGACGCAGGACGTGCTGGAGCAGCGCCTGGCCGCGCTCGAGGGCGGCATCGGCGCGCTCGCGCTCGCGTCGGGGCAGGCCGCCGTGACCTACTCGATCCTGACGATCGCCGAGGCGGGCGACAACATCGTCTCGTCGAGCGCGCTGTACGGCGGAACCTACAACCTGTTCGCGCACACGCTGCCCCAGTACGGCATCACGACGCGCTTCGCCGACCACCGCGACGCCGCGTCGTTCGAGCCGCTGATCGACGCGCGGACCAAGGCGATCTTCGTCGAGTCGCTCGGCAACCCGCAGGGCAACATCACCGACATCGCGAAGGTCGCGGAGGTCGCGCACCGGCACGGCATTCCGCTGATCGTCGACAACACGGTGCCGTCGCCGTATCTCTCGCGGCCGATCGAGCACGGCGCCGACATCGTGGTGCATTCGCTGACCAAGTACCTGGGCGGGCACGGCACCAGCGTCGGCGGCGCAGTCGTCGACTCTGGCAAGTTCCCGTGGGCACAGCACAAGGAGCGCTTCAAGCGCCTCAACGAACCCGACGTGAGCTACCACGGCGTGGTCTACACCGAGGCGCTGGGGCCGGCCGCGTACATCGGCCGCGCCCGCGTCGTGCCGCTGCGCAACATCGGCGCGGCGATCTCGCCGTTCAACGCGTGGCAGATCCTTCAGGGCATCGAGACGCTGGCGCTGCGGGTCGAGCGCATCAGCGACAACGCGCTGGCGGTCGCGCGGCACCTGAAGGCGCATCCCAAGGTCGCGTGGGTCAACTATGCGGGGCTGGAGGAGCACCCCGACCATGCGCTCGCGAAGCAGTACCTCTCGGGCAAGGCCTCGGGCATCCTGACCTTCGGCGTGCGCAGCGCCTCGGCCGACAAGCGCGCTGCCGGCGCACGCTTTCTCGATGGGCTGGAGCTCTTCACGCGGCTCGTCAACATCGGCGACGCGAAATCGCTCGCGACGCACCCGGCGTCGACGACGCACCGCCAGCTGTCGCCCGAGGAGCTGGACCGGGCCGGCGTGTCCGAAGATGCCGTGCGCCTGTCCATCGGCATCGAGCACATCGACGACCTGAAGGCGGACCTCGACCAGGCGCTGGCGAAGGTCTAGATCGGCTTCACCTCGATGGGCGGGAAGCGGGTGGCGATACCCGAACGACTGCAAGTTCCCTTCGTCACCCGCCGCTCAGCGCCATCACGATCGCCACGCAGTCGTCCGACTGCAGCGCCCGGCCCAGATCGCGCACGCCCACGCCGTTGACGAAGATCCGCATGTTCGGCCGCAGCAGCTCGCGCTCGTCGACGACCCGAAAGCGCAGGCCCGGGTAGCGCTGGTCGAGATCGGCAAAGAGCGCGAGCAGCGATTCGCCGGACGCCTCGACCTGCGACGCGCCCGTGTAGGAGCGCAGCGCGCTCGGCACCAGCACCTTCACGCCAGTTCCGCCACTTCGACCGCGTAGATCTCCGGCAGGTGGCGCGCGATGTTGGCCCAGCGCGCGCCGCCGTCGTGCCCGATCCACAGCTCGCCGCCGGTGGTGCCCAGGTACAGCGCCGGTTCCGGCAAGGCATCGGCCGTCATCGCCTGGCGCTTGACGGTCCACCAGGCCTGCTGCTGCGGCAGGCCGCGATCGAGCCGTTGCCAGCTGCGGCCGCCGTCACGCGTGACATAGGCCGCCGGGCGGCCGCCGGGGCTGGTGCGGGGCCAGACGTCGGTGCCCTCCATCGGGAACACCCACGCGGTGTCGGCATCGCGGGGGTGCACGACCATCGGAAATCCGACGTCGCCCACGTCGGCGGGCATCGCGCGGCCGATGCGCTGCCAGGCCGTGCCCGGCCGGTCGAGCCGATAGATGCCGCAGTGGTTCTGCTGGTACAGGCGGTCCGGGTTGCTCGGGCTGATGCGCACGCAGTGCGGATCGTGGAAGGTCACGGTGGCGGCGTCGAAGCCCTCCACCACCTGCATGCCCTCGATCAGCGTCGCCCAGGTGCGCCCCGCGTCGCGCGACTCGTGCACGCCGCCGCCCGACATGCCGAACAGCAGGTGCGACGGGTCGCGCGGGTCGATGACGATGGAGTGCAGCTTCGGGCCGTCGGGTGTGCCGTCCTGCGCCGAGCCCATCCATTCGCGGAACCGCGGATCGTCGTTGACGGCCGGGAGCGGTGTCCAGCTCACGCCGCCGTCCTCGGAGCGGAACAAGCCCTGCGGCGAGGTGCCGGCGTACCAGGTGTCGCGCTCGCTGGCGTGGCCCGGCGTCAGCCAGAAGGTGTGGTCCACCGCGCGCGCCGGCAGGCCGTTCGTCGGCGGGTCGAAGGCCGGCGGCCGGCGGGCTTCCTTCCAGGTCTTGCCCAGGTCGGTGGAGCGGAACACGGTCGGCCCCAGGTGGCCGGTCTTTGCGGCGGCGAGCAAGGTGCGCTGGTCGCGCGGGTCGAGCTGCAGATGGCTGACGTTGTGGCCCAGGAAGTGCGGGCCGTCGACCGTCCAGGCCTCGCGCTGCGGGTCGCCATGGAATAGCCAGGCGCCTTTGCGCGTGGCGACGAGCAGCACCAGACGGGTGGAAGAAGAGATCATGAGAAGGACTCCGTGAAAGTTGCAGACGCGCGGCCGGGTGAAGCGGCAGACGTCTGCTCGCCTCGCTCATACGACGAACGAGCGGGCGGCAAATCGACACGGAGTATCCGGCCGGCTCAGGCCGGCGCCAATGGGGGCGGATTCGCGCGTGCGCCGGTCTGGGCCGCCGGCACCAGATGCTGGGTGCCATCGGCCACCTGGAACGCGGTGGCGAACGATTGCCCACCGTCTCGGCTGGTCACGGTGTCGACGAACCACCATTCGCCGACGACGCGCGTGGTGTTGGCGTCGATCAGCAGGTAGCCGTGCCGGGACAGGTCGATGTACTTGAAATGCGGATTGACGGACTGCAGCAGCGACTCGGCGATGCCGTGCGTGTCGATGATCATCGGCGAGGTGACCGAGGTGCCGACGAACTCCACCGCGCGAGAACCGGCGCCGGTGGCAGCGTCGTAGCCGCCGCCGGCCACGTTCGTGTTGCTCGGGTCCTGCGTCAGGTCGGCGGCCCACGAGCTGTGCGCGTCGCCGCTGATCACGACGACGTTGCCCACCGCGGCGTGCGACGCATCCCCCTTCAGCACCTCGTAGACGCGGTCGCGCGCAGGCTGGTAGCCGTCCCACTGGTCGGCGTTCGCGAACAGCCCGCCGCCTTCGGCGATGGTCTGGGCTTCGAGCTTGAGCTGCGCGAACATCACGCCCTGCGCGAGGAACTTCCATTGCGCCGTGGATGTGCGCAGGTGCGTGGCCAACCAGTCCTGCTGCACGCTGCCGATCATCTCGCGGCTAGGGTCGAGAAACGCGTCGCGCTGCCTGAAGGTTTCCGGCAAGGTGGCGTTGCCGGGCAGCTGCGGCGAGCGGGCCAGCACCCGCTCCTCCAGCATCATCAGCTCGACGAGGTTGCCGATCGGGAAGCTGCGATAGTTCTTGCGCGGGTTGGTGGCATCGACCATGCGCACCGGCAGCCATTCGTAGAAGGCCTGCAAGGCGGCCGCGACGCGATCGGCCCACGTGCCTTCGACGCCTTCGGTGTGGTTCTGCGAGCCCGTCGCGTTGGCGTTGCTCGCGATGTCGTGGTCGTCCCAGATCGCGATCACCGGATGCTGGCGATGCATCTCCTGCAGATCCGGGTCGCGCTTGTACTGCGCGTGGCGCTGGCGGTAGTCGGCAAGCGTGACGATCTCGAAGCTCGGCTCGACGGCGCGCACGTCGCTCGAGTCGGTGCCGTACTCGTAGATGTAGTCGCCGAGGTGGACCACCAGGTCCAGGTCGGCGCGTTCGGCGATGCGCGCGTAGGCATTGAAGTAGCCCTCAGCCAGGTTCGAGCAGCTGACCGCCGCCATGCGCAGGCTCGTGGTGGTGGACGCGAGCGTGCGCGTGCGGCCGATCGGCGACGAGGCGCCCGCCGCACTGAAGCGGTAGTAGTACGTGGTGGCAGGCGTGAGCCCGGTGACGTCGACCTTCACCGTGTAGTCGTGCGTCTCATCGGCACTGAGCGAGAGCATGGCGACAACGTTCGCGAGCGCCGTGTCGGTGGCGACGGTGCAGGTCACGGCGACGCTGCCGGTGCTGCCGCTGGCCGGCGTCACGCGCGTCCACAGGATCACGCGATCGGATAGCGGATCGCCGCTGGCCACGCCGTGCTGGAAGGTGCCGCTGCCCGGTGGCGTGGGGGCGGGTTCGTCGTCGTCATGACCGCCTCCGCAGGCCGGCAGCAAAGCCACCGGCGTCAGTGCCAGTGCCGCGCCGCCCGCGCGGCCGAAGAACTGGCGGCGGTTGCCGATGCCCAGGACGGATCTCTTCTTCGAGCGTCGCATGGTGCCTCCCTGCATGAGCAGTGAAACGACACAACAACCTTCGGCGACGGGAGGAGAACAGGCAAGGCTTCGGGGGCCACTGGAATGGGTGGCTTGCGTTTCCAGGTGTGAGCGTCGAGGCCGGGGCGCTGAGGCTCGCGCGTGCACTCGCAGACGAACAGGGCGGAGTTCTTCATCAAGGGTTCGTTCGGCGCCTCATGCGCAACGCAGCCACGCAATGCGACAACAATAATTCGAGCGTCGCGCGAGCAGCGCGTTGTCCAACCGGAGGAATCAGTTGATCAAGTTCAACGTCATCTACCCGCACAAGGATGGAGCTCGCTTCGATCACGACTACTATCGTGAGAAGCACCTGCCCATGTTGGCCGAACGGCTCGGAGAAGCGTGCATCGCCTACAGCATCGACAAGGGGCTGGCCGGCCGCGAGCCGGGCTCACCGCCGCCGTTTCTCGCGTCGTGCAGCGTGCTCTGCGAATCCGTCGAGAAGCTGCAGCGTGCACTGGAGCCGCACACCCTTGAGATCAGGGCCGACGTGAAGAACTATACGGACGTGACGCCCGTGGTCTGGATCAGCGACGTGGTGGTCGGCTAGGAGCAGCTGCGGCGGCTGATGCCGCCGCGAACCGGCGCCCGCGCCTATCAGTGGATCGCGATGCGCCGGGCAGGTGCGTGCTCCGCCTTCGGCAGTTCGATCCGCAGCACGCCATCGCGATAGCTGGCCTTGCTGCGATCGAGGCGCACCGGCACCGGAAGCGGCACCGTGCGGTTGAAGCTGCCGTAGGCACACTGGACCATCCGGTAGCGGCCGTTCGTGCTCTCGCGCTCGAAACGCTTGCGGCCCTGCACCGACAACAACCGGTCGCCGATCAACTCGACCTCGAAGTCGTCGCGCTTCATGCCCGGCGCCTCGAGCCGCACGACGACCTTGTTGTCATCGTCGTACAGGTCGGCCGCTACATAGCCCCAGGAGCTGAGGCGGTACGGCAGATCGTCGCCGTCTTCCTCTTCCTCGTCCTTGTGGCCGCGTCGAAAGCGAATCAGTGCGCCGCTCGCGCGCTGGCTCATCTCGCGCCAGCCGTCGGCCACCGAATCCCAGGCCTGCTCGAGGCCGTGTCTCCATTCCTGCAATTTGGTCATGGTGATGCTCCTTTCTGTACCTGATCGAAACTCCTTTCCGTCGTTCACGGATCAGAGCGGAAAAATATTGACGACTGGAAACTCTTCAAGACCCGCGGCGCCCTTGACCGTCGTGGCACCGACCCAACCTGTTGCGGCACCATGCTGGACAAGATCAGGAGCCCGCAGCACACCTGGAACGTCGGCTACTGGGTCATCGCGCTGCTGGCGGTGATGTGGCTGCAGTCGTGGTGGCAAGCGTCGAGCCAGCTCGAACCGGTGCCGTACAGCGAATTCGAACGGCAGCTGGCCGACGGCAAGGTGGCCGAGGTCGTGATCACCGACCAGCTGCTCACCGGCCGGCTGAAGATGCCCGACGGCAGCAAGCGCGCGATCGTCGCCACGCGGGTCGAGCCGCAGATGGCGGAGTGGCTGCAGCGCTACCACGTGCCGTACCGGCGCGTGGTCGCGAGCGACTGGCTGCAGCACCTGCTGTCGTGGGTGGTGCCCGCGGCGGTGTTCTTCGGGCTCTGGTACTTCATGTTCCGCCGCTTCGCCGAGAAGCAGGGGTTGGGCGGCGCGGGCTTCATGGCGATCGGCAAGAGCCGCGCCAAGGTCTACGTGGAGAAGGACACCGGCGTGTCGTTCGCCGACGTGGCGGGTATCGACGAAGCCAAGGACGAGCTGCGCGAGATCGTCGACTTCCTGAAGGACCCGAAGCAGCACGGCCGGCTGGGTGCGCGGGTGCCCAAGGGCGTGCTGCTGATCGGCCCGCCGGGCACCGGCAAGACGCTGCTCGCGCGCGCGGTCGCCGGGGAGGCCGGCGTGTCGTTCTTTTCGATCAGCGGCTCCGAGTTCGTCGAGATGTTCGTCGGCGTCGGCGCCGCACGAGTACGCGACCTGTTCGAGCAGGCCCGCGCCAAGGCACCGGCGATCATCTTCATCGACGAGCTGGACGCGATGGGCCGCGCGCGCGGCGCATTCGCGGTGAGCGGCCACGACGAGAAGGAGCAGACGCTGAACCAGCTGCTGGTCGAGATGGACGGCTTCGACCCGGCCAGCGGGCTGGTGATCCTGGCTGCGACCAATCGCCCGGAAATCCTCGATCCGGCGCTGCTGCGCGCAGGCCGCTTCGACCGCCAGGTGCTGGTCGATCGCCCCGAGCGCGGCGGCCGGCTGGACATCCTCGAGGTGCATGTGCGCAAGGTCAAGCTGGCGCCGGACGTGGACCTGGAGCAGGTGGCGGCGTTGACCCCGGGTTTCTCGGGCGCCGACCTGGCCAATCTGGTCAACGAGGCGGCATTGGCCGCGACCCGGCGACGTGCCGACGCCATCAGCCTGGCTGACTTCACGATCGCGCTCGAGCGCATCGTCGCGGGATTGGAGAAGAGGAGTCGCGTGCTCAATCCGCGCGAGCGCGAGATCGTGGCCTATCACGAGATGGGCCATGCACTGCTCGCACGGGCATTGCCCGGCGCCGAGACGGTGCACAAGGTGTCCATCATTCCGCGCGGCGTGGGCGCGCTCGGCTACACGTTGCGCCGGCCCACCGAGGACCGCTACCTGACGACGCGCGACGAGTTGCTGCGCCAGATCGTCGTGCTGCTGGGCGGACGGGCCGCGGAGAATCTGGTGTTCGGCCACTGGTCCACCGGCGCCGCCGACGACCTGTCGCGTGCCACCGAGATTGCCCGCGACATGGTGACGCGCTACGGCATGGAAGAGGCGCTGGGCCATGTCGCATTCCAGGCCGAACGCAGCCGCTTCCTGGAAGGCGGCGAGACACTGGGCCCGGAGCTGAAGGTATCGCCGGCCACGCAGCAGCGCATCGACGAGGCGGTGCGCGCGATCGTCGGCACCGCGTTCGAGCGCGCGATCGGCCTGCTCGCCGTCAACCGCGCGGTGCTGGAGCGCGGCGCTCGGGCGCTGCTGGAGCGCGAGACGCTGGACGAACCGGCATTGCGCGAGCTCAGCAGCGATCTGCGGGCCGACATCGCCGAGGCGGGGTCGCGGCCTGCGGCAGCGGCCTGAGCCCGGCGCGTGAAGGGGCGAGTGCGGCGGGACTCGGAATATGCTCCCACGATGGGAACACGAACCGGACCGACACGCGATCCTGCCGATGCCACCGTCGTCCATTTGATCGACGGAACCTACGAGCTGTTCCGGCATTTCTACGGCCTGCGCCGATTCAACAAGGGAAACGACCGGGCCTTCGGCGCGGTGGCCGGCGTGCTGCAGACCGTGCTCGAGTTCCTCGAGCGGGGCGAGAAGCACATCGGCGTTGCCACCGATCACATCATCGAATCGTTTCGCAATGGCCTGTGGCCCGGGTACAAGACGGGTGACGGCATAGAGCCGGCGCTGTGGGCGCAGTTCCACCCGCTCGAAGAAGCGCTGAGCGCGATGGGCGTCACCGTCTGGCCGATGATCGAGCTCGAAGCGGACGATGCGCTGGCGTCGGCGGCGCGCCTTGCGGCCGCCGATCAGCGGGTCCAGAAGGTCTGCATCTGGACGCCGGATAAGGACCTCGCCCAATGCGTCGAAGACGATCGCGTCGTGCAGGTCGATCGCAAGGGCAAGACCATTCGCGATGCTGCAGGCGTGCGCGACAAGTTCGGCGTCGATCCGGCACTGATTCCGGACTACCTCGCGTTGGTCGGCGACGCTCAGGATGGATACCCCGGCATTGCCGGCATCGGGGCCGTCGGCGCGGCGCGCCTGTTGAACCAGCACGGGCCGATCGAGGCATTCCCGCGCGCCGTGCTCGGCGAACGCCTGGAGCAGGCGCTGCTGTTCAAGCGGCTTGCCACGCTGCGCCGTGACGCTCCCTTGTTCGATGACGTGGAGCAGCTGCGCTGGCGCGGGACTACGGAACGCTTTGCGGAATGGACCCAGCGCATGGGCGCGCCTCGGCTGCTGGAGCGCTGCCTGGCGGCATCGGGGCCATCAGACGGGCGTGCGATCGGATGAGCGCCCGAACTCAGTAGGGCTTCAGTGGCTCGAGTGCGTCGATCGCCTCGATGACATGGCGCACCGCCTCCTTCTCGGGCTGGGTGAGGTGCGGGTTCCAGCAGTCCATCAGCAGGATCAGGCGCGGCTGGTCCGAACGGTTCCAGGCCTCGTGTTCATAGGTGTCGTCGAAGAGAACCGGTTCGCCCTCCCGCCAGCGATGCTCGACCCCGCCGACGTTGAGCGCGCAGTCCGGCGGAACGATGAGCGGCAGGTGGAACACGAGCCGTATGTTGGTCACGCCGTAGTGGGGCAGGATCGATGACTGCGGGCGGATCAGCGAGAAGCAGATTTCCGGCGCCTGGCGCGCGATCCGGCACAGGTCGATCGACTCGAGCAGCGCGCTGGTGCGCGGGCAGCGCTCGTGGTTGGCGTCGTAGCGGACCCCATGGTTGTAGAAGAAGAACGCGTCCCAGGCGGGTTCCGCTGCCGCGCCGCCGATGGACCCCGGTGCCTTCTGGCCCGGCTGGAGGCCGAGGAAGCTGACGAAGTCGCGATCCTCTCGCAGCAGTTCCGCGGCTTCGTCGCGGATGTCCTGCCACGCGTCACGGAATGTCGCAGCCCAGGGTTGCAGCATCGGGTCGTGGTAGGGCCCCGGCGGCAGGTCGGGGAACCAGAAGAACTTCGGACGCTGGCGCGCGTCGGGCGGTCGGGCGTCCCATTCGCGGAGATAGCCGGTCAGCGCGCGTTCGAAGCGACGGAGCGAGTCGGCACCGTGTCGTTCTCGCACTTCAGCGAATGCCGCGAACAGCAGCTCGCGCTTGTCGCGCCGGTAGGCTTCGATGGCGCGGCGTACAGCGGGCTGCCACTGCGGCTCGGTCGTCGCCGGGTCGATCCAGCGATTCTGGGCGTGCGCTTCTTCGAAAAGACGGCTGCGAGCCCGCACTGCCGCGTGCGTATCGCCCAGCACGTCGCAAACCTCGCCGAGCATCAACCATCCTTCCAGGAAGCGTTGCTGGCGAAGCAGCACGGCTTCGAGCGCCGCACGCGCTGCCGCCGGGTCCCCACGGGCAAACTGCAGCCGTGCGATCGCGAAGCCCAGTGTGCCGTCGGCGTCATCGGCCTGCGGGGTGCGCAGCCATTGCAGGGCGCCATCGAGGTCCCCGCGCTCGACCATGTAATCGGCGACCGCCAAGCGTGCCGGCGTGCAGTCCCGGTGCTCGACGAGCAGGTTGCGCAGCAGCAACTCCGCCTGCAGCACCTCGCCGCGCATCGCATGTTCTTTCGCGCGAGCCCATCGGGGATCGCTTGCCCAAGCTGCCTGCCGCCTGTTCCAGTCCATTCTTTTCGATTGCTCAGCTGCGAGGTGCCCCTCGACGTCACGCCGCTGATCTTCTCATAGCGCGCCAGCGTCTCGCCTTTGCGGACACCGCGCGCGTCACTTGTCGATCACCGACCGGAACGGGACCGGCAGGTTCTGAGTCAGCCAGCGCTCCCACTCGTGGGCCATCCATTCCGCTTGCTGCATCGCGTCGGCGCGAGTGGCGCGATGCCGCGAAGGCGGTCCTATGC
>DATCSE010000239.1:0-16356 GCA_036568605.1 Burkholderiaceae bacterium | reverse complement strand
GTGCGGCATGTTGTGGCTGATCAGGATCACCGGCAGCCCGCGGTCGCGCACGCGCCGGATCAGCTCCAGCACCATGTTGCCCTCCTTGACGCCCAGCGCCGCGGTCGGCTCGTCGAGAATCACGACGTGCCGCGCGAACGCCGCGCTGCGCGCCACCGCGACGCACTGGCGCTGGCCGCCCGAGAGCGTCTCCACCGCCTGCGTCATCGAGCGGATGCCGACCTTCAGCTCGTTCATGCGCGCGACGCTCTCCTCGAGCATGCGCTTCTTGTCGATGACGCGCAGCATGCGCGCGATCGGGCCGGGCTTGATGATCTCGCGGCCGAGGAACAGGTTCTCGGCGATCGTCATCGCCGGCGCGACGGCGAGGTCCTGGTAGACCGTCTCGATGCCTTCGCGGCGCGCATCCAGCGGCGACTTGAAGTGGATGGGCTTGCCGTCGAGCTTGATCTCGCCTTCGTCGGGGATCACCGCACCGGACAGCGCCTTGATCAACGAGGACTTGCCGGCGCCGTTGTCGCCGATCACCGCGAGGATCTCGCCGGCGCGCAGCTCGAAGTCGACACCGTCCAGCGCCGTGACATGGCCGTAGCGCTTGACCAGCCCGCGGGCTTCCATCACGAGGCGGGGCGGGGTGGTGGAGGAGGTCGTCATGGTCGTCATCAGCGGGCTCCGCGGCGCGAAAGTTGATCGGTGGCGACCGCGAGGATCACGAGGATGCCGGTGATCAGCACCTGGTAGACCGACGGCACGCCCATCAGCGTCAGGCCGTTGCGGAACACGCCGACGATCACCGCGCCCAGCAGGCTGCCGAGCACGATGCCGCGGCCGCCGAACAGGCTGGTGCCGCCCAGCACGACCGCGGTGATCGCGTCCAGGTTCTCGGTCTGCCCGGCGTTCGGGTCACCGACGCCGGTGCGCGCGACCGACAGCAGCGACGCGACGCCGTAGAACGCGCCGGCCAGCACGTAGACGCCCAGCAGCACGCGCTCCGTGCGGATGCCGGTGAGGCGCGTCGCCTCGGGGTTGTTGCCGACCGCGTAGACGTGTCGGCCGGGCTGCGTTTCGCGCAAGGCCCACCAGACGGCGATGTACAGCGCGAGCATCAGCAGCGTGCCGTAGTTGATCGCGGCGCCGCCGGCCGCGAACGCGTTGCCGAAGAAGGTCATTGGGGCGGGCAGGTCGGTGATCGTCTGCGCGTTCGAGTAGAGCTGCGTGATCGCGAACGCGATGTTCATCGTGCCCAGCGTCACGATGAACGGCGGCAGCTTGATGCGCGTGACCAGCAGCCCGTTGACCAGGCCGAAGGCCATGGTCGCGAGCAATCCGCAGGCGATCGCGAGGTACGGGTTCAGGCCCGAGACGACCGCGAGCTTGGTCATCAGCACGCCGCCCAGCGCCATCACCATCCCGCACGACAGGTCGATGCCGGCGGTCAGGATGACCAGCGTCTGGCCGATCGCGATCGTGCCGACGACCATCACCTGCTGCAGGATCAGCGAGAAGTTCTGGATCGACAGGAAGCGATCGCTCTGCGATGCGAAGAAGATGATCGCGAGCAGCAGCGCGAACAGCGGGCCGAGCGTCGCGATCGGCGGCAGCGTGGGTGTCTTCAGCGAAGGCATGAGGTCTCCGGCAGCGGTGGAGGACGTGCGCATGGCGGTCTGGCGGCAGGTGGGGGGATCGCGGGCAGGGCGGCGGGCGGCCCGCTGGCGTGGGCCGCCTCGACGCGCGAGCCTCTTACGGTCTTACTTGTTGCCCCAGCACAGGTCGGTGCCGACCTTGGTGTCCTTGCTGTCGACGCCGGGCATGGGCTTGTCGGTGATCAGCGTGACGCCGGTGTCGGTGTAGCCGCTGGCCTTCTTGCCGGTCTTCGCGAACTCGACGCCGGCCTCGACGCCCATCGCGGCCATCTTCAGCGGGTACTGCTGCGAGGTCGCCGCGATCACGCCGGACTTCACGTTGCGCACGCCGGCGCAGCCGCCGTCGACCGACACGATCATCACGCCTTTCTCCTTGCCGGCGTTCTTCAGCGCCTGGTACGCGCCGGCCGCGGCGGGCTCGTTGATCGTGTAGACGAGGTTGATGTCCGGGTTCTTCTGGAGGCAGTTCTCCATCGCGGTCTGGCCCTTGGCCTGATCGCCGAAGCTGTCGGCCGAGCAGACGATCTCGGCGGACTTGCCCAACTCGTTGACCTTCGCGTCCGGCGCCTGCAGGCCGAAGCCCTTCATGAAGCCGTTGTGGCGCTGTGCGCCGACCGGGTGCCCGGGAAACAGGTCCAGCGTCGCGATCTTCGCCGGCTTGCCGCCCATCGCGACCTTTGCGTAGCGGCCGATCAGCTCGCCGGCGGTGTAGTTGTTGGTCGCGAACAGCGCGTCGGTGGCGTCGGCCGGATCGGCCGGGCTGTCCAAGGCAATGAACATCACGCCCTGGGCCTGGCCCTTCTTGATGGCCGGCACGATCGCCTTCGAGTCGTTCGGCGTGATCAGGATGGTCTTCGCGCCGCCGGCGATCATGTTCTCGATCGCGGTGACCTGGCCCGCGTTGTCCCCGTCGGCCTTGCCTGCCGCGCTGAGCAGCTTCGCCCCCTTGGCGGTGGCGGCCGACTGCGCCCCCTCCTTCATCTTCACGAAGAACGGGTTGGTCTCGGTCTTCGTGATCAGGCCGATCACCGGACCGTCGGCCGCGTGCGCGGACGCGACCGCACCGCAGGCGAACAGCGACGACAGGCCGAGGCGGACGAATCGGGAAGCATGGGGCATGGGATGTCTCCTTGGTTGATTGGACGGCGGCTGCGGATCGGCCTGAAGCCGGCCCGAGTTGTGGAGATCATCGTGGCGACGCTTTAATAAATCAACCGGATATATTTAAGTAGATACCCTTAGCCGCCGTTGATATCCGCACCCGGAAGGCGCCTCTCGCTGTGCGTGGGTGGCGTGCCGGGCGAAGGCCGGTTCCCCGTTACGTGAATTTGTCCCGCGATTCCGATGGAAGGCGATCGGTGCCCGACAAGCGGCGTGGAGCGGGTTCGCGGACGGCCCGTATATTGTCAACCAACGTCAATTATTGGGAAAAGTTTCCCAATCTGAAGACGGCGCAACGTTGGGATCCCTGGCCATGAGCACTCGGGACGCAAAGAGACAGCAGTACGACGTGATGAGTTCCTACCTTCGGAAGGGCGCGCGGCACGGCCGCCGTCTCGGCGATCAGCGAGGCTTCACGCTGATCGAGATGATGATCGTCGTCGCCATCGTCGGCATCCTCACGGCGATCGCGTACCCGTCCTATATCTCGTATGTCGTCCGGTCCAACCGGTCGGCAGCGCAGGGCTACATGCAGGAGGTCAGCAACCTGCAGCAGCGCTACCTGCTGGACGCGCGGGCCTACGCGGCCAGCCTGGCGGCGCTGAACGCGACCGCGCCGTCGAACGTCTCGTCCCACTACAGCATCACGACCGCGCCCAAGGCCAGCACGACGCCGCCTGGCTTCACGGTCACCGCGACGCCGATCGGCAGTCAGCTTGCCCGCGACACCGCCTGCGGGACGCTGACCGTGGACGAGTCGGGCGCGAAAACCGCCTCGGGGAGCAGTGGAGTGGCCGGATGCTGGTGAATCGATCACGCTCTCGGCACCGCGCCGCGGGCTTCACGCTGCTGGAGCTGATCACCGCCATCACGGTGATGGCGATCCTCGCCACGCTGGCCACGCCGTCGTTCCAGGTGTTCGTCGCGAATCAGCGCATCCGCAACGCGTCGTTCGACCTGATGGCGACGCTGTCGCTGGTGCGCAGCCAGGCCATCACCCTGAACTCGAGCGTCGACCTGCAGCGCACAGGCTCCAGCTGGGATGGCGGATGGAAGGTGACCGACGGCACCAACACGTTCCAGCTGCAGCAGGCCTACAAGAACCTTTCGATCACCGATTCAGGCTCGCTGGCCACGATCACCTATGGGCGGGACGGCCGCGCCGTCACGGCCGTCACGCAGTTCACGATCGCGCCGTCCGTCGCGATCAGCGGCGTGATCCCGCGTTGCGTCTCGCTGGGATTGAGCGGCGTGCCGAGCAGCCGCAAGGGAGCGTGCTCATGATCGCCCGGTCCATCTCTTGTCGGCAGCGCCAGCCGGCGCGTGAAGGCGGCTTCGGTCTCATCGAGATCCTGATCTCGCTGGTCATCCTGCTGGTCGGCTTGCTCGGGCTGGCCGGCGTGAACGCCCGCGCGAACATGGCCGAAATGGAGTCGTACCAGCGCACCCAGGCGCTGCAGCTGGTGCAGGACATGGCCGACCGGCTCAATGCGAACCGCAAGGTCGCGAGCTGCTACTCGAACGGCAGCACCGGCATTCAAGTCGGCACCGGCGCGACGGCGATCGCCGCCTGCGCCGCCGGCAATGCGCAGCAGCAGGCGCAGGTGCAGGCCGATCTCGCGGCCTGGGACAGCATGCTCAAGGGGGCCGCCGAGACGCAGGCCGGCACCAAGGTGGGCGCGATGATAGGCGCGGTCGGCTGCGTGACGCAGGACGATGCCGCGAACAACATCTACATGATCGCGGTGTCCTGGCAAGGCCTGGCCAAGACGGTGGCGCCGACGCTCAACGCCGGCGCCGCGCCGTTCCCCTGCGGCAACGGCAGCTATGGCGACGAGAAGCTGCACCGCGTGGTCACCACCAAGGTGCGGATCGGGGTGCTGTCGTGAGCGCCCCGCCGGTGCGGCGTCTAGGACGAGCCGGCGGCCGTCGTGGCCGCGGGTTCACGCTCGTCGAGCTGATGGTGGCGGTCGCGCTGGGGCTGCTGCTGCTGGTCGCGTTGGGCAGCCTGCTGGTCTCGACGGTCGGCAGCCGGTCCGAGCTCGACAAGTCGGCGCGGCAGATCGACAACGGCCGCTATGCGCTGCAGCTTCTGAGCGAGGACATCCAGCTTGCAGGGTATGTCGGCGCGACCGCGACCACGTCGTTCGCGACGGTGGTGCCGACGCCTTGCCCTGCGGCCATCGCCGATCTCGGTTATGCGCCTTCGACCAGCCCGGGCTCGAGCACCGTGCCGATGCCGGTCTATGCGCCCAACGTTGCACCGGGGTGCCTCAGCAACGTCAAGTCCGGCGCGGCCATCCTGGTCGTGACCCGTGTCGCGACGACCCCGGTCGATGTGGCCGCGGCGCTCGCGAGCGAAAGCTACCTGCAGGTTTCCGCCTGCGGCAACGACACGCTGCCGTTCGTCGCGAATGTCGGCTCGTCGGCCGCGAGCTTCACGCTGAAGCAGAAGGACTGCCTCGCCAGCAAGCTGGCGCAGCTGCGCAAGATCGTCCAGCGCGTGTACTTCGTCAGCACCTGCAACGAGTGCGGCACCGACACCACGCCGACGCTGAAGATGGCCGAGTACGTGAACGGCACGATGACGATCACGCCGCTGGTCGAGGGCATCGAAGACCTGCAGCTGGATTACGGCCTCGACATCGATGCCAATGGCTCGCCCGATTGCTACACCAGCAATCCGAGCAGCCCGCCGGCGGCGGAGGTCGCTGCTGCCGTGTGCCCGCAAACGACGCCCGCCTACGACTGGACGGCCGCCAACACGAACTGGACCAACGTGATGGCGGTGCGCATCCACGTGCTCGCGCGCAACCTCGATCGCAGCGTGGCCTGGGTCGACTCCCGGACCTACGACATGGGCCTGGCCACCACGGCCGGTCCGTTCAACGACTCGTACAAGCGCCACGTCTACAGCACCGTGGCGCGGCTTTACAACGGCTCCGGCCAGAGGGAATTGCCATGAACCCGTCCCGACGCGCCAGCGCGGCGAAGGCCCAGGCGGGCGCCACCCTGCTGGTCTCGATGGTCTTCCTGGTGATGCTCACGCTGATCGTGATCTCCGCCATCAAGGTCACGAACGTCAACACCAAGGTCGCGGGCAACCTGCAGATGCAACAGGAAGCCAACGCCGCGTCCGTGCAGGGCATCGAGACCACGATCAGCAGCGACTTCACCGCCTTGCCGACCGCCAATGCGATGACGGTGGACATCAACGGCAGCGGCCAGGCCGGCTCCGCGTACAGCGTGAACGTCGAGGCGCCGCAGTGCACATACGTCAAGCCGGTCAAGCTCAGCGAACTGGATCCGGTCAACACCGAAGACCAGCCGTGCTACGCCAGCGGCGCGGCGCAGAACACCGGGATCGTCGGCTCGGGCGGCAGCGGCAACTCGCTGTGCTCGAACTCGAACTGGGATGTCGCGGCGACTGCCAAGGCGCCGACCAGCGCAGCCTCGTCGGCCCGGACGCACCAGGGCATCGCGGTCCGCGTGGCCGTGGGCGCGGCGTGCTAGTCGTCAGTCACCGGGAGTCGGACGTGACCGAGCATTCATTCTTGCGGCGATGGGGCAGTGCCGCGCTGCTGCTGTTGGCGAGCTTCGCCGCGCACGCCGACGACATCGACATCTACCAGGGCATCACCGGCGGTGGCATGCCCAACATGCTGATCATTCTCGACAACTCGGCGGCGGCCGATGCGAGCTCGAGCTTCACCTGCTCGGCGCTGGCGGTGAACGATCCGAGCAAGAACCTGGGCTTCGAGCAGTGCGGCCTGTACAGCGCCGTCAAGGCGATCGGCAGCGACGCCGCGCTGAACGGCAACATCAACCTGGGGCTGATGTACTTTCCTACAGGCGGCACCAATGGCGGCACGTTCGTCGTGCCGAATCCGCCGCCGGCGCCGAGTTCGCTGCTGCTGATGGACGGCACCGGCTCCGACGGCAAGGGCGTCAACCAGATGCTGACGCGCGTGTCGCAGCTGAGCCTGGCACAGGACAAGAGCAACAACAACCAGATCGCGCAGGCGATGCAGGAGGCCTGGGCCTTCTATCAGGGCAAGACCGGCCTGTCGGGCACCCGCTACCCCGGCCTGGCGAACCAGCCGGCGTGCACGAAGAATTTCGTCCTCTACATCACGCTGGCCACCAACAACCAGAAGCCGCAGGACAGCGGCAACCAGGGCGGCTCGGCTCTGCAGAGGGCCGAGGGCCTGGCCGCATTGCCCAGCCAGGTGGCACTGCCGAACTGGAAGTCGCCGATTTCGGGCTCGACTGCGTCCGCCAAGTACAAGAGCGACTATTCCGACGAATGGGCGAACTTCATGTACACCGGGACCTCGCCCAATCTGACGTCCACGTACCCCGGCATCACGACCTACACCATCATCCTCAGCGACGGCAGCAATCCCGACTACGAGCAGCTGATGGTCAGCATGGCCAACCAGGGCGGCGGGAAGTACTTCCTGGTGAAGCTCGGCGATGTCAGCGCGCTGGTCAACGCGATCAGCCAGGTGTTCAGAGAGGTGCAGGCCACCAACAGCGTCTTCGCAGCGCCGGTGCTGCCGGTCAGCGCCAACACGCAGGGCACGTACCTGAACCAGATTTACATGGGCATGTTCCGGCCCGATGCCGGCGACAACCCGCGATGGCTGGGCAACCTCAAGCAGTACCAGTTCGGCGTGGACACGACCGACCCGCTGGCACCGCAGCTCTTCTTGGCCGATGCATCCTGGGGCCCTTATCAGGCCGGCACCAATGCCAACAGCGCGCTGAGCGCGGCGGGCACCGGCTTCATCTCGCCGACCGCGATCAGCTTCTGGACCTCGAAGAGCAGCGCGTCGCTGCCGGATTCCAAAGGCGGCTTCTGGCTCAATGCCTACAAGGCGCAGGGCGCGTCCGACGGCTACGACTGGGTCGACGGGCAGGTCGTCGAGAAGGGTGGGGTCAGCCAGCAGCTGCGGCTCAAGTACCTGACCGACAGCTATCCGGCGAGTGCCGGCGCGACGACGGCCACCACTTCGCGCAATGTCTACACCTGCGTCGGCACGGGCTGCAGCGCCAATGCGTCCCTCAGCACGATGCCGTTCGCGGTCGCCAACAGCAACCTCACCGCGTCGGCGCTCGGCATCCCCACCGGCAGCACGATCACCGTCCCCAACCTGATCAACTGGGCCCGCGGCGACGACACGCGCGCCGCCGGCGACACGGCTGCAGGTGCCGAAGGCAGCAGCCCGCCGGACACGAGCATCACGGTGCGCGGATCGGTGCACGGCGACGTGCTGCATTCGCGGCCCGCCGTGATCAACTACGGCGGCAGCACCGGCGTGGTCGTGTTCTACGGCGCCAACGACGGCATGTTCCGCGCGATCAACGGCAACCAGCCGAACAACACGACCGACAGCGCGAAGCCGATGGGCTACTGCACGGTGTCGTCCAGCTGCGCGATCACGATGAAGGACGCCGCCGGCTCGACCATCAACGTGCCGCCGGGCGGCGAGCTGTGGAGCTTCGTGCCCTCGGAGTTCTACTCGGGCCTGCAACGGCTGTATCAGAACAGCCCCGCGCTGAAACTCGGCAGCTGGACCACCGGCGCGCCCAAGACCTACTTCTTCGACGGCGCGCCCAGCGTCTACCAGAACAGCGCGACCGGCAAGGCCTACATCTTCCTGTCGGCACGGCGCGGCGGCCGGCTGCTCTACGCGCTGGACGTGAGCGACCCCACGAACCCGAAGTTCATGTGGAAGCGCAGCAATACGGACGTCGGCTTTTCGGAACTGGGCCAGACGTGGTCGCAGCCCAAGGTGGCAATGATCAAGGGCAGCGCCAATCCGGTGCTGATCTTCGGCGCCGGCCACGACACCAACGAGGACGTCGAGCCGCCGAATGCCGACACCATGGGCCGCGGCATCTTCATCGTCGACGCGATCACCGGCGACGTGCTGTGGCAGGCCGGCCCGGGCGGCAGCGGCACGAGCTGCACCGGCAACCCGTGCAAGCTGGCCGGCATGAACTATGCGATCCCGGCCGACATCACGCTGGTGGACCGGGACTTCGACGGCTACATCGACCGCCTCTATGCGGCCGACACCGGCGGCAACATCTGGCGCGTCGATCTGCAGCCCACCGGCACCGGCGCCATCAGCACATGGCAGGCAACGCAGCTGGCCGCGCTGGGCGGCAGCGGCACGACCAAGCGCAAGTTCTTCTACCCGCCGGACGTGGTGCTGACGAAGACCTACGACGTGGTCGTCAACGTCACCGGCGACCGCGAGCATCCGCTGCTGTCGCAGGATGCGACGAAGATCGTGAACCGCTTCTACATGGTCAAGGACACCAAGACCGGCAACAGCGCGACTGGCTGGACGACGGTACGCGACGACACCAGCAGCACCGGCAACACCGCGCCCACCGCGCTGTTCGATGCGACCTCGACCGCGTACGACGGAACGCTGAACGGCTTCTACGTGACCTTGAGCGGGTCGGGCGAGAAGGGCGTGAACGCGCCCACCACCGTCGGTGGCAACGTCTACTTCGGAACCAACCAGCCCATCGTCCCGACCGCCAACAGCTGCAACGCCAATCTGGGCAAGGCGCGGAGCTATGCGGTCAACTTCCTGACCGGCGCCACGACGCCTCACGACCTGGATGGCGGCGGGCTGGTTCCATCCCCGGTGTTCGGCATCGTCACGGTCACCGTCAACGGGGCTCCGCGCCAGTTGCCGTTCCTGATCGGCGGCGGCGGCGGCAGCGGCGCCGATGCGAAGTCGGGCCTGGGCGCGCAGAAGCCGGTGATTCCGCTGAAGAACAAGCGCCAGCGGACCTACTGGTATCGCGAGACCGATCGCTGAGGAGTCGGCTCAGGGCACCTCGCGCCCTGCGCCGGCCTGCCAGATCGCGTACCAGTCTTCGGCCGACAGCTCGACATCGCGCGCCGCGACGGCCGCGCGCAGCGCCTCGATCCGGCTAGACCCCGAGATCGGCAGCGGCCGGGATGGATGCCGCAGCAGCCAGGCATAGGCCAGGGTGGCGGGCGCTGCTTCGTAGCGGTGCGCCAGTTGCGCCAGCACGGCCTGCACACGCTGCGCCGCGGCGTCCGCGCCCGACAGCAGGCGGCCGCCCGCCAGCGGCGACCAGATCATCGGCCGCATCCGCAGCGCGATGCACTGGTCCAGCGTGCCGTCGGCCAGCGCCTGCAGTTGCAGCGGCGAGAGCTCGAACTGGTGCGTCGCCAGCGGCGTGTACTGCTGCAGCAGCGCGAGCTGCGAGACGGAATGGTTGGACACGCCGAAGTGCGCGACCTTGCCGGCCCGGCGCAGCGTCTCGAACGCGTCGGCCACGATCGCCGGGTCCATCAGCGCATCGGGCCGGTGGATCAGCAGCAGATCGAGCCGCTCGACTCCCAGCGAGCGCAGCGAGTTCTCGGCGGATCGGATGATGTGCTGCTTCGACGTGTCGTAGCTCTTGATCGCGTGTTCCGGCCGGCTCGGCGCCACCAGCTTGATGCCGCACTTGCTGACGAGCTGGATGCGGCCGACGACGGATCGATCGAGCGCCAGCGCCTCGCCGAACAAACCCTCGGCCGTGTAGCCGCCGTAGATGTCCGCATGGTCGAAGCTGGTCACGCCCAGGTCGACGCACTGCCGGATCCAGGCCAGCCGCTGCTGCGGCGTGAAACCCCACTCGGCCATGCGCCAGGCGCCGGCCACGATGCTGGAGAGGTGCAGCCCATCCGGGGCTTGCGTGCTGTTCGTGGCTGGATCGAGATTCAAGATGGAATCCTCGCTTGCGGGCCGCATCGCGCAGCGGAGCTTCGCCGCTGAACATTCTCGGTGGAATTCGCTGCGGCCCTCGGGCGCGGCGCGGCAGCTCAGCTCATTGTCAAACATCGTCAACAGCACACCGCCCCGTGCGTTCGCGGCGATGGGCGTCACTACATTCGGTCTTCGGGCACCGCCCGCTCCGAACGACACGCCACGCCATGTCCACACAGGCTCCGATCGCCACCGATGTCGTCGATGCGCTGTTGGCCGAAAGCGAGCACGCGCGCCAGCGCGGCCGGCATGCCGAAGGCGCCGCGCTGGCCGATGCGGTGATCGCCGATCCGCATGCCACGCCCTGGCAGATCGCGCAGGCGCATGCGGCGTCGGCCCGGCATCGGCAGCGCCTCGGCGACCTCCAGGTCTCGATCGACCATGCGCAGCGCGGACTCGCGCTCGCCGCCCAGGCGCCACAGGACACGCAGGCGACCTTCCGCTCCGGCCTGCACACGGTTCTGGCGATGGCCTACGACAGCGCGGGACTGCATCAGCAGTCGTTGAAGCACGTCATCGACGCGCTGGCCCTGGCCCGCGAGGCCCGCGATCCCGTAGCCGAGTGCTGGGCGCTGAGCCGCGCGGCGCTGATGAGCGAGGCGCTCGGCCATGCGAGGGCGCGCCGCTATGGCGACGAGGCGCTCGCGCTGGCACGCGGGCTGGGCGAGGAGGAAGTCGAGTTCGCGGTGCTCAACAACCTGGCATCGACCGGCCTGGAACTGAGCGACGACGCGGCCCGGACGGCCGCGTTCGGCGGCGCCGAGGCCGTCTTGCGCGAGGCGTGCGCCTATGCCGAGCAGGCTCTGGCCCTCGCACTGCGGCAGGGCAACGCGCACCGACAGGCGGTTGCTCGTTCCAACCTGGCGGAGGCGCTGCTGCGCCTGGGCCGGCTCGACGAGGCGCGCACGGCGATGCGGGCCGCGAGCGAGCAGGCGTGGCAGGAGGGCTATCGCGGCCTCGCGATGGCCAACGAGGTGGACCTCTGCAAGCTCGATGCCGCGCAAGGCGATGCGGACGGCGCGCGATGTCGCCTGCTCGAACTGCTCGACCAGACCGACCCCGACGACGACCTGAGCCTGGCGGCGCAGGTGCGAAAGGCGCTCCACGGTCTGTGCAAGTCGCAGGGCCTGTTCGAGCAGGCACTCGAGCATCACGAGCAGCTGCTGGTGCTCGAGCTGCGCCGGGCGGAGGAGCGAGCGGGGCTGCAGGCCCAGGTGCTGATCCACCGCCTCGAGCTCGACGAGGCGCGCCACCTGGCGCAGCGCTCGATGCTCGAAGCCGATGCGCAGCGCGAGCGAGCCGCCGAGCTGGACCGGCTCGCCAACACCGACGTGCTGACCGGCCTGCCGAACCGTCGCCATGCGGACGCCTTCCTCGCGTCGCTGCTTCAGCAGGCCGTCACCAGCGGTCAGCCCATGGCCGCGGCGCTGCTCGACATCGACCGCTTCAAGCGCATCAACGACAGGTTCGGCCATCCGGTCGGCGACCGTGTGCTGGCCGAGGTCGGCGGGCTGCTGCACGGCGCGGTGCGCAGCGGCGACTTCGCTGCGCGCTTCGGCGGCGAGGAGTTCCTGATCGTGCTGGTGGGCCCGCCCGAGCAGCGCGCGGTCGAAGTCTGCGAGCGGATCCGCGAGACGATACGCTCGCACGACTGGCCGGCGATCCAGGCCGAGCTGTGCTGCACCGTCAGCATCGGCCTGGCCCCGTACCGCGGCGAGCTGTCGGCAGCCGAGTGGCTGGCATTGGCCGACCAGGCGCTGTACGCCGCCAAGCGCGACGGACGCGATCGCGTCGTGCGCGCCGGTTGCGTCTAGCGCATCAAGCCATCGAGCGCATCAAGCGCGCTGCGGCTGCAGCGTCGTACTCCAGAGCGACTGGCCTTGCAGATCGCGCAGGTGCACGGTCATCGCGGCCGAGCGGCCGTCGATCTGCACCTCGCCGAAGAACTGCATGCCGGCGCTGGGCGGCAGGTTCACCTGGCCGGCCGCCGGCGCCTTCACGTAGCGCACCTGCGGGCCGAAGGTGTTGTCCAGGTCGTTCGGTCCGAAGGTGCCGGCATGCAGCGGGCCGCTGACGAACTCCCAGAACGGATCGAAGTCGTGGAACTGGGCGCGCGCCGGGTCGTAGTGGTGCGCGGCGGTGTAGTGCACGTCGGCCGTCAGCCACACGGTGTTGCGGATGCGCTCGCGCTTGATGAAGGACAGCAGTTGCGCGATCTCGAGCTCGCGGCCGAGCGGCGGGCCGTCGCCGTTCGCCACCGCCTCGAACTTCATGCGGCCCTGCGCGTCGGGGCCGTCGGTGACCTGCAGGCCGATCGGCATGTCGCTCGCGATCACCTTCCAGGTCGCGCGGCTGCGCTTCAGCGCGCCGCGCAGCCACGCGAGCTGCGCCGCGCCCAGGTACTGCGACTCGGCGTTGATCTCGGTCTGCCGGTTGTAGGTGTTCGGTCCGCGGTAGCTGCGCATGTCGATCACGAACACGTCGAGCAGCGGGCCGTACGGGATCTGCCGGTAGACCCGCTCTTCCTCCTGCTGGCCGTACCAGCGCATCGGCGCGTTCTCGAGGAAGGCGCGGGCACCGCGCGCGCTCAGCAGCGCGACGTTCTTCTCGGTGTAGCGCTTGTCGCCCGACAGGTCCTTGCTGGACGAATAGTTGTTCGTGACCTCGTGGTCGTCCCACTGCCAGACCTGCATCACCTCGCTGTTGAAGCGGCGCAGCTGCGCGTCCAGCATGTTGTAGCGGTACGCGCCGCGGAACTCCTTCAGCGTCTCGGCGACCTTGCTCTTCTCCTCGGTCAGCACGCTGTTGCGCCAGACCACCCCGCCGTCGGCGAGCTTGACCTCGGCGGCGATCGGGCCGTCGGCGTAGATGTTGTCGCCGCAGTGGATGAAGAAGTCCGGGTTGCGCTGGCGCATCGCCTCGTAGATCTTCAGGCCGCCGAACTCGTCGCTGATGCCCCAGCCCTGGCCGACGGTGTCGCCGGACCACAGGAAGCGCACGTCGCGGCGCGTTGCCGGCGCGGTGCGGAAGTGGCCGGCCATCGTCTCGGACATCCCGCCGCCGGCGAGGTCCTCCCATTGCACGCGGTAGAAGATGTCCTGCGCGGCCGGCAGGCCGGTCAGGTCCAGGCGGGCGCTGAAGTCGGTCGCCTCCTGCGCATACGGGCCGCGGAGGCGGTTCACCTGCGCGAAGCTCGGTGTCGTCGACCATTCCACCCACAGCCGTGCCGGGCGGTCGCTGCGGGCCCAGACAATGCCGCGGTCGGCGAGCACGTCGCCGCTTTGCACGCCGGACGGGAAGCCGGGGCGCTGCTTGTCCGACGTGACGACCGCCGGCGCCTGCGCATGCGCGAGGATGGACGTGAGACCACCACCGGCCCATGCGCCGGCACCCGCGAGCAACAGACGGCGGCGCGGCAACTGAATCATCGGGACATCCTTTCGTTTCGAGTTCGGTTCGAGGTTCAATGCGCGCCCCGGTACCGGAGCGTGCGAACCCGTGACGATGGCACGCCGCGATGACGACGCTGTGAACGCGCCGGTGCGCTGCGCCTCACAGCTTGTGCGTCGACAGCAGCAGGCTGGTCTCGGTGCTCGCGATGCCCTCGACCTGCCGGATGCGCCCGAGCACGCGGTCGAATTCCTCGAGGCTGTCGGCACGCAGCTCGGCGACGATGTCCCAGCGGCCGTTGGTCGTGTGCAGCGTCTGCACCGCCGGGTCGCCGCGCAGCGCGCGCAGCACCGCGTCGGCGCGGTTGCCGTCGACCGCGATCGTCGTCAGCGCTCGGATCCGATGCGCCTGCGCCTCGGGCTTCAAGCGCAGCGTGTAGCCGACGATCGTGCCGTTCGCCTCGAGCCGCGCGATGCGGTTCTGCACGGTCGCGCGCGACACCTTCAGTGCCTTCGCGAGCGCCACCAACGAGAGCCGGGCGTCGTCGCGCAGCAGTGCGATCAGGTGCTGATCGATGTCATCCATGGCCTGCTATCCGGGCGATTGATTTCGAACGATGTGCCAAGTGTGCGTTTGCATTCTGCTCGATCGGCATAGCCTTGTGCGCAGTCTGCTGGCTTTTCATTGGCAGCCGGGCCTCAGAAAATCAACGAACCATGGTGGACTACATCGGCGTTTCCGACATCCGACGTCTCGTTGCCGAGATCGGCGTGGCCCCGTTCATCGAGCGTTTGGCTGCCGAGATCGAAGCCGACTACCGGCGCTGGCCCAGCTTCGACAAGGAAGAGCGGGTCGCGAGCCATTCGCCGATCGGCGTGATCGAGCTGATGCCGATCTCCGATGGCCGGCACTATTCGTTCAAGTACGTCAACGGCCACCCGCGCAACACCGCGGCCGGGCTGCTGACGGTGACCGCGTTCGGCGTGCTCGCCGATGTCGCGACCGGCTACCCGCTGCTGCTGTCCGAGCTGACCGTGACGACCGCGCTGCGCACCGCGGCGATGTCGGCCCTTGCGGCGCGCTGGATGGCACGGCCCGACGCGCGCACGATGGCGTTGATCGGCAACGGCGCGCAAAGCGAGTTCCAGGCGATCGCGTTCGCGCACCTGCTCGGCATCGCCGAGCTGCGGCTGTACGACGTCGACGCGCGCGCGACCGCGAAGCTCGAAGCCAACCTGCGCGAGTGCGAGACGACTGCCGATCTGCGCGTCGTGCGCTGCGCCTCGACCGCCGACGCGGTGCGCGGCGCCGACATCGTGACGACCGTGACCGCCGACAAGCGCCGTGCAGTCATCCTCGCGCCCGAGATGATCATTCCGGGCATGCACCTGAACGCGGTCGGTGGCGACTGCCCCGGCAAGACCGAGCTGCACCCCGACATCCTGCGCCGGGCCGATGCGCGCGTCGTCGTCGAGTTCGAAGCGCAGTCGCGCGTCGAAGGCGAGGTGCAGCAGATGCCGCCCGACTTCGGCGTGATCGAGTTCGAGCGCATCGTGCGCGGCGCTTCGCCGGGCCGTGCCTCTGATCGCGACGTGACGATCTTCGATTCGGTCGGGTTCGCGCTCGAGGACTACTCGGCGCTGCGCCTGCTGCACCAGCTCGTGCGCGAGAACCCCGAACGCGCACGACGCATCGATCTCGTGCCGCGGCTCGACGACCCGAAGGATCTGTTCGGCGCCACGCTCGGTGCGCCCGCGGTCCGGCTCGTGCGGCGCGCGGCCTGACTCAGCCGATGCGATGGCGCGTGGGCCACCGCGCGCTTCGGGCTATTTTGCGGGGGCCGGCGCCGAGCCCTGGGCGCGCGCCGCCCGCGACCCGATGAGCCCCGTCGTCAAGGCCGTGCCGAGCAGGATCACCGCGCAGCTCAGCAGCATCGTGTGCGTCGGCACCTCGCCGAGGAACAGGCTGCCCCAGACGACCGCGAACACCGGCACCAGGAAGGTCACCGACAACGCATTGGCCGCGCCCGCATTCGCGATCAGCCGGAAGTACAGGATGTACGCGACGCCGGTGCACAGCACGGCCAGCGCGATCGCCGCGGACCACGGCACGACGCCGGGCATCGCCGCGGGCCACGACCATAGCGCCGGCAGCACGAGCGCGACGGCGGCCGAGACCTGGCTGCCGGTCGCCAGCGCCATCGGCGGCACGTCGCTCGTGTACTTCTTCGTGTAGTTCGCCGAGAAGCCGTACGACAGCGCCGCGAGCAGCGAGGCGCCGACCGCCAGCGTCGCGTTGACGCTGTCCGGATCGCCCCTGAAGCTGGCCTTGTCCCACGCGAGCCAGAACACGCC
>DATCSE010000238.1:0-9609 GCA_036568605.1 Burkholderiaceae bacterium | reverse complement strand
CGGCTACTGGCTGAAGCTGGGCTTCATCAGCTTCGGCGGCCCGGCCGGCCAGATCGCCATCATGCATGAGGAGCTGGTCGAGCGGCGCCGCTGGATTTCGGAGAACCGGTTCCTGCATGCGCTGAACTACTGCATGGTGCTCCCGGGCCCGGAAGCGCAGCAGCTCGCCACCTACATCGGCTGGCTGATGCACCGCACCTGGGGCGGCATCGTGGCCGGTGGCCTGTTCGTGCTGCCGTCGCTGTTCATCCTGATCGCGCTGTCGTGGGTCTACATGGCCTACGGCAACGTGCCTGCCATCGCCGGCGTGTTCTACGGCATCAAGCCGGCCGTCACCGCGCTGGTCGTCCACGCCGCCTGGCGCATCGGGTCGCGAGCGCTGAAGAATGCCTGGCTCTGGGGCATCGCCGCGGCGGCGTTCGTCGCGATCTTCACGCTGAACCTGCCGTTTCCGCTGATCGTGCTGGCCGCCGGCCTGGTCGGCCATTTCGGCGGCCAGTACCGACCCGAGAAGTTCAAGACCGGCGGCGGGCACGGTGCAGCCCAGAAGGACTTCGGCCCGGCGCTGATCGACGACCACACGCCGACACCGGCGCATGCGCTGTTCAGCTGGCACCGCTTTCGCAAGGTCCTCTTCGTCTGCCTGCTGCTCTGGTTCGTGGCCATCGGCGCACTGTGTGCGGTCTACGGCTGGAGCGGCGTGCTCACGCAGATGGGCTGGTTCTTCACGAAGGCCGCCTTGATGACCTTCGGCGGGGCCTACGCGGTGCTGCCCTACGTCTACCAGGGCGCGGTCGATCACTACCACTGGCTCACGGCGACGCAGATGATCGACGGGCTGGCGCTGGGCGAAACCACGCCCGGGCCGCTCATCATGGTGGTGGCCTTCGTCGGCTTCGTCGGCGGCTGGACCCAGGCGATCTTCGGCGCCGACTCGCCGTTCCTCGCCGGCGCTGCGGCCGCCACCGTGGTCACGTTCTTCACCTTCCTGCCGTCGTTCTTCTTCATCCTGCTGGGCGCGCCGTTCATCGAGTCGACGCACGGCAATCTGAAGTTCACGGCGCCGCTGACCGGCATCACGGCCGCGGTCGTGGGCGTGATCGTGAACCTCGCGGTGTTCTTCGCCTATCACGTGCTTTGGCCGCAAGGACTGGGCGGCCACTTCGAGTGGCCGTTGGCGGTCATCGGGCTCGCCGCGGCCGTTGCGCTGTTCCGGTTCAAGCTGGGCGTCATCCCGGTCGTGCTGGGGTCCGGCGCCGCCGGCCTCGCGTATCGGCTCTTGAACGCCGTGTCCTGAGGGAGACCCTCGATGGGCTCTCTGGGGAGTGAAAGGAGACTGCGATGAAATGGGTTACCCGCGAACGCCCGAAGATCGACAGGATCGCCTGCCCGTGGCTGATCGCACGGTTCATCGACGCGGACCCGGAGTTTCTGTATGTTCCCGCGCCCCAGGTCCTCGAGACCGCCGAGCGGACCGGGGCCGTGCCCTACGACATCCCCGGCGTGGAGATGAGCCACGTCGGCGAAAAATGCAGCTTCGACGCGTTCCTCGCCAAGTACGGGCTCAGCGATCCCGCGCTGCAGCAGCTGGCCGAAATCGTTCGTGGCGCCGACACGTCGCGGCTCGACCTGACGCCGCAGTCAGCTGGGCTCTATGCCGTCTCGCTGGGGCTGTCGAGCGTCTTTGCCGACGACCACGAGATGCTGCGGCACGGCATGGTGATGTACGACGCGCTGTACGCCTGGTGCAGGAGCTGCCAGGGCGAGACGCACGCCTGGCCGCCCAGGATGTCGTGAGGTCGCGTCAGAACGGAATGTCGTCGTCCATGTTGTCGAAGCCGGTCGCCGACGACGGCTTGGACGCGGCCGGCTTGCTCGCCTGGCCCGCCGGGCGCGATGCCGGTGCGGGGCGCGAGTAGCCGCCGCCACTGCTGCCGCCGTCCTCGTCGGCCGAGCCACCGCCCATGCCTTCGCGGCTGCCGAGCATCTGCATGTCGGTGGCCATGACCTCGGTGGTGTACTGGTCCTTGCCGTCCTTGTCCTGCCACTTGCGGGTGCGCAGGCGGCCTTCGACGTACACCGAGCGGCCCTTCTTCAAATACTCGCCAGCGATCTCGGCCAGGCGGTCGAAGAACACGACGCGGTGCCATTCGGTCTCTTCCATGCGCTCGCCGGAATCCTTGTTCTTCCAGTTGCGCGTGGTCGCGATCGAGACGTTGCACACCGCACTGCCGTTGGGCGTGTAGCGCACCTCGGGGTCGCGGCCGAGGTTGCCGATGAGGATGACTTTGTTGATCGAGGCCATGCGGGGCTCCAGGGAATGTCGAAGGCTACAGATTCTGTCCAGGGGGCAACTTCCGTGTCCAGCCTGCCCATGGGGGGCAACGTCTTGTCCACTTCTCCCCTGTCATTCAGTCACCGGAGCGATTGCCAGTGCGCCGCCGCCGGCGGCTGCGCAGCCGTTAGCTTAACTCAGCCGCCGCCCGCTCCCGGCACGGGTTGATGCTGCGACCCCCACTCGGCCAGCAGCGCCCGGGCATCGAGCAGATCGACGGTATCGAAGCCCTCGGAGAACCCGTCGTAGACAGGCGCCAGCACGTCGAGCGCTGCAGCGCGCTGCCCCTCGCGAGCCCGCAGGCGCGCCAGGCTGACGGCGGCGCGCAGCTCCCACAACTTGGCGCCTTGCGCGCGCGCGATGTCCAGCGCCCGCACGAAGCAGCGTGCGGCCTGCGCCGAGTCGCCCGGCCCGCCGCCCAGAAGCGTTTCGCCGCGCACGCGCCAGAGCTCGGCCATGCACCAGTCCTCGAACTCGTGCAGGCCAAACGCGCGTTCGATCGTGCGTCTCGCGTCGTCGTACCGTCCGCGCCCCGCCAGCTCCGCGGCGAAGCTGGCCATCAGAAAGGGAACGTAGAGGCGCGATCCGGTGCGCGCGACCCTGCCCAACGCCCGTTCGTGCGACTCGACCGCCTCGTCGACCGATACGCCCGCGTCCAGAGCCGTCCAGCCCTGCAGCACGTCGGCATACCCGTGGAACAGGTACAGCCGATGGCCGAAGGCCAGCTCCGCGAAGACATCCGCCTCGCGCTTCAGCGCGGCGCGATCGCGCAGGCATGCGGCACGCAGAAAGCGGAACAGATGCAACAGTGCCCGGGTGTTCAGGCTGGTCGCCGCTGCCGCCTCGACCGTACCGGCACGCGCGATCCATTGCCGGCTTTGGTCCGCCAGTCCCTGCAGGCCCAGCACCCAGGCGAAGTAATGAAGCAGCATGAGTTCGGGGTCCGGGCCGAACTGGGCGCGCAGTTCGCCTCGCTTCGCATCGAGCAGCGTCACGGCCTGCTCGAAACAGGCCCGCGCGCGACCGAGCTCGCCCCGGTACAGGTGAGACGCCGACACCATGCGAAGCGCATACAGCTGCGCTGCGGCGCCGCCGTCGGCCTGCGCCGCGGCCTGGGCCCGATCCGCGATTCGCACCGATTGCTTCAGGTCGGCGCGGCTGGTGTACCAGGCCCACAGGCCGTACTGCACTTGCAAGCCATGCGACGCCCGGCCCGGTGCAGGCTCGAACAACGCCTCCGCGCGCATGAAGGCGTCCCGCGTCGCGTCGGTCCCATAGCCTTCGGCCGCGATCCGGGCTTGCCCCAGGCGCAGCTGCAATTCGCTCTCCCGCATGCGCCGCTCGGCGCTGTCGGCCCGCGTCTGAATCTGCGCGATCGCACTCTCGAGGAAGCGGATCGCTTCCACATAGGCCGACTTGGCCAGCGCACGCTGGCCCGCCTGGCTCCAGTGGGCGATGGCCTTGTCGATCTGCAGCGCCCGATCTGCATGGTGCGCGAGGATCTCGGGCGGCGTGTCGTGCCGCGTGCCTTCCAGCACCTCGAGGATGCGCGCATGCAGCCGCTGCCGCTTGGTGCGCAGCAGGCTTTCATAGGCCGCTTCCTGCACCAGCGCATGCTTGAAGGTGTAGCGCGGGTTCGCGCGCTCGCCACGCCGGAAGATCAGCTCGGCCGCGGCCAGCTGCTCGATGGCCGCGACCGCGGCATCGGGGTGCTCGGCCACTGCGCGCATCAGCGCTTCATCGAACTCGCGGCCTATGCAGGCGGCGATCTGCGCCACTTCCTTGACCTCGGGCACGCGGTCCAGCCGCGCCATCAGCGAGCCGTGCAGCGACGCCGGGATCGCGGCCTCGCCGGTCTCCAGCACCGCCTTGGTCAGCTCCTCGACGAACAGCGGCACGCCGTCGGTCTGCGCGACGATGGTCGCAAGCGTGTGCGGGTTCAGCCCTGCGCCGCCCAGCCGCGCGACGATGGCCTGCACGCTGGCGCGGTTCAACCGGTTCAGCGACAGCCGCGTCACGCTCGGGTGGGCACCCAGTGCAGGCTGGTGGTCCGGCCGACTCGTGATCAGGATCAGCATGGGCGCGCCGTCGATGCGCTCCAGGCAGCGTTCGATCAGCTCCAACGTGCTCGGATCGATCCAATGCGCATCTTCGATCACCAGCAGCACCGAGCGCTGCCGCGCCATCTCGAGCAGTTGCTCGATCACCAGCTCGAGCGTGCGCTCGCGCAGCATCTGCGGCGTCATCTCCAGCGGGCCGTAGCGCTGGCTGCCGTTCAAGCCCAGCAGCGTCGCGTAGAGCGCCGTGGCTTCCTTGTCGTCGTGCCCGGTGATGTTGCGCCCGGTCACTGCCTCGAGCTTGTCCAGCGCCTGGTCGTTGGGCTCGTCCGGAGCGAGCCCGGCCGCACGGCTCAGGCCCTGGGCCACCGGCCACAGCGGGCTGCCGGTGTGATACGGCGAGCATTGCCAGCGGACGGTCCAGTGCGGCTGTGCAGAGCAGGCGTCGAGCAACGCGCGCGTGAGCCGCGATTTGCCGATCCCGGCCTCGCCCACCAGCAGCACCGCCTGGCCTTCGCCGCCCCGGGCCTGCGACCAGCGCTCCAGCAGCAGCGACAGCTCCTGCTCGCGGCCCACCATCGGCGCCAGCGCCTGCCCTTGGCGCGCGTCGAAACGGCTGTCGGCCGGCTTCTCGCCGGTCACGGCATAGGCGGTCACCGGCTCGGCGATGCCCTGCAGCATGTGCCGGCCCAACGGGTGCAGCACGAAGCTCGATCCCAGCAGCCGTGCGGACAGCTCGTCGATCACGACCTGGCCGGGCGGCGCGAGGGCCTGCAGCTGCGCGGTGACCATCGGCGCGGCGCCGACGGCCGACTGGTCCTGCGCGGGGCCGTCGTGCAGAAAATCGCCGACGACCACCGAGCCGCTGGCGATGCTGACGCGCACCGCGAGCGCACCGCCGGACGGGACATGCACGCCGGCCACTGCGTCCACCAGCGCCAGGGCGGCGCGCACGGCACGCTCGGCATCGTCCTCGTGGGCGCGCGGCCAGCCGAAGTAGGCGAGCACGCAGTCGCCGATGAAATTGGCGACGTGGCCGTCGTAGCGGGCCACGACTCGCGTCCCGGCCTCGTGGAAGGCGCGAATCACTTCGCGCAGCTCTTCAGGGTCCAGCCGCTCGGACAGCGCGGTGGACCCGACCAGGTCGCACGACAGCACGCAGATCTGGCGATGCTCGGCATCGAGCCGCACCACGGGCGCGGAAGGCGTGGCGGCGGGCGGCGCCACGCTCTGCTTCAGCGCGGCGATCGCCTCGATGATCTTGCGCCGGTGCCCGACCGACTTGATGCCGATCTCGACGAGATCGGCCTCGGTCAACAGCGGCAGTGTCTGGGCATCGATGTCCTGGGCTGCGAACGCCTGCTCATAGCGCTCCAGTCCGAGCTGCCGTAGCCATGGGACAACGCTCATGTGCGCCCTCTGTCTTTCTCCCTGCAGCCATGATAGCGAGCACGGTCTGCGCGGGCATCGTCGCAGACCCTCGGCACCGGGGCACGCGACGAAGTCCGCCGTCGGGACGCCCCCGACGGCAGGTGGGCACGGCGGCGGCGCAGCCCGTACCATCGGCGCTCCGCGCCTGCCATTTGTGCAGTTCGTTCTTGCGACCCGTTCTGCGACTTCCCACCGTGCCTCTCGCCGCCGCCTCATCGAACCTGCCCCGCCCGGATCTACGCGAATCGGGCGCTGCCGCCGCGCTCTCCATCCTGCACGACGTGTTCGGCTACGGCGCGTTTCGCGGCGCGCAGGCCGAGATCGTCGAGCACGTGACAGCCGGCGGCGACGCGCTGGTGCTGATGCCCACCGGCGGCGGCAAGAGCCTGTGCTACCAGGTGCCGGCGATCGCGCGGCATCGCGGCGGACGCGGCGTCTCGGTGGTCGTCAGCCCGCTGATCGCGCTGATGCACGACCAGGTCGGCGCGCTCGAGGAGGCCGGCGTGCATGCCGCGTTCCTGAACTCGACGCTGACCCTGGACGAGACGATCCAGATCGAGCGCGAGATGATGAGCGGCCGCCTCGTGCTGCTGTATGTCGCGCCGGAGCGGCTGACGACGCCGCGCATGCTCGCGCAGCTCGATTCGCTGAACCAGCGCGGCCTGCTGAGCCTGTTCGCGATCGACGAGGCTCACTGCGTGAGCCAGTGGGGCCACGACTTCCGCGAGGACTACCTGCAGCTCAACGTGCTGCACGAGCGGTTCCCGGATGTGCCGCGCATCGCGCTGACCGCCACCGCCGACGCGCTGACCCGCGCCGACATCGTCGAGCGCCTCGAGCTGGCTTCGGCGCGGGTCTTCATCAGCAGCTTCGACCGCCCCAACATCCGCTACGCCGTCGTCGAGAAGGACGACGCACGCAGGCAGCTGCTGCGCTTCCTGCGCGACGAGCACGAGGGCGATGCCGGCATCGTCTATTGCCAGTCGCGCAAGAAGGTCGAGGAGACCGCGCAGTGGCTCGCCGACGAAGGCATCGCCGCGCTGCCGTACCACGCGGGCCTGGAACCCGAGGTGCGCAAGCGCCACCAGGACCGCTTCCTGCGCGAGGATGGCCTGGTGATGGTCGCGACGATCGCGTTCGGCATGGGCATCGACAAGCCCGACGTGCGCTTCGTCGCGCACCTGGACCTGCCGAAGAACATCGAGAGCTATTACCAGGAGACCGGCCGCGCCGGCCGCGACGGGCTGCCGGCCGACGCGTGGATGGCGTACGGCCTGGCCGATGTCGTCAACCAGCGCCGCATGATCGACGAGAGCCCCGCCGGCGAGGAGTTCAAGCGCGCTCAGCGCGGCAAGCTCGACGCACTGCTCGCGCTCGCCGAGGCCTATGACTGCCGCCGCGTGCGCCTGCTCGGCTACTTCGGCGAAGCTAGCGAACCGTGCGCCGCGCACCAAAATGCCTGCGACAACTGCCTGCACCCGCCCGCGACCTGGGACGCGACCGAGGCGGCGCGCAAGGCGCTGTCGTGCGTCTACCGCTTCGCGCAGCACCGCGGCGGGCCGTCGCGCTTCGGCGCCGGCCACCTGATCGACGTGCTGCGCGGCAAGGTCACCGACAAGGTCACGCAGTACGGGCACACCGAGCTCTCGACCTTCGGCATCGGCGCCGAGCTGGCCGACACGCAATGGCGCGCGGTGCTGCGCCAGCTGATCGCGCTGGGCCATCTGCGCACCGAAGGCGAGTTCAACACGCTGGAGCTGACGCCGTCGGCGCGCGCGGTGCTGCGCGGCGAGGTGCAGTTGCTGCTGCGGCAACCCAGCGAGACCAAGCGGGCCCGCAGCCGCGAGCGCGGCAAGGGCCGCGATGCCGACAAGGCCGCGCCGCTGCCGCTGGACGCCGCCGGGCTCGCGCGCTTCGCGGCGCTGAAAGCCTGGCGTGCGGAAGTCGCGCGCGAGCACAACCTGCCAGCCTACGTGGTGTTTCACGACGCGACGCTGGCCGAGATGGCGCAGTCGCATCCGGACTCGCTGGAGGCGCTGGCGCAGATCAGCGGCGTCGGGGCGAAGAAGCTCGAGGCCTACGGGCACGAGATTCTGCGCGTGCTGCAGGGCTGATTCGTTCGCTCTCGTTCACACCCCATTCACCCCGTTTTCACGCGCCGGCCGTATCAGTCCCGTGCCGATGTCCGCACTGCTCGACAAATCCAGCGACGAATCCGGCGCCGAACCCGGCGACGACGCGTTGATGACCGCCTACGCCGCCGGCGACGCCGCCGCCTTCGAACGCCTCTACGCGCGCCATGAGCGCGCGCTGTACCGCTACGTGCGCCGCGTGCTCGGCAGCGCGCTCGCGGGCCAGGCCGACGAGGTGTTCCAGGACACCTGGCTGCGCGTCGTGCAGGCGCGTTCGCGTTGGCACCCGCAGGGCGCCAGCTTCCGCACCTGGCTGTTCACGCTCGCGCACCATCGCGCGATCGACCTGCTGCGGCGCGGCGGCCGCGAGATCTCGATCGACGCGTTCGACGGCGGCGACGGCCGTGAGCCGTGGCAGCCCGACGCGCCGGCCTGGCAGCACTGGCCCGCGCCGGCCAGCGCGGCGCCGCAGGGCGACGAGATCGCGTTCTGGCGGCGCGCCGGCGAACGGCTGCTGGGCTGCCTGGACCAGCTGCCGCTGCCGCAGCGCAGCGCCTTCCTGCTGCATCACGAGGACGGTCTCGCGCTGGCCGACGTCGCCCAGGCGCTCGAGGTCGGATTCGAAACGGCGAAGACCCGGCTGCGCTATGCGATGAGCAAGCTGCGCACCTGCATGGGGGCCTACCTCGCGCCGCTGACCGACGGAGGTTCGCGATGACGCCACCGCCGCGCGACGACGACGCTGCCGCTGATGCGCGCGAGCTGCCGCGCGACCCGTGGCTGCGCGAGGCGCTGCGCCACGCGCCGGATGCCGATGCGGCGCCGCCGCAAGCGCTGCGCGAGGCGATCCTGCGGCAGGCGCGCGCCGCGACAACGGCCGCCGCCGCGCCGCCTCGCGCCACGCGACGCGGCGGTTCGCCGACCAACGGCTGGCGGCACTGGCTGGCCGAAGCCTGGTCGTGGCTCACGGGGCCGCGCATCGCCGCAGGCTTCGCGAGTCTGATGGTCGCGACCGTGGTCGGGCTGATGTGGTGGGACAAACCGGTCGACGAAGCACTGCGCCGGCCGGTCGAGTCACCGGCCGCGGTGGCGGTCCCGACACCACCGGCGGAAGCACCTGCGACGGCCGCCGCAACGGCGCCCGCCGCACCCTCGGCAACGGCGCCAGTGCCAGCGGCCGAGCCGGCGACATCGCAGCAGGAGAAGGTGGCGCCAGCCGCGCCCATGGCGGCAGCGCCTGCGGCGCCCGCTCCGCACGCCAGACCCCCTGCACGCGCGCCGCAGCCCCGCACCGAGACGCCGGGCCAGGCAGCGCCACGACACGATGACGCGCTCACGCAGTCACGCCGCGTCGATGACGCGGCCGCCGAAGCGCGCCGCGACGACAACCGAATGGCGGCGAAACGCGAGAGCGCTCTAGCGGACGTCTCCCCACCGGCGGCCGACGACGAAGCCCGCACCAAGCGCGCCGCGGCCGCACCGGCATCGCCCAACAGTCCTGCTGCGCTAGCGATCCCGCGGAGTCGCGAGCTCGGGGCCAGCGCCGGCGTCGCGGCGGTGCCGCCGTTCGCGCTCGCACCCGCGCCCGCGCCCGCGCCCGCGCCGGCAGCACGTTCGTTCGTCGCGGAAGCGGCTGCCGCGCCCGCCGCGTGGC
>DATCSE010000237.1:0-3237 GCA_036568605.1 Burkholderiaceae bacterium | reverse complement strand
CGGCCAGGGTCTACGACGCGCAGAACCGCCAGGTCGCGCACTACGGGGTCGTGCCGCGGCACTCATCGGGGCGATCGCATGCGAACCCGTGGGGCCATGACCTGACGGTCGAGAAGACGATAGGCGGCAGCGGCGAGCCGCTGGGGCGTGTCGTGCTGCAGCAGAGCCTGGAGCCCGTCTACCGCAGCTTGCTGCTGCAGCTCGCGGCCATCCTGTTCGGCACGCTGCTCGGGCTCGCGCTGTCGCTGACCATCGCGCGCCGGATCGCGCGCCGCATCACCGACCCGGTCGCCGCGCTCGCCCGGGCATCGAGCGCGATCGCGCACGACCAGGATTATTCGCGGCGGCTCGAAGGCGCGCGCGACGACGAGGTCGGCCATGCGGTGATCGCGTTCAACCGCATGCTCGACGAGCTGCAGGCGCGCGACGCCTCGCTGGAAACAGCCGTGTCGACGTTGGAAACACGCGTTGCAGAACGCACCCGCGACCTGCGCCGCGAGAAGGAGCGCGCCGAGAGCGCGTCGCGCGCGAAGACCAGCTTCCTCGCGAACATGAGCCACGAGCTGCGCACGCCGCTGAACGCGGTGATCGGCGCGGCCCAGCTGCTGCAGCAGTCCGACGGCGAGCGCGATCAGGCCCACCTGATCGAGATCGTGCGCAACAGCGGGGTGAACCTGCTCGGGCTGATCGAGAACGTGCTGGACGTCTCGCGCATCGAAGCCGGCGAGCTGCCGGTGCTGTGCGACGACTTCAACCTCGCCGACTGCCTCGAGGCGGCGCTCGCGACCGCCTCGGTCGCGGCGCGCTCGAAGGGCCTGGCGATCTGCGGGATCATCGACCCGGCGCTGCCGGTGTGGTGCAACGGCGATGCGATGCGGCTGCGCCAGGTCGTGCTGAACCTGCTCGGCAACGCGGTCAAGTTCACGCTGCGCGGCGAGGTCGTGCTGCATGCATCGGCCGGCGCAAAGCCCGGGGCGGTGCGCATCCGCGTGCGCGACAGCGGCATCGGCATCGCGCCTGCGAAGCTGCGCGAGATCTTCGAGCCGTTCCGCCAGGCCGACGAAACGACCACCCGCCGCTTCGGCGGCACCGGCCTGGGCCTCGCGATCTCGCGCCGGCTCGTGCGTGCGATGGGCGGGGAGATCACGGTGTCCAGCGTGCTCGGGCGCGGCTCCGAATTCGGCTTCGAGATCGTGCTCGCCGCGCCGGCCTCGCAGATCGCCGCCGCGCCGCCGCTGGACCACGACATCCTCTACTACGAGCCGCACGCCGCGAGCGCCGAAGCGCTGGCGGCGCTGCTGCAGCGCTGCGGGTGCCGGGCGCGGCGCATCGCGTCGGCGGCGGAACTGCGCGCGTGGAGCGGCCCGTCGGCGTCGCTGCCGTGGCTGCTGGTCTCGACCGACTCGGACGACGCGATGCCGCTGCTCGAAGCGGCCCACCGCTGGATCGCGGCGGAGCGGCTCGTCGAGATGAGCCATGCCGACTCGGCGTCGGAGAGCCTGGCGCGCCAGCATTTCCCGCTGACGCGCGGGCTCGTGAAGCCGGTGCTGCGCGGTGCGCTGGTCAGCCGGTTCGGCGCCGGCGCGCGGGCCCGCGAGGCCACCGGCCCGGGCGAGCTGGACGACGGCCCGACCGCCGGCCTGATCCTCATCGTCGAGGACGATCCGACGAACCAGCTGATCGTCGGCTCGATGCTGTCCAACGCCGGCTACACCGTGCGCACCGCGAACGACGGCAGCCACGCGCTGGCGCTGCTGCGCGAGCACGCGTTCGACCTGGTGCTGATGGACTGGCAGATGCCCGACATGGACGGCCTCGCGGTGACCCGGCTGATACGCGCCGGCGCGATCGGCGCGTACGGCGAGCACGTGCCCATCGTCGCGCTGACCGCGAATGCCTTCGCCGAGGACCGCACCGCCTGCCTCGCGGCCGGCATGAACGACTTCCTGACCAAGCCGGTGCTCGCCTCGCAGCTGCTGGCGGTAGTCGGGCGCTGGGCGTTGACGCCGGAGTCGAAGTTCAACGTCACGCGGGAAGACGGCCACCGCCGGCATTTCGGCTAGGGATTAACCGATGCAGATCTTGCCGACCCGCAGCACCATCGCGATCGTCACCCCATCGCGCAGGATCAACAGGTGGAGCACGGTGCCCTCGCGATGGGCATCCCGCCAGACGGCGGGGTTCAGCACGATGTCGCCGTGCTGCAGGCCGGCTCTGGCGGCTGGCGTGTTGTCGCCCACGAGGATGATGCGTTCGGAGCTGGGATCGGCCGTCACGCCGACGCCGACGTAGCTGCTGCCCGCGCACGCCAGACCGTCCGTCGACAGGCCGGGGACGATGTCGACGCGTATGGTCTGTTGGCCTGCGCCGTAAAGCTTGTCGGCAGTCATGTCCTGCTGCCCGGCCGGCGCTTGCGGCGGCAGCCCGACCACGCGGGCCGTGACGCGAACGAGCGCGGACAGGATCAGCAGGTGCAGGAACACCGTCAGGATTGCGGCGACGGCACGGGGCGCGACGCGCATCCGTTCATTGTGCGCCGGGCAACCGAAGGCGATAGCGAATCGCCCATCTTTCGTGGCGGGCGAACCGTAGGGCGCCGAAGTAGTGGCGACTCGCGCCACTGTTCCGCGACTGGCGCGCCTGAGTGCTGGAGACCTGACAGTCGCCGGGTGAGGCCGCGGTCATCGGTGTTCGCTCCTGCGCGGGAGTCACCCCCTCGCGACAGCATCGAAGCGGCCATCAAGGCCGGCATGATCGAGCGGCGCAGCCTGGATACCGTGGTGTTGCTGACAAAAAAGAAAAAAGCCCTCGTCTTGCGACGAGGGCCTCTTATTATTAGCCTGACAATGTCCTACTTTCACACGGGAATCCGCACTATCATCGGCGCAGAGGCGTTTCACTGTCCTGTTCGGGATGGGAAGGAGTGGGACCACCTCGCTATGGTCGTCAGGCTTAACCGGTCACCAACTCGCCATTTCACAGGCGAGTCGGCCAATTCGTAGAGTCCGCCGAAATCATCGGCACATCAGCTTATCGATTGCGCGCAGCTTCATTGAAGACTGGCATAAGTTGATCATCAACAACTCTGACGCGGTCGTCAAAGTTATAGGGTCAAGCCTCACGAGCAATTAGTACCGGTTAGCTTAACGCATTACTGCGCTTCCACACCCGGCCTATCAACGTCCTGGTCTCGAACGACTCTTCAGGGGGCTCAAGGCCCCGGCAAGACTCATCTTG
>DATCSE010000236.1:0-18626 GCA_036568605.1 Burkholderiaceae bacterium | reverse complement strand
GTTTTCGCAGACGTGCACCGCCATGTTTTCGACGATGCCGAGGATGGGCACGCCGACCTTCTCGAACATCTTGATACCCTTCTTCGCGTCCAGCAGCGCGATGTCCTGCGGCGTCGTGACGATCACCGCGCCGGTCAGCGGCACGCGCTGCGACAGCGTCAGCTGGATGTCGCCGGTGCCGGGCGGCAGGTCGACGATCAGGTAGTCCAGGTCGTTCCAGTTGGTCTGGCGCAAGAGCTGCTCGAGTGCCTGCGTCGCCATCGGGCCGCGCCAGATCATCGGGTTGTCGGCGTCGATCAGGAAGCCGATCGACATCACCTGCACGCCGTAGTTCTCGAGCGGTTCCATGGTCTTGCCGTCTTCGCTCTCGGGCCGGCCGGTGATGCCCATCATCATCGGCTGGCTGGGACCGTAGATGTCGGCATCGAGGATGCCCACCGTCGCGCCTTCGGCCGCCAGCGCGAGCGCGAGGTTGACCGCAGTCGTGCTCTTGCCGACGCCGCCCTTGCCGGACGCGACCGCGACGATGTTCTTGACCTTGGGCAGCAGCTGCACGCCGCGCTGCACCGCGTGCGCGATGATCTTCGACGTCAGGTTGACGCTGACGTTCTCGACGCCGGCCACCCCGCGCGCCGCCGCGATCAGTGCCTTGCGCAGCCCCGGGATCTGGCTCTTCGCCGGATAGCCGAGCTCGACGTCGAAGGCCACGTCGCCGCCGTCGACCCGCAGGTTCCTGACCTGCTTGGACGAGACGAAATCGCGCCCGGTGTTCGGGTCGACGACGGCTTGGAGCGCGTTGGTAACGGCCTGTTCGCTGACGGACATTGAAGGGGTGGCCTGAAAAGGCGGGGATTGCCGGAGATGCCGAGGAGTCTAGCCCGTCGCGACGCTCGGCACGCGAGACACAACTCGTATCCACCTGCGTAAAACGGTGGTAAAGCCGCGCTTTTCGCGGCCGAACAAAGGGGGCCGAAACCTAGAATTTTTCACATGTCTGCCGCCGCTCTGATTTCGCCCGCACCCCGTCCGCTGACCTTGCCGCCCGGCATGCCGCAGGCGCCGCGCCCGCTCGAGATGCAGGCGCCGCAGGCCCGCCCGCTCGATGCCGGCTGGCAGCAGTGGATCGCCGAAAACAGGCTGCGCGATTGCTCGCCCGACTCGATGCTCGCGACGATGACCGCCGCCGGATTGAACCGCGCGGTCTGCGAGCAGGCGATCCGCTCGATCGAGAGCAGCCCGATCTTCCTGGCCGCGCGCCGCGTGCGGCAACTGCACCGCAAGCTCGAATCGGTGGTGCGCAACCAGCAGTTGCTGAAGGAGCTGGATCCGCACTACTGCCGGGTCGAGAAGCGGCCGCATGTTCCGCGCGCCGAGTTCCTCGAGCGCTACGTTCGCGGCAGCCGCCCGGTGGTGCTGACCGGCATCGCGCGCCATTGGCCGGCGATGAAGCGCTGGTCGCCGCAGGACCTGGCCGAGCGCTTCGGCCACCTGCAGGTCGAGATCCAGGCCGAGCGCAGCGCCGATCCGAACTACGAGCAGAACAAGCTGAACCACCGCCGCACCGCGCGGCTGGCCGATTTCGTGGCCGCGGTGATGCGCGGCGGCGCGACCAACGACTACTACCTGACCGCGAACAACGAGGCGCTGCGCCAGCCCGGCTTCGCGCCGCTGCTGGACGATATCGGCAACCTGCCCGACGTCTGCGACCGCAGCCAGCTCGCCGAGCGCGCGTCGTTCTGGTTCGGCCCGGCCGGCACCGTGACGCCGCTGCACCATGACACCGTGATGCTGTTCCACACGCAGATCGTCGGCCGCAAGCTCTGGCGCTTCATCTCGCCGCTGGACACGCCCAGCCTGTACAACCACTTCGAGGTCTACAGCCCGATCGACCTCGACGACCCCGACTACGACCGCTTCCCGGCGTTCCGCGACGCGACCGTGTTCGAGGTCGTGGTCGAGCCGGGCGAAACGATCTTCCTGCCGCTGGGCTGGTGGCACCAGGTCCGCTCGCTGGACGTGAGCCTGTCGTTTTCGTACTCGAACCTGGCGCTGCCGAACAACTTCCAGTTCGCGAACCCGGCGATACGCGAGTGGTGAACGCGCGGTAGGGCCGGCTCGTGTCTCAATCTGAGACACACCGGTTCGCCGGAGCCCGCAAAATGGCGCCCGCTCCGACATTGCGCCGCCTGCCGCGGCTGTGCCATCCATGAAAAGACGAAAACTGCTGGGCGCCGCAGGCGCCGCCGCCGCGCTCGGCCCGAGCCTGCTGCTGTCTCCGGAAGCTCGTGCGGCCGGCATCAAGCCGCTGGGCAAGCCCCAACCGTTCAGCTACGCTGCACTGAAGGGTCGTGCGCGCGCCTTGTCCGCGTCGCCGTACAAGCCCGACAAGCGCACGCTGCCGCCGGCGGTCGCGGCGCTGGACTTCGACCAGTACCAGTCGATTCGCTACAAGCCCGACCACGCGCTGTGGGCCGACGACAAGTTGCGTTACCAGCTCAAGCTGTTCCACCTCGGCATGTTCTTCAAGCGGCCGGTGCAGATGTTCGAGGTCGACAGCAGCGGCTCGGCGCAGGAGCTCGCCTATGACCCGACGATGTTCGACTACGGCAAGAGCGGCCTGCGCGGCGAGCAGCAGCCCAAGGACCTGGGGTTCGCCGGCTTCCAGGTCGTCTACCACACCGCGCCGCGGCACGACGTCGCGGCCTTCCTCGGCGCGAGCTACTTCCGCTCGACCAGCGGCACGCGCCAGTACGGGCTGTCGGCCCGCGGGCTCGCAGTCGACACCGCACTGCCGCGGCCGGAAGAGTTCCCCGACTTCACCGAGTTCTACTTCGAGCGGCCGGCGCCGAATTCGGCCACGCTGGTCGTCTACGCCCTGCTGGACTCGCCCAGCATCAGCGGCGCGTACCGCTTCGCGATCACGCCGGGCGACACGATGCTGATGGAGGTCGATGCCGCGCTGTACCCCCGCAAGGAGATCGAGCGGCTCGGCATCGCGCCGTGCACCAGCATGTACCAGACCGGCGAGAACGATCGCCGCGCCGCGAACGACTGGCGGCCCGAGATCCACGACTCGGACGGCCTGTCGATGCTGAGCGGCACCGGCGAGTGGATCTGGCGCCCGCTGCGCAACCCGGCGATCCTGCGCTTCAACAGCTTCGCCGACCAGAACCCGCGCGGCTTCGGCCTGATGCAGCGCGACCGCGACTTCGACCACTACCAGGACGACGGCGCGTTCTACGACCGGCGCCCGTCGCTGTGGGTCGAGCCCAAGGGCGGCTGGGGCGCGGGCTCGGTGCAGCTGGCCGAGATCCCGACCGCGGACGAGACCTTCGACAACATCGTCGCGTTCTGGAACCCGGCCGCGAAGCCGCAGCCGGGCCAGGAGCTGCTGTTCGGCTACCGGCTGTACTGGTGCGACGACGCACCGATCAAGTCGACGCTGGCGCGCTGCGTCGCGACCCGCACCGGCATCGGCGGCATCGTCGGCCAGAAGCGCGGCCGCTACTCGTTCCGCTTCGCGGTCGACTTCGCCGGCGGCGACTTCTCGGTGATCGATTCGTCGGTCAAGATCGAGCCGGTGATCAGCGCCTCCAGCGGCAAGATCGAGATCACCTCGGCACGCCCGCTGAACTCGGTGCGCGGCTGGCGCGCGATGTTCGACATCGTGCCGGAGGCCAACACCGACCCCGTCACCCTGCGCCTGTACCTGAGCCTGAACGGCCAGCCGCTGACCGAGACCTGGCTGTACGAGTGGGTGCCGCCGCCGCTGTCGGAGCGCAAGGTGTTCTGATCGGGCCGAACCGGTTCCCCGCGCCGGCGCGGTGCGCACCGCGCGGCCTGGATGCAACCTGGGGAGGTGCCGACTAAAATCGCCGGCTCTTCTCCCGCAGCACCCGCTGTTCCGCCATGCCGCGCAAGCTCTTCGTCACGACCGCCCTGCCCTACGCCAACGCGCCGTTCCACGTCGGGCACATGATGGAGTACATCCAGGCCGACATCTGGGTGCGTGCGCAGCGCATGGCCGGCAGCGAGGTGCACTTCGTCTGCGCCGACGACGCGCACGGCGCGCCCATCATGATCGCGGCCGAGAAGGCCGGGCTCACGCCGCAGGCCTTCGTCGCGCAGATCGCGGCGGGCCGCAAGCAGTACCTCGACGGCTTCCACATCGCGTTCGACAACTGGCACTCGACCGACGGCGCCGAGAACCACGAGCTCGCGAAGCTCATCTACCTCGCGCTGCGCAAGCAAGGCCTGATCGCCGAGCGCACGATCGAGCAGTTCTACGACCCGGTCAAGGGCATGTTCCTGCCGGACCGCTACATCAAGGGCGAGTGCCCGAACTGCGGCGCGAAGGACCAGTACGGCGACAACTGCGAGGTCTGCGGCGCCGTCTACGCACCGACCGATCTGAAGAACCCGTACTCGACGCTGACCGGCGCGACGCCGGTGCTGAAGTCCAGCGACCACTACTTCTTCCAGCTCTCCAGCCCGCGCTGCATCGAGTTCCTGAAAGGCTGGATGAACGAGCCGGGCCGGCTGCAGCCCGAGGTGCTGAACAAGGTCAAGGAGTGGTTCGCGACCGACGAGGACAGCGGCGCGGTCAAGCTCGCCGACTGGGACATCAGCCGCGACGCGCCGTACTTCGGCATCGAGATCCCCGACGCGCCCGGCAAGTATTTCTACGTCTGGCTGGATGCGCCCATCGGCTACCTCGCGTCGCTGAAGAACCTGCTCGACCGCGAGGGCGTCTCGTTCGACGAGTTCATGCGCGACCCCGACGTCGAGCAGGTGCACTTCATCGGCAAGGACATCGTCACCTTCCACACGCTGTTCTGGCCCGCGATGCTGCACTTCAGCGGCCGCAAGGTGCCGAGCAGGATCAACGTGCACGGCTTCATCACGGTCGGCGGCGACAAGATGAGCAAGAGCCGCGGCACCGGCATCTCGCCGCTGCGCTATCTCGAGCTCGGGATGAATCCCGAATGGCTGCGCTACTACTTCGCCGCGAAGCTGAACGGGCGGGTCGAGGACGTCGAGTTCAACCCGGAGGACTTCGTCGCGCGGGTCAACAGCGACCTGGTCGGCAAGTACGTCAACATCGCGAGCCGCGTCAGCCGCTTCGTGCAGGATCAGCTCGGCGGGCGCCTGACGAGCACCGGCAACGCGCAGACGCGCTCGCTCATCGACGGCGTGAAGGCCCGTGCGCGCACGATCGAGACCACGCTGGAAGCGCGCGAGTACAGCCAGGCGGTGCGCGAGATCATGCGCGGCGCCGACGCCGTCAACGAGTTCTTCGATGCCGAGAAGCCGTGGGAGCTGGCCAAGGCGGGCAACCTCGATCGGCTGGCCGACGTCTGCTACGGCTGCATCGAAAGCTTCCGGCTGCTGACCATCTACCTGAAGCCCATCCTGCCGGCGCTGGCCGTGAAGGTCGAGGCTTTCCTGAAGGTCGCGCCGCTGCAGTTCGCGGATGTCGACAAATCGCTCGAAGCCGGGCACGCGATCGCCCCGTATGCCCACCTCGTGCAGCGAGTGGACGCCAAGCTGCTCGACGCGCTGTTCGAGCCGCCGGCGGCGGCCGCAGTCGCCGCGCCGCAGCCGGGCGGCGAAGCGCTCGCGCCCGAGATCGGCATCGCCGATTTCGCGAAGGTCGACCTGCGCATCGCGCAGATCCTCGCCTGCGAACGCGTCGACGGTTCGAGCAAGCTGCTGCGCCTGACGCTGGATGCCGGCGAAGGCAGGACCCGCAACGTCTTCAGCGGGATCCAGTCGGCCTACGCGCCCGAGGACCTGGTCGGCAAGTTCACCGTGATGGTCGCGAACCTCGCGCCGCGCAAGATGAAGTTCGGCGTTTCCGAAGGCATGGTGCTTGCCGCCTCGCATGCCGACGAGAAGGCCAACCCGGGGCTCTACATCCTCGAGCCCTGGGCCGGCGCGACGCCCGGGATGCGGGTGCGCTGACACTGCTTGCTAGACTGCGGGCCGTGGCAAACACGCACGGCACCACGCGCACCTGGCAGCTCTCGCGCCGCCGGCGCTTCATGGCGCGTGCGCATCACTGCGGCCCTCCGGGCGGCTCGATCCGGCTTTCCGTCGATCGAGTCCAGGAGTCGCTCCATGCCGCCGCTGCCCCTCTCCCCGCATCCGTTTCGCCCACGCCTGCTTGAAGCCGTTCGCGGCTACGACCGGCACCGCTTCTTCGCCGACCTCGGCGCCGGCGTCACCGTCGGCATCGTCGCGCTGCCGCTCGCGATGGCCTTCGCGATCGCCTCGGGCGTCAAGCCCGAGCAAGGCATCTTCACCGCGATCATCGCGGGCTTCCTGATCTCGGCGCTGGGCGGCTCCAGCGTCCAGATCGGCGGGCCAGCCGGCGCGTTCATCGTGATCGTCTACGGCATCGTGCAGCGCTACGGCGTGCCGAACCTGCTGATCGCAACCGTGCTGGCCGGGCTGCTGCTGTTCGCCCTGGGCTGGCTGCGGCTGGGCGTGCTGGTGCGCTACATCCCGGTGTCCATCGTCATCGGCTTCACCAACGGCATCGCGGTGCTGATCGCGCTGTCGCAGGTCAAGGACTTGCTCGGGCTGAAGATCGAGAAGGTGCCGGCCGACTTCTTCGCGCAGGTCGGCGCGCTGGCCACGCACCTGTCCGGCTTCAATCCCTACGCGTTCGCGATCGGCGCGGCGTGCGTCGCCGGGCTGTTCTTCTGGCCGCGCCTGTTCGCGCGCGGCAAGGTGCTGCCCGGCGCGGTGCTGGACGTGCGCGCGGTGCAGCTCGCCTCGCGCATGCCGGGGCCCATCGTCGCGCTGATCACGCTCTCGGCCATCGTCGCGATCTTCGAGCTGCCGGTCGAGACCATAGGCTCGCGCTTCGGCGGCATCCCGCGCTCGCTGCCCGAGATGGCCTGGCCGGCGCTGAGCTGGGAGAGCGCGCAGCACCTGGTGATCCCGACGATCACGATCGCGCTGCTGGGCGCGATCGAATCGCTGCTGTGCGCGCGCGTCGCCGACACGCTGACGACCCTGAAGCGCCACGACCCGAACCAGGAGCTGATGGCGCAGGGCGTCGCGAACGTGGTCGCGCCTTTCTTCGGCGGCATCCCGGCCACCGGCACGATCGCGCGCACCGTCACGAACGTGCGCGCGGGCGCGACCAGCCCGATCGCGGGCGTCGTGCATGCGGCCACGCTGTTCGTGATCGTGATCGCCGCGGCACCGCTCGCGGCCAGCGTGCCGCTCGCGGCGCTGGCCGGCATCCTGCTGTTCGTCGCCTGGAACATGGGCGAGTGGCACGAATTCAGCCTGACCCGGCTGCGCCACTTCAGCCCCGAGCACCGGCTCAAGCTGATCGGCACGTTCCTGCTGACCGTGATCTTCGACCTGACGGTCGCGGTCGAGGTCGGCCTCGTGGTCGCGTGCATCGCGTTCATCTACCGGATGAGCACGCTGTTCCGGATCGAGCCGCTCGCGCTGCCGAAGGTGGACCACGCGACGACGCGTGTCCATCGCCTGTACGGCTCGCTGTTCTTCGGCGCGGTCGGCAAGGTCGAGTCGCTGGCCGACGAGCTGCCGGCGACGGTGCGCACGCTGGTGCTGGAGGCGCACCAGCTGGTCTCGATCGACAACTCCGGGCTCGATGCGCTGCTGCAGCTGCACCGTGCGCTCGAGCGGCGCTCGACCCGCCTCGTGCTGTGCGCGCTGAACGAACAACCGTTGGGGCTGATCAAGCAATCGGGCTTCGATGCGGTGCTCGGCGACGCGAACCTGGTGCCGGACCTGGCCGCGGCGCTGGGTTCACTCGAGCGTGTCGAGAGCGACACCACCGATCGCGCCACAATCCCCGGATGACCTCCACCGCCGTCCCCGAGCGCGTCGACATCGTCCGCGAATACCCCGACACGAGCTGGGGCGACGACGGCCCGACCCGCGGCGTCGAGCGCGTCGTCGAAGACGGCATGGTGCTGAGCTTCCCGCGCCTGCCGTTCGTGCTGGGCGAATCGGAACGGCGCTTCCTGGACGCGCGCTGGGCCGACGGCAAGGCGAAGAACATCTCGGTGCGCTGGCCCGGCGGCGAGCTGCGCGGCGCGCTCGGCGATGCGGCCGACCTGGCCGCGCTGAAGGCGATGATCGTGCGCTACGCCGAGCAGAGCGAGGCATTCGCGCTGCGGCTGTTCCCGCACTACCGCGGCCACCTGGTCCGCGGCAACACCTCGTTCCGGCCGGTCGACGTTGCCGGCCGCGAGACGAGCTGGCGCAAGGACGACACGCGGCTGCATGTCGACGCGTTCCCGTCGAACCCGATGCACGGCACGCGGCTGCTGCGCGTGTTCTGCAACGTCAACCCGAACGGCGAGCCGCGGCGCTGGCGTGTCGGCATGCCGTTCGAGCAGCTGGCGCGGCTGTACCTGCCGACGATACGGCGGCCCGTCCCGGGCTCGGCGGCGCTGCTGCAGGCGCTGCACGTCACGAAGCGCCGCCGCACCGAATACGACCACACGATGCTGCTGCTGCACGACCGCACCAAGGCCGACACCGACTTCCAGCGCAACAGCCCGCAGGCCGCGGTGAACTTCGCGCCCGGCACCACCTGGGTCGTGTTCAGCGACCAGGTGCTGCACGCCGCGATGGGCGGCCAGCACATGATGGAGCAGACGTTCTACCTGCCGCCGGAGCGCCAGCACGACCCGCAGGCGTCGCCGCTGGGTGTGCTGGAGCGGCTGGTGGGACGGCCGTTGCGCTGACCGCGGCGATCGTCGTCAGCGCGTGCGCCAGAATCCTTCGGCCTCGGCAAACGCCCGCAGCGGCGCCGCGGCCTGCCGGACCAGCGCATCGCGGTGCGCACTGAGCCAACCGAGCGCGAACCAGTGGTGCGCCGGGCCCTCGGGCGTCGCGCGCAGCGCCTGCATCGCCACGATGACGTCGCTGATCACGCCCAGATCCTCCTGCAGCGCGCGCAGCGGCTTCAGGTAACGCTTCACCTGCCGGCGCTCGAACAATCCGGCGCTGAACTCGACCGCATAGCGCAAGCGCTTGACGTGCTTGCGCAGGCGGTGGCGCTGCGTGTCGTCGAGCTCGGCAAAGCGCAGCGCATCGGCCGCGGCGCGCCTGTGCCAGCGCTTGATCCGGCGCGCGAGGCGCTCGGCCAGCGGCTCGTCGTCCAACCCGATGTCGACCGGGGCGTCGGGTTCCATCGAATCGGCGATCAGGCCGAGCATCAGCATCTGCGCAGGCTCGCCGCGGACCAGCACGCCCGGGTCCACAGCCTCGCTGCCGCCGGCTGCCGCCGGTGCCGCTGCCGACGCCGCGCGCCCGAGATCGCGCGGCACGCCGAGGCGCTCGAACGCCCGTTCCAGATCCGCCGAGAATGCGACGCCCGCGACGGCCTGGTCGCGCGCGGCCCCCAGACCGCGGAACAGCGTCGCGGCCGCTTCCACCTGCGCCGGGTCGGACGGCATGAAATCGAACAGCTGCCACGCCGTGCGCAGCCGGCGCAGCGCGACGCGCAACTGATGCACGTGCTCGTCGCCATGCTCGCCCGAGGCGATCTGGCTCGCGTTCGGGGCGATGTGGCCGACGCACTCGCGCAGCAACGTGCGCCATGCGGCGTGAGCGCTCATCTCGCGCGTCAGCGTCACCTTGCGCGCCGTGCGGGCCGCCGCGATGCGCGTGCCGCGCGCGAGCAGCTCGCCGCGCTCGGCTTTGCTTCGGGTGTCCAGCCAGAGGTGGTGGCGGCGCGTCCAGATGCGTGCGAGCTCGACCAGCGCGGACGGATCGCCCTGGCCGTTCGCAAGCTCCAGCTCGAGCTCGCACAGCGGCCAGGCCGCGTCGTCGCCGGCGTGTATCGTGCCGCTGTCGAACGCCAGCTCGATGGTCGCGCCGTCATGGCGCAGCGTGCGCTTGCGGCGCAGCACGTCGGTGCGGTAGCGCACGGTGAGCGCCGCGGCGCCTTCGTGCCCGAGCAGCGCGAGCAGCCGGTCACCGACGCTCGTGCCGCGGTGCAGCGCCGGGTCGGCCGACGGCGGCCCGCCCGATGCCGGCGCGCTCACGCGGACGTTGTGCTCGAAGCGAGTCAGCGCATCGTCGCCGCTGCCCTTGAGCGTCTGCACCCAGTGCGCACCCTCGCGGCGCACGCGCAACGCGAGCGCCGCATGGGCGAGCGCGGCATCGCGCGTGTCGACATACGCGGCCTGCAGGCGCTGGCGCCGCGCCGGCGTACGCCCGGCCACGGCGGCATCGACCGCGACCCGTGCGCTGGCCGGGACCTGGAGCTTCAGCTCGACTTCATGCATGCGCGCGATGCTCGCATGCCGCCTAACGAAATTTGATGAATCGTGCGTCCGCGAGGTCGCGACGCTGCGTTCAACGCCCCGCCTCACCGGTATCCCGCGGATCCAGCGTCGTCGAGGTCGCCGTCACGCGGCCGCTGGTGTCGAAGCTGACCGAGAACACCTTGTTCTCGCTGCCGTCGGCGTAGCGCCAGTCCCAGACCTCCTCCTGCTTCAGCGGGTAGACCTGGGTCTTCGCGGCGCGCCCGAGCAGGCGGCGAACCTGGACCTTGTCCCAGCCGGGCTGGATCTTCGCGAAGTTCGCCGGCTTCAGCACCTGGCGCATCGCGACCAGCTTGCCGTCGGCACCGATCGCGAGCATGTAGTTGACCTGACCGGCCGGCTGCCGCGGGTACTCGAGCACGCGGGTGCCGTCGTCGTCGGTGTAGACCGCCACCGGCTCGCCCCACTTCGCGCGCACGTCGGCCTCGGTGGTCACGCCGACTTCGAGCTCGGCGATGCGCTGCACATCGCAGCCGGGGAGCAGGACCGCAGCGGCGATCGCGCCGGCCGCCAGCCAGCGTCGCGCGCGCGAAGGAGCGTGGATTTCGGACATCGCGGTCCCCCGGTAAAATCGACCGCTAGACTCTAGCGTCCGCCCTGTGGCGTGCGCGCCAAGCCCCCATGCCATTGTTCTGGAAACCCTACAAATCCGACGTCACGTCCTTCATCGAGGAACTGAAGTCGAAGAAGCCCACTCTCGAGGCCGAACAGCGCGCCGGCCGCGCGCTGCTGTGGGACCGGCACATCGACCGCGACGCGCAGGCCGAGTACCGCGCGGCCCGCGTGCGCCAGACGCCGTACGTCTACCAGACCAAGACCTGACGGTCGCGCGTCTGTTTCGACGATGAACGACGAGGTCGCCGCGACCCTCGAGGTGCCGCCGCCCGCGCAGGAGACACAGCCGGTGGAAGTCGACGGCATCGCGGTCGCGCGCCTGTACGGCGAGCCGCTGTTCGCGCTGCCGACCGACTTGTACATCCCGCCCGATGCGCTCGAGGTCTTCCTCGAAGCGTTCGAAGGGCCGTTGGACCTGCTGCTGTACCTGATCCGCAAGCAGAACTTCAACATCCTCGACATCCCGATGGCGAGCGTGACGCGCCAGTACCTCGCCTACGTCGAGCAGATCCGCAAGACCAACCTCGAGCTCGCAAGCGAGTACCTGCTGATGGCGGCGATGCTGATCGAGATCAAGTCGCGCATGCTGCTGCCGCCGAAGAAGACGGCCGAAGGCGAGGAAGCCGAAGACCCGCGCGCCGAGCTGGTGCGCCGTCTGATCGAATACGAGCAGATGAAGCTGGCGGCAGCGCGCCTCGATGCGCTGCCGGTGATCGGCCGCGATTTCCTGCGCGCGCAGGTCGTGATCGAGCAGTCGCTCGCACCGCGCTTTCCGGACGTGGACCCCGACGAGCTGCGCGCCGCCTGGGCCGACATCCTGAAGCGTGCGAAGCTGAACCAGCACCACCACATCACGCGCGAGCAGCTCAGCGTGCGCGAGCACATGAGCATCGTGCTGAAGACGCTGCAGGGCCGCAAGTTCGCGCTGTTCGAAGACTTGTTCGACGTGACCCGCGGCCCGCAGGTGCTGGTCGTCACCTTCATCGCGATGCTGGAGCTGGCGCGGGAGCGCCTGCTCGAGGTCACGCAGGCCGAGGCGTTCGCGCCGATCTACGTGCGGCTCGCGTACTCGCCGGCCTGATCGCCCGGATCGGCCTGGTGAGCTGGGGTGCTTGGCGCTCCGGCGTTCATACGTTCAGGCACGATCGAAATACCTGCGCACGCGTTCGTACATAAACCGTAACGACTTTGCGGAGTTTGGGGGTGGACGCGCCGTGCGCGCGTCCCGAGCATGGCCGCTTCCTTCACTTCCCCAGCGGAGCCATCCCCATGATGTTGTCTGTGCGATCGGAGAAGAAAGCGGCCGGGGCGCGCATCGCCGCCACGGTCGGTTGCGCACTGGCCGCGCTCGCGGCGGTGCCGGCGAGTCATGCGCAATCGACAACGGCCACTGCAACGGCCACGACAACAACCGCAAGCGTCGCGGCGCAGCGTGTCGTGATCGACCCGACCACGCGCCGGCCGCGCGCGCCCGAGTTCGACGAGCTCGCGACCGCGCCGTCCGCGGCCGCCGCGCCGCAGGCCACATTGCGCGGTGCCGCGAAGCCCGACCTGACCGGCATCTCCGCGCACCCGGCGCTCAAGCGCATGCAGGCCACGCCGACGCAGGCGCAGCTCGGTGCGGTCGGCCAGCGATTCAAGCCCGGCATGCTCGCCTTCAGCGTCGCGAAACGCGATGCCGACGGCTCGATCTCGACCCAGTGCGTGACCGGCCCCGATGCGGTGGCCACCGCGTTCAGCGCCCCGGCAGCGCAGGGAGAGCGGCATGACCATTGAGCTGCGCGCCTTCCGTACCCTCTGCCGCGCCGCCTTCATGGGCGGCGCGCTGCTGTTCGCCGCGGCGACCACCGCCGGCGCGGCGACGCTGGAAGTCATCAACATCGACGCCCCCGGCGTCGGCTTCAACGACCCGACGCCGGTCGCGCCGGTGGGCGGCAACCCGGCGACGACGCTGGGCGAGCAGCGCCAGAACGTGTTCCAGTTCGTCGCGAACTTCTGGGGCAAGCGGCTGAGGTCGGACGTGCCGATCCAGGTGCTCGCGACCTTCGGCCCGCTGGATTGCACCGCGACGCAGGCCGTGCTCGGCGCGGCCGGCGCCTACAACGTGTTCCGCGACTTCCCGAACGCGAAGCAGACCGGCACGTGGTACCCGTCGGCGCTGGCCAACAAGCTCGCGGGCATCCAGCTCGAGCCGAATCCGGACCCGTTCGTCAGCGCCGACATCGTTGCGTTCTTCAACGGCAACCTGGGCCAGCCGGGCTGCCTGGACGGCTCTAGCTTCTACCTCGGGCTCGACGGCAAGCCCACCGATCCGGCGCAGATCGATCTGCTGACCACCGTGCTGCACGAGTTCGGCCACGGGCTGGGCTTCCAGACCTTCACCGACGGCGAGACCGGCCTGCAGTTCCCCGCCGAAGCACCGGGCGACGAAGGCTTCCCGTCGATCTGGGACCACTACCTGCTCGATCCGAAGCAGCACAAGGTCTGGAGCGCGATGACCGACGGCGAGCGGGCCGCTTCCGCCCTGGTGCCGCGCAACCTCGTGTGGAACGGCCGCACGGTCACGAAGACCGCGCCGCGCGTGCTCGACCGCGGCACGCCCGAGCTGTTCGTGTTCGGCGGCGGGTTGAACCGCACCCTGATGATAGGCACCGCGCAATTCGGACCGCCCATCGACAAGAAGACGCTGATCTCGACCCCCCTCGCGGTGCTCCCGACACCGACCGCCGGCGGAGCCGCGTGCGCACCGCTGGCGACCAGCGACGCCGCGAAGATCCGCGGCCGCATCGCGGTGATCGACCGCGGCGGGTGCGCATTCACGGTCAAGGTCAAGAACGCGCAGGTCGCCGGGGCGCGTGCCGTGGTCATCGCCAACAACGTGGCCGGCACACCGCCGCCCGACCTCGCGGGCAGCGACGACACGATCACGATCCCATCGGTGCGCGTCTCGAAGGACGACGGCGCGGCGATCAAGGCCGCAGTCGCGGCAGCGGCCAGCCCGTGGCTCGCGCCGTTCGGCGTGCTGTACGACAACCTGCTGAAGCTGGCCGGCGCCGACTACCTGAACCGCGTCTACCTGTACACGCCGAACCCGTACCAGGGCGGCTCGTCGGTCTCGCACTACGACACGTCGGCCACCCCGAACCTGCTGATGGAGCCGTTTGCGGAGCCGAATCAACCGATCGCGGTGTCGGCGCCGAAGGATCTGACCTTGGAATTGCTGGAGGACATAGGCTGGTAATGCCGCATGCAACGGGGCATCGACGCAACAGCCGTTCGGGCTGAGCCTGTCGAAGCCCTGTGCCCACACCCACCAGCCCTTCGACAGGCCTGTCCTGAGCTTGTCGAAGGGCTCAGGGCCAACGGAGGTGGGGTCGGCCCTAGCTGCGGCCGACCCCCAGCTTGAACGCAATCATCGCCCGCAGCTTGTTCGGCACCACCGGCTTGATCAACAGGTGGAAGTCGTTCGCGTGTGCCTCCTGCTCCTGGCCGCTCATCGTGCTGCCGGTCGCGATGATGGCCGGCAGCTTCGCGCCGAAGCGGGCGCGAAGCGCCTTGATCGCGTCGACGCCGGTCACGCCGCTCTCGAGCCGGTAGTCGACGATCAGCAGATCCGGCTTCACGACCGCCGGGTCGCTCTGCTCGGCCCACAGGCGGGCCGCAGCGGCGCTGTCGAACGACACGACCTTGGCGCCCCAGCCCTGCAGCAGCACCTCCAGGCCGCCGCGCACCGCCGGCTCGTCTTCGACGATCACCATCAGGCGCCCGTCCAACGTCAGCGAAACCGGCCCCTTGCCCGGCATGGCCGCGGCCTGCACGCGCGGTGCCCGGCCCAGCGGCAGGGCCAGCGTGAACACGGTGCCGCGGCCCGGCTCGGAGCGCACCGAGAGCGGCGCGTTCATCAGGTCGGCCAGCCGCTTGACGATCGCCAGCCCCAGCCCGAGGCCCTTGCGCTGCTCGGGGCTGACCGCCGAAGTGTTCGGCACCTGGTAGAACTCCTCGAAGATGCGCACGCGCTCTTCTTCGCGGATGCCGAGGCCGGTGTCCCAGACCTGCAGCAGCACCCGCTCGCCGCGCCGGCGTGCGCTGACCAGCACCGTGCCGTCGTTGGTGTAGCGGATCGCGTTCGAGACCAGGTTGCGTGCGATGCGCTCGACCAGCAGCGGGTCGGCATGCACCACGTGCTGCCCGCCGCGCAGCCGCAGCGCCAGGCCTTTCTCGAAGGCGCTGGGCTCGAAATGCAGGCGCAGCTTGCGCAGGATCTCGCCGAGCTCGAAGTGCTCGGCGTGCACCTCGACCCGCCCGCTGTCGATCCGGTTGATGTCCAGCAGCTCGGAGAACAGGCCCTCGAGCGCGTCCACCGATTCGTTGATGCTGTTGACCAGCTGCGCGACTTCCGGCTCGCGCACTCGCTGGCGCAGCGCCTCGGCGAACAGGCCCATCGCATGCAGCGGCTGGCGCAGGTCGTGGCTCGCGGCGGTGAAGAACTGGGTCTTCGCGCGATTCGCGATCTCGGCCTGCTGGCGCGCCGCGTCGGACACCGCCTTCTCGGCGCGCAGCTGCTCCATCAGCGCCTCGGTGCGCAGCTGCAGGCGGCTCAGCGTGTCGAACGTCGCCGCGTAGTTGCGGCCGAGCACGATGGTCATCGCCATCGCGACGCCCATCACGATCGCGGTCTGCACGCCCAGCGTGCCCTCCTGGGCGACCCGCGCGATCGTCGGCACGTACATCATCGCGAGGAACGCGAGGTACAGGCGGAACTGCGGCGCGAGGATCGGGATGCAGGCCACGCAGAACGTGTAGACCACGAGGACCAGCACGATCTGCTGCAGCGCGTTGCCGTACGGGTAGAACGCCCAGCCGGCCCAGCCCCACATCGCGGCGCTGATCAGCGTGCCGGTGACCCAGATCTGGCGCCGCGCACGCAGCCCGGCGACGGTCTGCGGCTCGTCGCGCGCAAAGCGCACCGCGAGCACCACGCGCACCGCGCACAGCAGCGCGAAGACGGCGCCCCACGCGAGCTTCAGCGCGTACGGGGCGACCGCCGCGAAGACCAGCTCGATCACGATCGCGCCGATCGCATGCCCGGCCAGCGAGATCGCGTTGTACGAGAACATCACGCGAACCTTGTCGCGCAGCATCACGTACTCGTCGTGGGCCGGTGCGCCGATCAGCGCATCGGCCGCGGCCGTCGTGCCGGCCGCGGCCGCCAGGCCGGGGATCGCCGCGGCGGCGGACGCGGCGACCGCGTCGCCGTCGGGCTTCAACGCGACGAGTTGCGCCACGCCGGCAGCCCGCCCTGGTGGGTCATCTGGCTGACCGCGAGCACCGCCTGCGTGCGCGTGCTGACGTTGAGCGCGCGCAACACTGCGGCCACATGGTCCTTGACGGTCTCGACCGAGACGTTCAGCTCGCGCGCGATCAGCTTGTTCGGATGGCCCTTCAGCAGCAGCGCCAGCACCTCGGTCTGGCGCGGCGTCAGACCCAGGGAATCGATCGGCGACTGCTGCTGGAAGCCGCTGTCCTGGGACTGCTCGCGCAACACCCGCAGCACGCTGGGCACCGTGTCGCCCTCGAGGCGAGCCGCCGGCGGCTCGGAGCCCATGGTCATCGGCGGCACGTAGATGCCGCCGGACATCACCATGTGCAGCGCCTCGAACAAGGTGTCGTTGCTGGCACGCTTGGGCACGAAGCCCATCGCACCGGAGTCGATCGCGCGGATCACGTCGCTGGTGCGGTCCGATGCCGAGACCACGACGACGGGCAGCGCCGGGTACTTGGAGCGGAACTCGACCAGCACGTCGAAGCCGTCGGCATCGCCGAGCTGAAGGTCCAGCAGCACGAGGTCGAAGTCGGGGTCGGCCTTCAGCGTGTCGCGCGCCGCGCGTGCGCTGCCCGCGCCGACCACGGTCGTGTCGCTGCCCAGCCCCTGGATGACCGTCTGCAACGCCTGCAGGATCAACGGGTGATCGTCGATCAACAGTACCTTCATCGGCGGCTCCTCTTTTCCCTGAGCGCCGATCGTAATCCAGCGGGCTGGTGTTTTACGTGTAGCGCCGCGCGACCGACTCGGCCACGCACACCGGCTTGTCGGAGCCTTCGCGCTCCATCGTCACTTCCATCGTCAGCTGCGCGCCGCCCTGCAGCGGCTCGAATGCGAGGAGCTTGAAGCGCCCGCGCAGCCGGCTGCCCGACGGCACCGGCGCCGGGAAGCGCACCTTGTTGAGCCCGTAGTTCACGCCCATGCGCGTGTCGCGGATCTCGATCGCGTTGGCCGACAGCTCGGGCAGCAGCGACAGCGTCAGAAAGCCGTGCGCGATCGTCGTGCCGAACGGGCCCTGCTTCGCGCGTTCGGCGTCGAGGTGGATCCACTGGTGATCGCCGGTCGCGTCGGCGAACAGGTTGATGCGCTGCTGGTCGACCGTGATCCAGTCGCTGACCGCGACTTCCTGGCCGACCAGCGCCGCCAGATCGGCGAGGTGCTCGAAGCTTTTCATGTCACGCCTCCAGCCAGCGAACGACGGGTTGCCACTGCTCGAGATCGCGCTCGAAGCGGATCGAGCCGACGTCCCACAGCGTCAGGCCATGCGCGGCCAGGTGCACGTAGTTCTGGGTGTCGCGCACGAAACCGAGGAGCGGCACCTTCACGCTCTCGAGGAAGCTGCGCAACTGGTCGGTCGCGATGGTGCCCTCGCGCGTGCGCATGCCGACGATCGCGAGCTTCACCTTGTCGCTGCGCTTGTGCTCGAGCAGCGTGAGCACGAAGGCGTGGGTGGCGTGGATGTCGAAGATGCTGGGCTGCAGCGGGATCAGGACCTTGTCCGCGAGCTTCATCGTCTCGTCGAGGCGCCGGCCGTGCAGGCCGGCCGGCGTGTCGAGCACGACATGCGTCGTGCCACGCGGCGGGCGCACGATGTCGTCGTGCAGCGTGTCCCAGGTGCCGATGGCCGGCAGCGCCGCGGGCCGCAGCCCGAGCCAGGTCCGCGCCGACTGCTGGCGGTCGACGTCGCCCAGCATCACCGCATGGCCGCGCGACGCGAAATAGCCCGCGATGTTGGTCGACAGCGTGGTCTTGCCGACACCTCCCTTGGGATTGGCCACCACGATCACCGGCATGCAAAACCTCCTGTGTGTTGACGGACGACCCCGCGTTGCGAGCCGGTATCGGCTTTCGGGTTATGTTAGCGGGGCTTTTTGCCGCCCTGCCATCGAGACTAACCAGCGACGTCGTGTCGCCCCTGCACGAGCTTTTCCCATGGCCTCCACGCCCCTACCCGTCGCCGCCGGCGCTGCCGATCCCTCCGGCAGCGTGCCCGCGGCCGACGTCCTCGTCGTCGTCGCGCATCCGCAGATGGAGCACTCGCGCGTCAACCGCCGGCTGATGCAGCGCGCCGCGCGCCTGGCCGGTTCGGTGCCCGACGGCGACCGCGCGCCGTCGGTGCTGGTGCGCGACCTGTACGCGCTGTACCCCGACTACCTGATCGACGTGCCCGAGGAGCAGGCGCTGCTCGAGCGCGCGAAGCTGATCGTCTGGCAGCATCCGATCCACTGGTACAGCATGCCGCCGCTGATGAAGCTGTGGCTGGACGACGTGCTCGCGTTCGGCTGGGCCTATGGCCACGGAGGCAGCGCGCTGCGCGGCAAGGACCTGTGGCTGGTCGCGACCACCGGCGGCCCGGAGGA